>DATEQV010000519.1:0-2654 GCA_035272265.1 Acidisphaera sp. | reverse complement strand
ATCGACCAGCTCGTGCATTTCGTCCCCGCCGCGGGCAAGCGCGCGCTGCTAACGCAGCTGCTCGCCGATCCGGCGATGGAGCGGGTGATCGTGTTCACCCGCACCAAGCAGAACGCCAATCGCGTGCACGAGCACCTGGAGGCGAGTGCGGTGAACGCCGAGGCGCTGCACGGCAACAAGAGCCAAAGTGCCAGGGAGCGTGCGCTGGACCGCTTCCGCAGCGGCCGGGCTCGCGTCCTGGTGGCGACCGACATCGCCTCGCGCGGGATCGACGTGAAGGAGATCTCGCACGTCATCAACTACGACCTGCCGGTCGAGCCGGAGAGCTACGTGCATCGCATCGGCCGCACCGCGCGGGCCGGCGCGGGCGGTGTGGCGATCTCGTTCTGCGACGGATCGGAGCGCGCGGCGCTGCGGGCGATTGAACGCGCGTCCGGCACGATCGCGCAGAAGATCGGCCAGGAGCCGGTCGAGACGGCGCCGCAGGGACGCGGCGGGCGCAACGGGCAGAACCCGGGCCGCAATGGCGGATACAATCCGGGGCGGAACGCCGGCGGACGCAACGCGGGGCGGCGAGCGGGCGGCGAGCGGTCCGGGCGACGCGCGGCCTGATGACGGAGTGACGTTCGGGGCGACGGAAGCTGGCATCGGAGTCCGTCGCTGCGAATAGCGCTCCCGGCGGTGCCTCCGCCATGCTCCCACTCATACCAAGTCTGAGGGAGTACGACTCACCTCGTCATCGCGAGCCGCCGCTTGGCGACGTGGCGATCCAGGGCCGCGCGGCAGGCGTTTGTCACGCGGCCCTGGATCGCCACGCTTCGCTCGCGATGACGAATGAATGGGTTCCGGTCATCAGGACTTGGTATCAGGCGCATCGCTCGTTCCGCGTGAGCTCAGAGCCAGCGTCTCAGGCGCGGCGCACGCCCCAGAACACCGGGTACAAGAACGACTTGACGATGTCCTGCAGGTCGTCGCGCGCGGCGAAGTCCTGGTAACGCTGGCCGAGCGGGATGAAGGGGACGTGCTGGAACGCGAGCAGTTGCATCTTGTCGCAAATGGCCTTCTGCGCCGGCAGGTCGGGCGCGTCGAACCACGCGTCTCGCGCTGACTCCATCTCGGGGTCGTCGGCCCAGCCGAACCAGGCGTTCGGCCCGGTGCCGTTGCCCCGCAACGGCGAGTTCGTCGCCGGCGTCGCGGCGCTGATTCCGTCGAAATACGTGCAGAAGGCGCTCCAGCCGCCCGCCTCCACCGCGTCGCGCTTGGCGCGGCGCTGCACCAGCGTGCCAAAATCCATGCTGACGTAATCGACGTTGATGCCGAGCGTCTTCATCGTCTCGGCGAGTACCTGCGTGATGGCCTGCGTGGCGGGCTGGTCCGCGGGCGCCATGACGACCGCGCGTTCGCCGGCATACCCGCTGGCGGCGACCAGCGCGCGGGCGCGGGCGAGGTCGCGCGGGCCGGTGAGCACGTCGAGGCCCACGCTCGTCGCCATCGCCGTGTTCGGGGTGAACACGCCGACGCCGATGACGTAGCCGTCCTCGCCATAGGCGGCCTGCATGAACTCCGACTGGTCGATCGCGGGCAGCAGGGCGGCGAGCAGCTTGCGGTTGTTGAACGGCGGATGCAGGTGGTTGAACTGCGCGATCGCCATGCTGCCGAGTTCGTCGTTGCGGAAGACGCGCACGCCGCGGCTCTTGCGCAGCATCGGCAGCAGGTCGTGCAGCGGCGTCTCCAGCCAGTCGACCTCGTTGTTCTGCAGCGCCGCCGCGGCGGAGGCGGAATCGGGCATCACGCGCCATTCGACGCGATCGAAATGCACGACCTTGCCGCCGGCGAACCCGTCGGGCGGCTCGTTCCTGGCGAGGTATTTATCGTTGCGCACATAGACGGCGCGGGACCCGGAGACGAACTCGTCGGCCACGAAGCGGAACGGGCCCGACCCCATGTAGTCGGGGATCAGCTTGAACGGGCTGACGCTGGCGAGGCGCTCGGGCATGACGAAGATGTCCGCAAGTGCCGTTGTGGTCAGGCGGAAGGGCTGCTTCAGCCGGATCTCGAACGTGGTGTCCGACGTTGCGCGCAGCTCGTCGGCGCGCTCGAGCAGCTTCTGGCCGAGGTTGCGGCGCTGCGCGGCGCGCTGGATGCTGGCGACGCAGTCGACGCCGCGCGCCGGCGTGCCGTCGTGGAAGGCGAGGCCGTCGCGCAGGGTGAAGCGCCAGCGCCTGCCGTCGTCGAGGACCTCGTGGCCGGCGACCATCTGCGGCCGCGGCTCGAGCGCGCGGTTGTTCGCGTAAAGCTGGTCCCAGACGAGGAACGCGTGGTTGCGGGCGATGATGGTCGGGGCCCACACCGGATCGAGGTTCTCCGGGTTGGCCTGCGGCACGAAGCGCAGCACGCGGGCGGACGGCGATTGCGCGAGCGCCGGCCGGCACACTGCGGCGGCGGCCGTGGCCAGCAGCGTGCGTCGGTGCATCCGCGTCTCCCGCAGGTCCTGGTCACACTATCCGCGCGCGGCGGGAGACCGCCACGCGTCAGCCGGGCAGCAGCCGGAACAGCCGGACGGTGCGAACCGTCCGGTCCTCCAGCTCCAACGTCGTCGGCACGTCGTAGGCGGCGAACGGCGTGAGACCGCTCGCCGGCAGATAGACGCGGCC
>DATEQV010000518.1:0-11120 GCA_035272265.1 Acidisphaera sp. | reverse complement strand
CCACGCTACAACTTCTTCAACAAGCTGGCGGCGATCACCGCATTCCTGATCTTCCCCTCCTGGGACGATTTGCTTCTCACGCTCGCCTTCGCCAAGCCACCACCACTCCCGCCGTGATCGTCGAACTCCCTTCCTGATGTAACTTGACGCCCAAGCCCTCAAACCACCGAAAATCAAAATGAGAATTGCTGGTCAGGCGCGCAGGAAGCCGAGGATCTCGCCGTTGACCGCGTCGGGCTTTTCGCGGTGCAGGAAGTGGCCGGCGCCGTCGATCACCACGCGGCGATGGCCGGCGGGGAAGAAGCCGCTCTGGTCGGCCCCGACCTCGGCGCCGATGCAGCCGTCGTCCGCGCCGTGCAGGTAGAGCGTCGGCACGTGGATCGGGTCGCGACGCAGCCGCGCCTGGATCGCGGCCAGCTCGGGCCGTTGGCGGTCCGGCAGCATGGAGTGGCGATAGTAGCCGAGCGCGGCCTGCGCCGTGCCGGGGGCGCGGAAGGTGTCGATCAGCGCCGCCATTTCGTCGTCGGGCAGCTCGAAGCCCGGCGACCAGTCGCGCCAGAGCCGCCGCACCATGGCGAAGTCGTCGTGCGCGAGCGCCGCGTCGGCGATCGGCAGCAGGAAGAAGAACATGTACCAGGAACGGCGCTGCTGAAGCGGGTTGGTCACGAAGGCGGTCGCGACGGCGCCGCCGTAGGGCACGGCCAGCGTGACCAGCTTGCGGATCTTCTCGGGGGCGATGACGGCGGCGCCATATGCCGCGGCGGCGCCCCAGTCGTGGCCGATCACTACCGCCGGGGCGCCTCCGAGCGCGTCGATCAGGGCGACGACGTCCTGGGCGAGGGCCGCCGTCTGGAACGGGCCGTCGGGCGGTGCGCCGGTCGGCGCGTAGCCGCGCATGAACGGGGCGACCGCGCGATAGCCGGCCTGTGCGAGCGACTGGAGTTGCAGGCTCCAGGTGGGTGCGTGGTCGGGGAAGCCGTGCAGGCAGAGCGCGAGCGGGCCGGCGCCCTCCTCCAGGCAGTGGAACTGCAAGCCGTTGGCGGCGATGACGCTGGTTCGCATTGGCTCTTCCCGATTCCGGCGAGCGCGTGGCAAGGGATCGTGCATGGCGCCGCTCGATCGACTCTCGCCCGAAACCGGCGCCCCGGACCAGGGGACGGTCGCCGAACTGATCGCCGTGCTCGTCGCGGTGACCGACGACACGCCGCGGGTGCTGACGATCGATGACGGCGCGGCGCTGCCGTCCGGACCGTTCGCGTCGGACGACCGGTCGTTGCAGGCCAGCCTGCGCGCCTGGGTGGAGCGGCAGACGCGGCGCGAACTCGGCTATGTCGAACAGCTCTACACGTTTGCCGATGCGGACCGCACGGGCGAGGGCTCGCGCGTGATCTCGATCAGCTATCTGGGCCTGACGCGGGAGACCGGCACGCCGCCGGGCGACGGCGCGTCGTGGCGCGGGTGGTATCGCCACTTTCCGTGGGAGGACGCGCGCGACGAGGCGAGTGCCCGCGTGCTGCGGCAGATCGCGCCGCGGCTGCGCGCCTGGGCGGATGCGGCGAGTGCCGCCGAGCGGACGGCGCGGCGGCAGCGCGTGGCGGTGACGTTCGGGCTGTCGGGGCGGCCGTGGAGCGAGGAGCTGGTGCTGCAGCGCTACGAGCTGCTGTACGAGGCAGGACTGGTTCAGGAGGCGATCCGCCGCCGTGGGCTGGACGCGGAGCCGGTGCCGGGCTGCGAGATGCGGCACGACCATCGCCGCATCCTGGCGACCGCGATCGCCCGACTTCGCGCGAAGATCAAATACCGCCCGGTGGTGTTCGAGCTGATGCCGGACGCGTTCACGCTGCTGCAGCTGCAGCGCGCGTTCGAGGCGCTGGCCGGTCAGCGGTTGCACAAGCAGAATTTCCGCCGGCTGATCGAGCAGCAGGCGCTGGTCGAGGAGACCGGCGGGGTCACCACCGGCACCGGCGGGCGACCGGCAAAGCTCTTCCGGTTCCGCAAGGAAGTGCTGCAGGAACGGGCAGTTGCCGGCAGCAAGCTGCCGCTGGCGCGGTCGCGTTAGGTCGGCGCGCACTACACGACATAACAACTAGTGAACAGTGCGTTTGCCGTCATTGCGAGGCGCGGAGCGCCGTGGCAATCCAGGGCCGCGTGACAAATGCCTTCCGCGCGGCCCTGGATCGCCACGCTTCGCTCGCGATGACGGAGTGAACGGGTTCCGGTCATCAGGAAGTGATCTTACGGCTGGTCGCTGCTCAGGCCTTGCTGCCATGCGCGGCGATGGACTTCGCGAACGCCACAAGCTGCTGCCTGATGAAGTCCTTCGTCGGCTCGTCGGTGATCTGGCCGGTGTTGGCGTCGATGCGCTGCATGCAGTTGCCGATGAAGATCTCCGGCTTGTTCAGCGTCTGGGCGTCGAGGAACACCATCGACCGGCGCAGGTCGTACTGCACGCGCGCACCGCCGAGCGGACCCGGCGACGCCGATTGCAAGGCGACGGGCTTGCCGGCGAAGGGCTGGTCCTTCAGCCGCGACAGCCAGTCGATCGCGTTCTTCAGCGGGCCGGGGATGCCGAAATTGTATTCCGGCGTGACGAAGATCACGCCGTCCGCCGCGCGGATCGCGTCGGCCAGCGCGGTCACGCCGGCGGGAAAGCCGGTCGAGGTCTGGATGTCGGCGTCGTAGAGAGGGAACTCGCGGTAGGACGGCGCCTCGACGACCCGCATTCCCTCCGGGGCAAGGCCCGGCAGGGCGTTCATCACCATGCGGTTGTAGGAACCTTTGCGCAGGCTGCCGCAGATGGTGACGACGTCGAGCATGCGATCGGCCATCGTGTTCTCCTTCCGGGTCCGGATTTTCCGTGCTGACGAGGGGGCCTCCGGCAGCTTGCCGCAATGGCTCCGGCGGCGCCACAGTCGCGAATAGCGCCGGCTGGGCCACATTCGCGCGGATGGCTGCTCCTGCCCCGGGGCGGGGTTGACATCGCTTATACTCAGCATCAGCATAAGTGCATGGCGTCGGGGTGGTCCCGCGCCTGATTTTTCGGCCCCAGAAATGCTCAATAAGAGCATAAGGAGCGCCCGATGCTAGACGCCATCTCCCGCACCGCATCGCTGTACGATCGCGTCTCCCGCGTGATCCCGCCCTTCGAGTGGCCGGTGTTCGCCGACGATGTGGACGCCATCCTGGAGCTGAAGCGGACGCGGGACGCGGTGATCCTGGCGCACAACTACCAGACGCCGGAGATCTTCCATTGCGTCGCCGACATCGTGGGCGACAGCCTCGCACTGGCGCGCGAGGCGGCGCGCACCGACGCGTCGGTCATCGTGCTTGCCGGCGTGCACTTCATGGCCGAGACGGCGAAGCTGCTGAACCCGGACAAGACGGTGCTGATCCCCGACCTGCGCGCCGGCTGCTCGCTGGCCGAGAGCATCACGCCGGCCGACGTGGCGCTGCTGCGGCAACGCTATCCGGGCGTGCCGGTGGTGACCTACGTCAACACCTCCGCGGCCGTGAAGGCGGCGAGCGACACTTGCTGCACGTCGGGCAACGCCAAGCGCGTGGTGGAAAGCCTCGGCGTTCCGCGCGTCATCATGATCCCCGACGAGTATCTGGCGAAGAACATCGCCGCCCAGACCGATGTGGAGATCATCGCCTGGACCGGCCATTGCGAGGTGCATGAGCGGTTCACGCCGCAGGACATCCGCGGCCTGCGCGAGCAGCACCCGGGCGTGGTGGTGCTGGCGCATCCGGAATGCCCGCCGGACGTGGTGGCCGAGGCGGATTTCGCCGGCTCGACCGCGATGATGAGCGACTGGGTGGCGCAGCACCATCCCGCCCGCGTCGTGCTCGTCACGGAGTGCTCGATGAGCGACAACGTCGCCGTGGAGCATCCGGCGACCGAGTTCGTGCGGCCGTGCAACCTGTGTCCGCACATGAAGCGCATCACGCTCGCCAACATCCGCCGCGCGCTGGAGGACATGGCGCACGAGGTCACGATTCCCGCCGACATCGCCGCGCCGGCCCGACGCGCGGTCGAGCGCATGTTGGCTATCCGATGAGTACGCTGGACGGTCGCCCCGTCATCGTCGGCGGGGGTTTGGCCGGACTGATGACGGCGCTGGAGCTTGCGCCGGAGCCGGTCGTGGTGCTCGCCGCATCGCCGCTGGGCGACGGGGCGGCGAGCGGATGGGCGCAGGGCGGCGTCGCCGCCGCGATCGGGGACGACGACAACGCGAGCCTGCATCTGAGCGACACGCTCGGGGCCGGTGACGGGCTGTGCGATCCGGCAGCGGCGGCGCGGGTTGTCCAGGCGGGTGCCGGCGTGATCGAGCGCCTGTTGCGTCTGGGGGTCGCGTTCGACCGCACCGATACGGGCGCGTTGGCGCTCGGGCTGGAGGCGGCGCACACGAAGCGCCGCATCGTCCATGCGGCCGACGCGACGGGCGCCGCGGTGATGCAGGCGGTGGTGCGGGCGGTGCGCGCGACGCCGTCGATCCAGGTGATCGAGCGCGCGGTGGCGCTGCGGTTGATCGTCGGCAACGGCTCGGTGCAGGGGGTTGTCGCGCGATGCGACGGACAGCCGGTCGCGATCCGCACCGGCCGTGTGGTGCTGGCGACCGGCGGGCTTGGCGGGCTGTTCCTGCACAGCACCAATCCGGCCGGGGCGATCGGCAGCGGGCTCGCGCTGGCGGCGCGGGCGGGCGCGGCGCTTGCCGACCTGGAGTTCGTGCAGTTCCATCCGACGGCGCTCGATGTCGGGCGCGATCCGATGCCGCTGGTCAGCGAGGCGGTGCGCGGCGAGGGCGCGGTGCTGGTCGACGAGACCGGCGCGCGCTTCATGCGCGACGTGCCGGGCGCCGAACTGGCGCCGCGCGATGTCGTCTCCCGCGCCGTGTGGGCGCATAGTGCCGCCGGACATCGCGTGTTCCTCGATGCGCGCGCGGCGCTCGGCGAGCGGCTCGCCACGCGTTTCCCCGGCATTACGGCGGCGTGCCGGGCGGCCGGGATCGACCCGGCTGCGACGCCAATTCCCGTGCGTCCGGCCGCGCACTTCCACATGGGCGGCGTTGCGGTGGACGCTGCGGGCCGCAGCAGCGTCGGCGGACTGTGGGCGTGCGGCGAGGTGGCTTGCAGCGGGCTGCACGGCGCCAACCGGCTCGCCAGCAATTCCTTGCTGGAGGCCGCGGCGAGCGCCGCCTGGGTGGCGCGCGACGTCGCCGGACAGTCTGCCGCGATGGCATCGCGACGGCCGATGCCGACCGACGCGCCGCCGCTGCCGGACGCCGGAGCGGTGCGGCCGATCGTGTCGGCGGGGACGGGGGTGCTGCGCGACGCCGAAGGCCTGCGGCGGTGCATCGCCGCGCTGACGCCGCGGGCGGGCAGCGCTGCGCCGGAAGCCGACCCCGCCCTGGTAGGTCTGCTGATCGCGACGGCGGCGTTGCGCCGGCAGGAGAGCCGCGGCGCGCACGCGCGCACGGATTACCCAGCACACGATCGCGCCTGGGCGCGACGGCAGGTGCTGCACCTGTCCGATGTGCTTGCGGACGAAACCATGAGGGAAGCCGCATGATCCCGCCGCTGCCCGACGTGATGCTCGAACCGCTCGTGCGGGCGGCGCTGCTGGAAGACCTCGGGAGGGCGGGCGACCTGACCACGGACGCGATCGTGCCGCCGGGGGTGCGCGCCTCGGCGACGCTGGCCGCGCGACAGGCCGGCGTGGTCGCCGGCCTCGATCTGGCGCGGCTCGCGTTCCGGCTGATCGATCCGGTCCTCGCGGTGACGGTCGACCGGCCCGACGGCAGCCGGATCGAGCCGGGCGACGTGGTCGCGCGCATCGACGGCCCGGCGAAGGGGCTGCTGACCGCCGAACGGACGGCGCTGAACTTCCTGTGCCACCTCAGCGGGATCGCCAGCGCCACCGCCTCGATCGTGGATGCGATCCGCGGCCATCGCGCCCGCGTCACCTGCACGCGCAAGACGATGCCCGGCCTGCGCGCGGTGCAGAAATACGCCGTCCGGCTGGGCGGCGGGTCGAATCACCGCTTCGGCCTCGATGACGCGATCCTGATCAAGGACAACCACGTCGCCATCGCCGGCGGAGTGCGCGAGGCCTTGGTCCGGGCGCGTGCCTATGCGGGGCACCTCGTGAAGATCGAGCTGGAGGTCGATACGCTCGACCAGCTTGCGCAGGCGCTTGAGGCCGGTGTGGACGCCGTGCTGCTCGACAACATGTCGCCGGCCACGCTGGCCGAGGCGGTGCGGATGATCGACGGGCGCGCGATCAGCGAGGCCTCGGGCCGCATCGCGCCCGCGACCGCGCCGGCGATCGCGGCGAGCGGCGTGGACCTGATGTCGGTCGGATGGCTCACGCACAGCGCGACGGTGCTCGATATCGGCCTCGACATCGACGTCTGAGCCCGTCAGTCCGGCAGCGTCTCCAGCGCCGCGGCCAGTGCGACGCCGTCGGTCAGCCATGCGGACAGGGCCGCCGGGCCGATCGCCGCCTCGGCGACGCGCCGCATCGCGTCGCGGGCCTCGGTCGCGGCATCCCGCAGCGCCTCGCCCCTGGACGAGAATCGGGCGAGCTTGGCGCGGTCGTCGTGCGGGTCGCCGGTGAGAGTGATGAAGCCCCGGCTTTCCATCTCCCGCAGCGTCTGGCCCGCGGCCTGGCGCGTCATGCCGGCCTGCTCGGCCAGCATGATCGGACGGGGCGCCGGACGGTCCGATGAACGGCAGCAGCGCCACCGTGCCCGGCGTCAGGCCGAAGAAACCCTGCGCGGCCAGACGGTCGAGCTGGCCCGACAGCGCCAGTGCGCGCAGGCGATTGAGCAGGGGCACCAGCGCGGCCATGTCCGCGGCCGAAAGATGTGCGGAGTCGCTCTCCACAACCTCAGATTGCAACAGCCGCCCGCGTGCCGCCAAGTCGCGTTAGCGCGAGGTCTTCAGAAATCGCGCGAAGGCGTCCAGCGTGGCGTCGGAGACATAGTGCTCGATACCCTCGGCGTCCTGCTCGGCCGCTTCCTCGGGCACGCCGAGCGCGGTGAGCACGTCGACCACGAGGCGGTGGCGGGCGCGGACCCGTGCGGCAAGCGACTCGCCCTCGGGAGTGAGGAACACGCCGCGGTAGGGCCGGCCGCTGACCAGGCCCTCGCGCTTCAGCCGCCCGATCGTCTTGATCGCGGTGGCGTGGGACACGCCGAGGCGGCGGGCGATGTCGGTCGGCCGCGCCTCGCCCTCGCTGCGCAGCAGGTCGTCGATCAGCTCGACATAGTCCTCGTGCAGCGCGTGGGACTGCGCCGCCCGGGTCTTGCCGAACCGGCGTGCCTGGGTCGGCTCGGCCGGCAGTGTGATGGCGGCGCTCATCCCAATCCCGGAACGGTCACGCCCGCTGTCTGCACCAGAAGCAGCCCGTTGAGCAACAGGACCACGGCAGCCGCCGCTAGTGTCCTGCCCCAGAAGTTCGCCCGCGAACTACTGGGATAAGGAGGCCACTAAGACTTTGATTTGCTGGTGTCCCACTCTGATTCCGAAGTTCGACGAACTTCGGAATCAGGACACTAGGCGATGCTCATCACCGGGCTACAGTTGGTGCAACGCCCTACATAGTCGTGACCGGGCCTTTTTTGGCAGCCGAACGCGCGGCCGGCGACCGACAAGGCAGTTGTGACGTTTTGAGGTAAACAGGAGCAACGACGCTGAACGACGTTGCAGGAGACTGAGATGCCTGAGACCCGCTGGCTTGCCCCGCACGATCCGCTGCCGGACGGGCTACGTCATGTCGTGGTCATGCGGCGGTTCGCCGAGGACGACCCGCGGCGGACCGACGTCGAGATCATCGTGGTCCATGGGCCCGATCGGACCCGCGTCATGCGCCCGGCGATCGCCGGCGACCACATCCTCACGCTGACCGAGGCGGTGCGCGAGGGCGAGGCGATCGCTGCCCAAGAGGGCTTCGCCCATGTCTTTGTGATCGACCGGACGGCCGGGCCGCGCGAGCGCGACGTGCTGGCGCATGGCGGCGATCACAGCGTCCACATGGAGCGGCTGCAGGACAGCGACGAGGACGACGGCGAGCGCGGCTCGGACATGCGCGACCGCGGCCGGCACGACATGGGGCGCTGACGCGAGGCGGCGCAACGGAGCCGAGCGAGCCGAACGACGCGGCGCCGCACCGCGGGGCGATGCGGCGCCGGCCGGGCTGTCGGCTCAGTAGCCGTAGTTGGGCGGCGGCGGAGGCGGTGGCGGGTAGCCCGGTGCATAGCCGGGCGGCGGATATCTGTAGCCGGGCGGCGGAGGCGTCGGCGTGGTGGCCGCGCCGCCGACCGCGCCAAGAGCGCCGCCGATCAGCGCGCCCGTCGCCGCACCCCGCCCGCCGCCGGCGATGGCACCGATCGCAGCGCCGGTGCCGGCGCCGAGAACCGCGCCGCCGACCGCGCGCTGGCCGGGGTCGTAGGGATTGGTACACGCGCTCAGGACGAGGCTGGCGCCGAGCGCCAGCACGCAGGGCGCGATCAGACGTTTCATCGAAGAGTGCTCCTTGCTTCGGCGCGCCGCTCGTCCGTGTGACGGCCGGCATCCGCCCTCCCGCGCGACAGCGCGCAGGCAGACCACGTCACCTGAACGCGATCTAAGGCGAAAGTTTAGCCCGTATCGGTCAAAGATGCGCGCACTGCGGCGGCGTCCGTGCAATACTTTTCCGCAATCACGGTCTCAGACCGGACCGACGCCCCATATCGGCGTCGGCGGCAAGCGGGAGGAGACGCATGGTGATCGTTCGGCGACGCGGCTGGGAAATCCCCGAGGCGCAGGTGACGCCGGAAGCGTTCGTGCTCGGCAGGCGCCCCGTGCTCGCCGCCGGCGCCGTGGCGGCAGGAGCCGGACTGATCGCCGGGCCCGCCAAGGCCGACGCCGTGCCCCGCAACCCGAAATTCGAGCCCGGGCGCGCGATCACCGCCGAGAAGGACGCCACCACCTACAACAACTACTATGAATTCAGCGATGACAAGGACTTGTGGCGCGAAGCTCAAGCGCTGAAGCAGCGGCCTTGGACGATCACGATCGACGGTATGGTGTTTCAGAAGAAACAGATCGGCATCGACGACCTGCTCAAGCAGGTTTCGCTCGAGGAGCGGGTCTATCGCCACCGCTGCGTCGAGACGTGGGCGATGACGGTGCCGTGGACCGGGTTTCCGCTCTCGGCGCTTCTGAAGATCGCCGAGCCGCTCGGATCGGCGAAATACGTTCGCTTCCAGACGATTCAGGATCCGTCGATGCCGGGCCTGAACGCGCCGTTCTACCCGTGGCCGTATATCGAGGGGCTGACGATGGAAGAGGCGGCGAATGACGTCGCCTTCATCTCGACCGGCATGTACGGGAAGCCGCTGCCGCCGCAGGATGGCGGCCCGATCCGGCTGACGGTGCCATGGAAATACGGGTTCAAGTCGGCCAAGGCGCTGGCGAAGATCAGCTTCGTCGAGCAGCGGCCGACGACGTTCTGGGAGGCGATTCAGCCCCAGGAGTATGGTTTTTGGGCGAACGTCAATCCGGCGGTGCCTCATCCGCGTTGGAGTCAGGCGACGGAGCGGTTGCTTGGCACCAACGAACGGGTGCCGACCGTGATCTACAATGGTTACGGCGCGTTCGTCGCACCGATGTATACTGACAAGACGACCGAAAAACTGTTCATGTAGAGAACCTGATGCAGGGTTCGTGGAAACTGGGCTGGGCCGACGTGATATCCCGCATATTCGCGGTGATCGCCGCCATCTTCCTTGTCGGCGCCGTCGCGGTCGCGATGCTGGCCCCGCCTTCCATGCCGCTCGGCCACGTCCTGTTCGCGGTAGACCGCGACTGGATGGACGCGCTGCAGGGCGCGATGCGCCACGACCTGCCCCAGTGGATGTCGACTTGGGTGATCAGCCCGTTCCTGCTGCGCCCGGCATGGCTGCTGCCGGCGTCGCTCGGCATCGTCGCGGCGGGGCTGTCGATCTCGCTGTCGTCGCGCACCCGCACGGACCACGCCCGCCGCCGATCCTGAGGCCGGCGCTTATAGCCCGAGCAGCCGGCGGGACGCGGCGATGACACGCCGCGCCTCGTCCCACAGCGCGTAGTCGTCGAAGGCGTCGAACGCGGACCACGCGATGTCGGTGACGTCGCCGCCGGCGCGCGCGTCGCCGCCCGCATAGGCGGCGGCGAAGTCGAGGATCGTGAAGTGGTACTCGACGCGGCCGCCGGCATCGCGATGGATGCTGTCGACGTTCGCGGCGAGCACCAGCGGACCCACGGTCAGCCCGGTTTCTTCCAGCAGCTCGCGGCGCGCCGCCGCCTCGGCGGTTTCGCCGAGTTCCTGCGCGCCGCCGGGCAGGCTCCACGCGCCGAGCGCGGGTGCGCGGCCGCGGCGCACGAGCAGCGCCGCATCAGGCCGCAGCACGACGATCCCGATGCCGACGATCGGCCGGTCGGGATAGGCGCGGCTCACTTCGGCGGTTCGGCGGGTGCCGGAGCCGGCGCGGGTTCGGCCGGCGCCGCTTGCGTCGGCGCGGGCTGGGGGACCGATGCGGGAGCGGGCTCGGCCGGAGCGGATTGCGCCGGTGCGGATTGCGGTGCGGGCTGCGCTTGCGCAGGCGGTGCGGCGGCTTTCAGTGCGTCGAGCGTCGGCACCAGATCCTGCGCCTTGAACGATTCGAGCTTGTAGTCCCAGCCCTGAACCCGGCGCTGCAGCGCGTCCGCGTCCTTGCCCGTCACATCGAAGCTGACCCAGTACGCGTCGCCGTCCTTGGTCACGGTCGCCGCTACTTCGGGCCCGTCGGCGATGGCGAACGTGCCGACACCCTGCGCTTGGCCGGAGGGCGCGCTGCCGGCGCGGCGCACGTCCTCGAACGTCACGTTCTGCAGGGCGGCAGCGACCTCGGCGACCTTGCCGTCGTCGAGCGGCGGGTGCTCGGCCGGCTCGTTCAGGGTGAGCGTGCCGTCCTTGCCGGTGAAGACGAGGTTGGGCGGTGCCTCGCCGCCGCTCGGGGCGGCAGCTGCGACGGCGACGCGCGCGATCTTCTCGGGCGGGAAGCTCATCACGTCGCGTTGCAGCCAGGACTGCGGATCGGCGTCGACCTCGACGCGGCCGC
>DATEQV010000517.1:0-16850 GCA_035272265.1 Acidisphaera sp. | reverse complement strand
CTGTCGGAGTTAAGCACAAACCACGAACAAATCGGAGATTTCTTTCGATACTTCGCGGTTCTGCACAACAAGAGAATCCGCCGGTGGCCGTTGGCGACATATTCATCCGCAAAACTGCTAACTCCGACAGGCTGCTAGGGGGTGTCGTGATCGGGGTGCTGGCGCGACCGCACCGTCTCCGGCGCGGGGCGCGTCAGCCGCTCCGGCCAGTGTTCTACCCCGAGTCGCATCACCCAGGGCAGCCGCGATTCCACGCCGAGATGGGCGGTGGGCGTCAGGGCGGCCGCGTTGTCGAAGGCCCCCAGCGACAGGTCCCAGTCGCCGGTCTCGTCCGACACCCAGCCGAGCGGCGTGCCGCAGGCGGCGCAGAAGGCCCGGCGCGCGATCGCCGAGCTGCGCCAGTAGGCGGGCTCGCCTCGGGTCCATTGCACCGCCGCCGGCGCCGCCGTGACGTAGGCGAAGAATGGGCCGGCCATCGCCTTCTGGCACATCCGACAGTGGCACAGCTCGACCTTGGCGGGCTGGCCATGCACGCGGAAGCGGACCGCGCCGCACTGGCAGCCGCCGGACCAGACCTGCGCCTCGGCGGCTGGTAATTCGGTTCCCATAGACGTCTCCTGCTCTATATTGGCGGGAAGAAACTTCCCAGGGCGTTCCCGCTATGCCGCTGAGCGTTGACGAGATCATAGACCGGTTGGGCGGCCAGGAGGCCACCGCGCGGCTGGCCGGCGTCGGTACCGAGGCGGTGCGCAAGTGGCGGCAGGCGGGCGCGATCCCCTCGCGGCACTGGCCGGGGATGATCGCCGGCGGACGCGTGGGGTTCGCCGACTTCTCCGCGACCGGCGAGTCGGAGCGCGGCGACGGGCCCCCTGAGGGGGCCACGGCGGCGCTGGTGCTGGCCGATGGCGCGGTGTTCTGGGGCCGCGGGTTCGGCGCCCATACCGGATCGCCCGCGCCGGTCGGCGAGGTCTGCTTCAACACCGGCATGACCGGCTACCAGGAGACGCTGACCGACCCGAGCTACGCCGGCCAGATCATCACCTTCACCTTCCCGCATATCGGCAACGTCGGCACCAACCCGACCGACATCGAGGCGGCGACCGTCGCTGCCCGCGGGCTGGTGGTGAAGCAGGACGTCACCGAGCCGTCGAGCTGGCGCGCGACCGGCCATCTGCATGCGTGGCTGCGCGCGCAGGGCATCGCCGGAATCGCCGGGGTGGACACCCGCGCGCTGACCGTGCGGCTGCGCGACGGCGGCGCGCCGACCGGCGTGCTGGCGTATCCGGAGGACCGGCGGTTCGACATGTCCGCCCTCGTCGCGCAGGCGAAGGCGTGGCCGGGGCTGGAAGGCATGGACCTGGCGCGAACCGTGTCGTGCACGCAGAGCTACACCTGGGACGAGACGGTCTGGGCCTGGCCGGCGGGCACGGGACGGCTGACGGAGCCGCGGCGCCACGTCGTTGCCGTCGATTACGGGGCCAAGCGCAACATCCTGCGCTGCCTCGCCGCCGCCGGCTGCCGGGTGACGGTGGTGCCGGCGACCGCCTCGGCCGAGGACATCCTGCGGCACGCACCGGACGGCGTGTTCCTGTCGAACGGCCCGGGCGATCCGGCGGCGACCGGCGAGTACGCGGTGCCGGCGATCCGCGGCGTGCTGGAGGCGGGCAAGCCGCTGTTCGGCATCTGCCTCGGTCATCAACTGCTGGCGCTGGCGCTGGGGGCACGGACCTACAAGATGGCGCGCGGGCATCGGGGCGCGAACCAACCGGTGAAGGAGCTGGCGACCGCGCGCGTGGAGATCACCAGCCAGAACCACGGCTTCGCGGTGGACGAAACGACGCTGCCGGCGGGCGTGCGGGTGACGCATGTGTCGCTGTTCGACGGGTCCAACGAGGGCATCGCGGTCGACGGCCGCCCGGTGTTCAGCGTGCAGTATCACCCCGAGGCGAGTCCCGGCCCGAGCGACAGCCGGCATCTGTTCGGGCGGTTCACCGCGATGTTGGGCTGAGTTTCCAAAGTTATGCGTAAAGCACGGCATAACTCCGGAAACTTCGCATAAATGGACCCCAACCGGAATCCCTGTGCGCCTGGCGCCGGATCGCAGCCGCCGGAACTGGCTGGCCGTGACTTCGAGCTGGAGACAGCTCGGGTCGCGCTGGCGCGCACCAGAGGCGGGCGCTTCGCCAAGAGCATGATCGCTGTCGGCCTGCGCGGGGTGGGAAAGACGGTACTCCTACGGCGAATCGCGGACATTGCACGCGAGACGGGCTATCGCGTCGTGTTCATCGAGGCACCAGAGGGCAAGCGTCTCCCCGACCTTCTTGTTCCGAAGCTTCGTCAGGTGCTCCTCGACCTGGACCGGCTCGGCGCTGTGAGTGCGGCGGTCAAGCGCGCCCTTCGCGTCTTCAAGAGTTTCACGTCTGCCGTGAAGCTCTCCTATGACGGCGTCGACCTCGGGTTGAGCATCGCACCTGAAACCGGGGTTGCCGATACGGGACAGCTCGAAATTGATCTGCCCGACTTGCTGACTGCGGTCGGTTCCGCCGCGAAGTCGCGCGACGTCCCGATCGCGATCCTGATCGACGAGATGCAGTATCTGACAGAACCTGAGCTCGGTGCGCTCATCATGAGCGTGCATCAGGTTGTCCAGGAGGCGTTGCCGATCGTGCTGTTCGGCGCCGGGCTGCCGCAGATCGTTGGCTTGGCCGCAGATTCGAAGACATATGCCGAGCGGCTCTTTGGCTTTCCGGCGATCGATGCGCTTAGCCGACCCGACGCGGAGAAGGCGCTTGTGGCGCCGGCGACGAACGAATCAGTCACCTGGGACACCGCGGCGGTCGAGGCCGTGATCGACGTAACCCGGGCATATCCCTACTTCCTCCAGACTTGGGGATATCAGGCGTGGAACGTTGCTGCGGATAACATCATCACGAATGCGGATGTCGATGCGGCGACGGTCAATGCGCTCCGTGACCTGGACCAGAACTTCTTTCGTGCACGTTTCGACCGCCTGACGCCTGGCGAGAAACGCTACATGCGGGCGATGGCGGATCTTGGCCCCGGTCCGCATCGCTCTGGCGACATAGCGGCTCGACTCGGCGTCAAGGTCTTCTCGGCCGGCCGGCGCCGGCAGGACCTGATCGGGAAAGGCATGATCTACAGCCCGCATTACGGCGATACGGCGTTTACGGTGCCGCTCTTTGACGAGTTCCTCCGCCGCACGATGCCGACCTTCGATAGAGATGCAACAACGGACTGAGCATGCCCAAGCGCACCGACATCAAAAGCATCCTCATCATTGGCGCCGGCCCGATCGTCATCGGGCAGGCGTGCGAGTTCGACTACTCCGGCGCGCAGGCGTGCAAGGCGCTGCGCGAGGAGGGCTACCGCGTCGTCCTCGTCAACTCCAACCCGGCGACGATCATGACCGATCCGGGGCTGGCCGACGCGACGTACGTCGAGCCGATCACGCCGGAAATCGTCGAGAAAATCATCGCGCGCGAAAAACCCGACGCGCTGCTGCCGACGATGGGCGGGCAGACGGCCCTCAACACCGCGATGAAGCTCGAAGCGAACGGCGCGCTCGCGCGGCACGGCGTCGAGATGATCGGCGCCCGCGCCGAGGTGATCGAACGCGCCGAGGACCGGCTGAAGTTCCGCGACGCGATGGCGGCGATCGGCATCGAAAGCCCGCGCAGCGCCATCGCGCACAGCATGGATGAGGCGAAGGCCGCGCTCGCGACGACCGGCCTGCCCGCCGTCATCCGGCCGTCGTTCACGCTCGGCGGCACCGGCGGCGGCATCGCGTTCAATCGCGAGGAGTTCGAGCAGATCGTCGCCGGAGGGCTCGATGCGTCGCCCACCAACGAGGTGCTGATCGAAGAAAGCGTGCTCGGCTGGAAGGAGTTCGAGATGGAGGTGGTCCGCGACCGCGCGGACAACTGCATCATCGTCTGCTCCATCGAGAACGTCGATCCGATGGGCATCCACACCGGCGACAGCGTCACCGTCGCACCCGCGCTGACGCTGACCGACAAGGAATACCAGCGGATGCGCAACGCCTCGATCGCGTGCCTGCGGGCGATCGGCGTGGACACCGGCGGATCGAACGTGCAGTTCGCGGTCAACCCGGCCGACGGGCGCATGGTCATCATCGAGATGAACCCGCGCGTGTCGCGCTCCTCCGCACTCGCATCGAAAGCCACGGGGTTCCCGATCGCCAAGGTCGCGGCGAAGCTCGCCGTCGGCTACACGCTCGACGAACTCGCCAACGACATCACGCGCGTGACGCCCGCCAGCTTCGAGCCGACCATCGACTACGTGGTGGTGAAGATCCCGCGCTTCACCTTCGAGAAATTCCCCGGCACGCCCGCGCTGCTGACCACCAGCATGAAGTCGGTGGGCGAGGCGATGGCGATCGGCCGCAGCTTCGCCGAAGCGCTGCAGAAGGGCCTGCGCAGCATGGAGACGGGGCAGTCCGGCCTCGATCCCGTCGAGCCGCCGGGCGACGGCGAGGCGGATGCGTTCCGCGCGGTGCTGTCCGAACCCCGACCGGACCGCCTGCTGATGGCGACACAGGCGCTGCGGGCGGGGCTGAACGTGGAGGACATCTGCGCCACCAGCCGCTTCGATCCGTGGTTCGTGCGCGAGCTTGCGCGCATCGTCGAGGCCGAGCGCGACATCGAGGCGAACGGACTGCCGGCCGAGCCGGCCGCGCTGCGCCGGATCAAGGCGCTCGGCTTCTCCGACAAGCGGCTGGCGGACCTCACCGGCAAGCGCGAGCCCGAGATCGCCGCGTTGCGCGAGCGCCTGGGTGTCACGCCGGTGTACAAGCGCATCGACACCTGTGCGGCCGAGTTCGCCTCCGCCACGTCGTACATGTATTCGACGTACGAGGGCGGCTTCGGCACGCCGGTGTGCGAGGCCGATCCCACCGACCGGCAGAAGGTCGTCATCCTCGGCGGCGGCCCGAACCGCATCGGCCAGGGCATCGAGTTCGACTACTGCTGCGTCCACGCTGCCTACGCGCTGCGCGAGGCCGGGTTCGAGACCATCATGGTCAACTGCAACCCGGAGACGGTCAGCACCGACTACGACACCTCCGACCGGCTGTTCTTCGAGCCGCTCACCGCCGAGGACGTCATCGCGGTGATCCGGCGGGAACAGAGCCGCGGCACCGTGCTCGGCTGCATCGTGCAATACGGCGGACAGACGCCGCTCAAGCTCAGCCAGTCGCTGTCGAAGGCGGGCATCCCGATCCTCGGCACCAGTGCGGACGCGATCGACGTCGCGGAGGACCGCGAGCGGTTCCAGGTGCTGCTCGCCCGCCTCGGCCTGCACCAGCCGGAGAACGGCACGGCACGCAGCGTCGAGGAAGCCGAGACCATCGCGGATCGCATCGGCTATCCGGTGATGATCCGGCCGAGCTATGTGCTCGGCGGGCGCGCGATGGAGATCGTCTACGACCGCAACGGCCTGCACCGCTACATGCGCGAGGCGGTGCGCGTATCCGGCGACAGCCCGGTGCTGGTCGACCGCTACCTCAGCGACGCGATCGAAGTGGACGTGGACTGCATCTGCGACGGCGAGAACGTGTACGTCGCGGGCGTGATGGAGCATATCGAGGAGGCCGGCATCCACTCGGGCGACAGCGCCTGCGCGCTGCCGCCCTACACGCTGGCGCCCGCGATGGTGACGGAGCTGAAGGCGCAGACCGAGGCGCTGGCACGAGCGCTCGGCGTCGTCGGGCTGATGAACGTGCAGTACGCCATCCGCGACGGCGTGCCGTACGTGCTGGAGGTGAACCCGCGCGCGAGCCGCACGGTGCCGTTCGTCGCCAAGGCCACGGGCGTCCCGGTGGCCAAGATCGGCGCCCGGGTGATGGCCGGCGCCAAGCTGACGGAGTTTAGCCTCGACCCGCAGGCGGTGGCGGCGCACGTCGCCGTGAAGGAGGCGGTGTTCCCGTTCGCCCGCTTCCCCAACGTGGACACGATCCTGGGGCCGGAGATGCGCTCGACCGGCGAGGTGATCGGGCTGGACACCAGCTTCGAGCGGGCCTTCGCCAAATCCCAGCTGGGCGCCGGCATACGGCTGCCGGACAAGGGCACGGTGTTCCTGTCGATCCGCGACGGCGACAAGGCCGGGCTGCCGGCGCTGGCGCGGCGGCTGGCCGACATGGGCTTCCGGATCATGGCCACCAAGGGCACGGCGGCGAAAATCCGCGAGGCCGGGGTGGAGGTCGTGGTGATCAACAAGGTGCTGGAAGGCCGCCCGCACTGCGTGGACGCGATCCGCTCCGGCGAGATCCAGCTGGTGGTGAACACCGCCTCGGGCCAGCAGTCGGTGACCGACAGCTTCGCCATCCGCCGCAGCGCGCTGACCCACGGCGTGCCGCACTACACGACGATGGCCGGTGCCCGGGCCGCGGTCCACGCGATCGCCGCCCTGCGGTCGGGATCACTGGACGTCAAGCCGCTCCAGGGGTATTTTCGCGGTTCGTTCTGAATTCCGTCGCGGCGGGAGGCCCCAGAGAACGGGGGCAACCCGGGCCGCGGCGGTCGCGTTTCGGCCCCTTCGTATCGATCTCGCCGGGGATCCCGGCGTCTGGACTTGAGGACCTGACGAGCGTGCAGAAGTTTCCGATGACCGGCCCCGGCCTGCAGCGCCTGGAAGACGAGTTGCGGCACCTGAAGGCGGAGGAGCGGCCGTCCATCATCCGCCAGATCGCCGAGGCGCGCACCCACGGCGACCTCTCGGAGAACGCCGAATACCACGCCGCGCGCGAGCGGCAGTCGTTCATCGAGGGCCGCATCGCGGAGCTGGAGGAGATCGTCTCCTCGGCCGAGGTGATCGACCCGTCGATGCTGTCGGGCGACCACGTGAAGTTCGGCGCCCACGTCAAGCTGGTCGACGAGGAGACGGAGAAGGAAGCCGAGTACCAGATCGTCGGCGTGCACGAGGCCGACATCAAAAGCGGCCGGCTGTCGATCTCCTCGCCGCTGGCCAAGGCGCTGATCGGCAAGAAGGTCGGCGACACCATCGCCGTTCCCGCGCCGGGCGGCGACCGCAGCTACGAGATCCTGGGCATCCGGTTCGGCGGGAACTGAGCCCGAACGCATGATCGCGTTTGACGACATCCGGGCGGCGCAGGCGCGCATCTCGGGCCATGTCTTGCGAACGCCGACCATCTATTCGGACGCGGTGTCGCGGGCGACCGGCGCGCAGGTCTGGCTGAAGCTCGACAATCTGCAGGCCACCGGGGCTTTCAAGGAACGCGGGGCGGCGAACCGGCTCGCGCTGCTGACGAGCGAGGAACGGCGCGCGGGCGTGATCGCCATGTCGGCCGGCAACCACGCGCAGGCCGTCGCGCGCATGGCGCACCTGTACGGGATCAGCGCGGTGATCGTCATGCCGGTGCACACGCCGGCGACCAAGGTGGTGCGCACGGCCGCCTGGGGCGCCGAGGTGGTGCTGCACGGCGAGACGCTGGCCGAGTCCGCCGCACACGCGCACGCGCTGGCGACGGCGCAGGGGCGCGTGTTCGTGCATCCCTACGACGATCCCGCGGTGATGGCGGGCCAGGGCACGATGGCCCTGGAGCTGATCGAGGACGCGCCGGTCGCACTCGACGCGCTGATCGTCGCGACCGGCGGCGGCGGCGCGCTCGCCGGCTGCGCGGTGGCCGCGGCGGGGCTGGCGCCCGGCATCGCGGTTTACGGCGTGGAGGTCGAGACGTACGGCGCGTTCGCGCAGGTGCTGGCGGGGCAGCCGATCGAGGTCGGCGGGCCGACCATCGCCGAGGGTATCGCGGTGCGCGACATCGGCCAGGCGCCGCTGGCGGTGATCCGCGAACTGGTGCGCAAGGTCGTGCTGGTGCCGGAGCAGACGATCGAGGAAGCCATCGGGCTGCTGGCAGAGGGCGCGAAGGTGGTCGCCGAGGGGGCGGGCGCGGCCGGCGTGGCGGCGCTGCTCGCGCATCCAGGGACGTTCCGCGGCAAGCGGGTGGGCATTCCGGTGTGCGGCGGCAACATCGACGCGCGCATCCTGTCGAACGTGCTGCTGCGCAACCTGCTGCGCGACGGGCGGCTGCTGCGGCTGCACATGCAGATCCCCGACCGGCCGGGCGTGCTGGCCGACATCGCCGGCAAGATCGGCGCCGAGGGCGGCAACATCATCGAAGTGTCGCACCAGCGTCTGTTCGCCGCCGCGTCGGTGCAGGCGGCGGAGCTGGAGGTGATGGTCGAGGCGCGCGACCGTATGCACGCCGACGCGATCGTGCAAAACCTGTCGGGGTCCTACGTCGTCCGCGTAATCTAACGCGCCACGCTGCCGCGTCGTGTTTCTACGCCGCACCTGATGGCGCTGGAAACCGTGCGCCCTTGAGCGATAATGCGCCGGCCAGATCGCGATGCGCGCAGTCACCGCAAAGATGTGCGCAGTCACCTGAAAAAACGGACCGCACTGGCTGGACCGGGAGGGTCACGTGACAAGAAAATCCGTCGCTGCCATCGCCGTCATATTGCTTCTGCAGATCAGCTTGTTTCACACGCCGACATGGGCGCAACAAGCTACGAGTACCGCCACGTTGCCGCACATCATCGTCCTCACCACCGGGGGAACGATTGCGGGCCAGGCGTCGAACCGCTCGGCGATCGGGTATCAGGCCGGCAAGCTCAGCGGCGCCGATCTGGTGGCCGCGGTGCCCGGTCTCGATCATCTGGCCACCGTGTCCGTCGAACAGATTTCGTCGATCGGTTCGCAGGACATGAACGACAAGGTCTGGTTCGACCTCGCCAAGCGGATCAAAGAGATTTTCGGCAAGAGCGAAGCCGACGGCGTCGTGATCACCCACGGCACCGATACAATGGAAGAGACCGCTTTCTTCCTAAGCCTTGTGCTGAGCCCCGATAAGCCGGTGGTGCTGGTCGGATCGATGCGGCCCTCCACGGCGGTCAGTGCGGACGGACCTGGGAACCTGTACGAAGCGGTCGAGGTCGCGGCGTCACCGCGCGCACGCGGGCACGGCGTCCTGGTCGTGCTCAACGACACGATCCACGGTGCGCGTCTGGTCACCAAGACCAACACCACGTCGGTGCAGACGTTCACCTCACCGGACGGCGGACCAGTGGGCTACGTGGACCCGGCAAGCATTCGCTTCGCCATGCCCGTCGTCGCCGCGGCGCGGCCGCCCTATGCGCTGCCCGCCGCCCCGCCGCTTCCGCGCGTCGACATCATCTACGCCCACGCGAACATGGACGCCGCACTGATCGACGACGCGGTCAAAGGCGGTGCCAAAGGGCTGGTGCTGGCGGGCGTGGGTGACGGGAACGGATCGCAAGCGGCAATCGACGCGCTGGCGAACGCCGTGAAGCAGGGGGTCATCGTTGTCCGGGCGAGCAGGACCGGCTCCGGCTTCGTCAACCGCAACGTAGAGGTCGACGACGACAAGCTCGGGTTCGCGGTCGCCCTCGACCTCAATCCGCAGAAGGCTCGCGTGCTCTGCCAGCTTCTGATCGCGAACGGAGTGACCAGCCCGCACGATGTTCAGGATGCGTTTGCCGGAACGTGGTGACGGATCGCAGAACCCGTCAGTTCGGCCCTGGCGGCAGCGCAACGTGGAACGGGGTCACACCGAAGACGGCCGGCAGCGCTGCCGGCCGTCGGCAAGCGTCCGTCTCGCTTGATCCGACCTGACACCTGACTTCAGGGGCATCGACGCGGCCCTGCGGAAAAGGGCTCCCCGTCCTGTGCCCGAAGCTTCCGGGCCGTCGTTTCCGGGGGACGGGTGCGGTCGGACCGGCAGCGGCCCTTCCGCCGGCACACCGCGTGCCTATGATCGACGGCGAGGGACAGGCAAGGCGGGCACCATGACCGACCAACATCTGACGCCGTCGGCCACGCGGGTGCTGGAGCTGCTCGGCCAGCACCGCATCCTGCGCCACCTTCAGCCGTCGGAGCTGCAGGCGCTGGTGCGCGGCGCGCTGGTCCAGAAGTATCTCGACCGCGATCCAATCTTCGCCCAGGGCGACGAGGGCCAGTCGGTCGTCGCCGTGGTCGAGGGCTTCGTGAAGCTGTCGTCCTCGACCTCGGCCGGGCGCGAGGTGGTGCTGGAGATCGCCGGCCCAGGCAGCGTGTTCGGCGAACTGGCGGTGATCAACGGCTGGCCGCGCTCGGCGGACGCGCAGGCGCTGTCGACCGTCCGGCTGCTGGCCATCGAGGGCAAGTCGTTCATGCGCGCGCTGGAGCGGGCGCCGGCCGCGCTGGTCGAGCTGACCAAGCTGCTCAGCGAGCGGCTGCAACGCGCGACCGAGCAGATCACCGACGCGGTGGACATGCCCGCCGCGGCGCGGCTTGCGAAGGCGCTGACCCAGCTCGCCGGGCTGCATTCGCACGCCGGTCCGGACGGGCTGCATATCGACCTGAACCTGTCCCAGCGCGAACTCGGCGGCATGACCGGGCTGACGCGCGAGAGCATCAACAAGCACCTCGCGACATGGCGGGATTCCGGCTGGGTGAAGCTGTCGGACGGCGGGATCGTGCTGGTCAATCCGCGCGGGCTGCGGGACCTGTTCGCCGTGGACGTCCCGGCCTGACGGTCGGCTGAGCGCCGGCCGGGTCGGGCGGCGCCTGCGGGGCGCCGGGCGGAGGGTCGCGATTTTCGTCGCCCTGCGGCTCAGCCGGCAGCTGGTCGAGGCTGCCGGCCGGCAGGGGCGCCCGCATCCCGGGCATGCCGGCGCCGGCCGCGCGGGCGTCCTCGTCGTAGAGCCGGGCGCCTCGGCGGCCTGCTCCTGCTGCGGATCGGACGGCTTGCCCTCGGTCATGCAGCCCACAACAGCGGGGCGTGGGCGTGGTCCCCCGGCCACTTGGCGGCACGCAGGCGCAAAGCCCGGCAATTTTGGCGTTGCGGACGTGGTGTTCAGACACTATGTTGCGGTGCACCATGAACGCGTCATTTGCTCGTGTCCGTGACGAGCTGGCCGCGCAGAAGCGCGAGCGGACACTGAACGCGGCCCAGCTGCTGTTCTACGAACGGGGTTTCACCGGCACCACGCTGGACGACGTGGCGCACGCTATGGGTGTGACCAAGCCGTTCATCTACACGCAGTTCCGGGGCAAGTCCGACCTGCTGGCGGCAATCTGCGTGCCGGCCATGCAGGCCTGCGTGGACGCGGCCGAGCAGGCCGTCGCGCAAGCCGGTGACCCGGCCAAGCGGCTGCATGCACTGGTGTCGTCGTTCTGCGAGGTCGTGCTGGAGCACCAGCCGGGCATTGCGGTGTTTTTCCGCGAGGCCAAGCACCTCGATCCGGAGTCGGCGACGGCGATCAAGTCGCTGCGCGAGCGGTTTGACGCGGTGCTGTCGCAGGTGATCGAGGAAGGCAACGCGGCGGGCACCTTCCGCGTGCCGGACGTGCGGCTGGCCGCGCTGGCGATCGGCGGCATGGGCAGCTGGATGTACGAGTGGCACCGGTCCGAAGGACGCCTGCCGATCGAGGAGCTCGCGGCCCGGATGGCCGACCTCGCGCTGCGGATGGTCGGCGCCTAACCCGCCACTACGTGGCCGTGGGCTCGCGGACCATGCTCGGCTTCTTCGGGTCGTAGGTCCATCCGGGGATCAGGTAGCGCATCGCCATCGCGTCATCGCGCGCGCCATCGCCCAGCGTCTTGTACAGCGCGTGGGCCTGCATCACCTGCTCCATGTCGATGTCGATCCCGAGGCCCGGCCGCTTCGGCACCTCGACCGCGCCGCCGACGATCTGCGGTGGCTCCTTGGTCAGGCGCTCGCGCCCCTCCTGCCAGATCCAGTGCGTGTCGATCGCGGTGATGTCGCCGGGCGCGGCGGCCGCGCAGTGCGTGAACATCGCCAGCGACACGTCGAAGTGGTTGTTCGAATGCGAGCCCCAGGTCAGCCCCCACTCGTCGCATAGCTGCGCCACGCGGACCGAGCCCTGCATGGTCCAGAAGTGCGGGTCGGCGAGCGGGATGTCCACCGCCTGCAGCAGGATCGAGTGCCCCATCTGGCGCCAGTCCGTGGCGATCATGTTCGTCGCCGTCGGCATGCCGGTCGCGCGGCGGAACTCGGCCATGATCTCGCGGCCCGAATAGCCGGCCTCCGGGCCGCACGGGTCCTCGGCGTAGGCCAGCACGTCCGACCTGCCGCGGCACAACTCGATCGCCTCCGACAGCGACCACGCGCCGTTGGGATCGAGCGTCACGCGCGCATCGGGGTAGCGCCGCTTGATGGCGGCGACGGCTTCCATCTCGGCCTCGCCGCGCATCACCCCGCCCTTCAGCTTGAAGTCGCGGAAGCCGTAGCGGTCGACCGCGGCCTCGGCGAGCCGCACGACCGCGTCGGGCGTCAGCGCCGGCTCGTTGCGCAGCCGCAGCCAGACGTCCGTTGCCTGCGGATCGGTGTGGTACGGCAGATCGGTGCGCGTGCGGTCACCGACGTAGAACAGATAGGCCAGCATCCTGACCGACTCGCGCTGCTGGCCGGCACCGAGCAGCGCGCACACCGGCACGCCGAGGAACTGCCCCAGCAGATCGAGCAACGCGGCTTCGACCGCGGTGATGACGTTGTCCGTGCGCAGGTTGATCTCGTGCGGCTGCTTCAGGATCGCGGCCTCGGCCGCGGAGGTCACCTGATGGACGGTGTCCTGGTGCGCGGCGTGGGCCGCGCCGGTCAGCATGCGCCGGATGCCGCCGAGCGTGGCGTTGTAGTCGCCCAGCCGGCTGCCGACGACGAGCGGGCGGGCGCGTTCCAGCGTGCGGCGGATCGCCTCGCTGCCGGGAACCTCGCCCACGCCGGTGCGGCCGGCGCTGTCCTTCAGCACCACAAGGTTGCGCGTGAAAAAAGGACCATGGGCGCCGGCGAGGTTGAGCAGCATGCTGTCGTGCCCGGCGACCGGGATGACCTGCATGTCCACGACGGACGGCGTTCCGGTCTCAATCTGCGTGTTCATGTCGCGTCCCTCCTGCCCCGGGATTACGCGCCGGCGCGACCGGCCGCTCCGTCTGAAACCGAGCCGCCGTCACACGAGCGTAGGCAAACTCGGCGCCGGAACCATGCTCGCCGGCCGGGCAGCGTGACAAGCTCGGCCGCCCCTTGCACGCGTCATCCGACGCGTCTCGCGCCCCGACGGGCGACCCGCTAGGCTGCGCCGAAAAGCAGGAGGAAACGTCATGGCCTTCGACCTGCTGCGCGACCCGACGGCGAGCGAGGTCGAACAGGCCACCATGCGGCACGTCGCGCGCCGGCTGCTTCCGCTGCTCATCGCGTGCTACTTCGTCGCCTACCTCGATCGGGTCAACGTCGGGTTCGCGTCGCTGAGCATGAACCGCGACCTGAACCTCACCGCCTCGGTGTTCGGGTTCGGCGCGGGCCTGTTCTTCGTCAGCTACTTCATCTTCGAACTGCCGAGCAACCTGATCCTGAACAAGGTGGGCGCGCGGCGCTGGATCGCGCGCATCCTCATCACCTGGGGAATCGTATCCGGTCTCACCGCCGCCGTGCAGGGGCGAAACTCGTTTTACGGCATCCGCTTCCTGCTCGGCGCCGCCGAGGCAGGCTTCTATCCGGGCATCATCCTCTACATCACGTGGTGGTTCCCAAACGCCTATCGCTCGCGCATCATCGGCCTGTTCCAGACGGCGATCCCGATTTCGGTGATCGTCGGCTCGATCATCTCGGGGTGGCTCCTGTCGTTCGAGGGCATGCTCGGCCTCGCCGGCTGGCAATGGCTGTTCATCATCGAGGCCATCCCCGCCGTCGTGCTCGGCGTCGTCGTCGCGCGCTGGCTGACCGATCGGCCGGAGACGGCGCGATGGCTCTCACCGGAACAACGCAGCTGGCTGTCCGAGCGGCTGGCGAAGGAACGCGCAGAATGCGAGGCGAAGCGCCACTTCAATCTGGCCGAGGCGCTGAGCAGCGGGCGCGTGCTCGCGCTGACGCTGGTGTATTTCGGCAACGCCTTCGCCAGCTACGGGCTGACCATCTTCCTGCCGCAGATCGTGCATCGCTTCGGCATCGGCTACGTCGCGACCGGCTTCGTCTCCGCCATCCCCTATGTCTTCGGCGCGATCGCCATGGTCGTGTGGGGACTGCATGCCGATCGCCACAACGAGCGGCGGCTTCACTGCGCGGCGGCGTGCTTCCTGTCGTTCGTGGGCCTCGCGTCGTGCATCTTCCTGAACAACCCGGTCGCGATGATGGTCGCGATCGTGCTGGCACAGATGGGCCAGTCGGCGATCGCGCCGACGTTCTGGCCGCTGCCGAGCACGATGCTGACCGGCACCGCCGCGGCGGGCGGCATTGCGATGATCAACTCGGTGGGAAATCTGGGCGGCTTTCTCGGTCCGTACGCGATGGGGCTGGCGCGCGACGCCACCGGCAGCTTCGGTGTCGGGCTGCTGATCATCGCGTCGGGCATGCTGATGGCCGGAATCGTGCTGCTGCTGCTCGGGCGCGAACGTCCGGTGGAGCACGCGCCCGGCATGGCGAGGACCGGATAGGGCTCGTTCGCCTGCGCCCTCGGCGGCTCCCGGCCGGTCAGACCAGGTGATGGACCTCCGCCAGCCCATAGACCGGCGTGGATGCGGACGGCGGCGGCGAGCGACAACGCGAAAGCCACGGCCGTTCCCGGCCGTGGCTCTGCTGACGTCACGACAGGATGCGAGCGGGAGCGTCCGGTCGCGAACGCCCCGCCCGTAGTCTCACATCTGGCCGTATTTGCCGCTGTGCCAGATGTAGAGGACGTAGTCGGAGGCCTTGATGTCGCCCTTCTTGTCGAACTCGATCGGGCCGAGCACGGTCTGCCACGGGCCGCCCTTCTTGAGCTCCTCGGCGACCTTCTTCGGATCGGTCGTGCCGGCCTTCTTCGCCGCCTCGGCCCAGATCTGGATCGCCGCGTAGGTGTAGAGGACGTAGCCCTCGGGATCGATGTTCTTGGCCTTGAACTCCTTCACCACGGCCTGCGCGCTGGCGCGCTGGCGCGGGTCGGAGGGGAAGGTCATCATCGTGCCCTCGCCCGCCGGTCCGGCGATCTGCCAGAACTCGTCGGTGACCAGCGCGTCGCCGCTGACGAGCGTGGCGGTCATCCCCTGCTCCTTGGCCTGGCGGATGATCAGCCCGGCCTCGGTGTGGTAGCCGCCGACATAGATCACCTGGATGCCGGCCTGCTTCAGGCGCGAGACCAGCGCCGAGTAGTCGTGCTCGCCCGGCGTGTAGTGCTCGTCCATCGCCTCCTTCACGCCGAGCGAGTTGAGCTCCTTGCGGGTCTCGTCGGCGAGGCCTTTGCCGTACGCGGAGTTGTCGTCGAGGATGGCGATCTTGTCGTTCTTGAAGTGGGTGGCGAGGAACTTGCCGGCGACCTGGCCCTGCTGGTCGTCACGGCCGCAGACGCGGAACGTGTTCCAGCTGCCCTCGTCGGTGAACTTCGGGTTCGTCGACGCCGGCGTGATCTGCAGGATGTTCTCGTCGCCATACACCTTGCTGGCCGGGATCGAGCTGCCCGAACAGTAGTGGCCGGCGACGAACACGACGCCCTGGCTCGCGAACTGGTTGGCCACCGACACGGCCTGACGCGGGTCGCACGCGTCGTCGCCGACGGTCAGCTGGAGCTGCTTGCCCAGCACGCCGCCCTTGGCGTTGATGTCGGCCACCGCCTGCTCCGCGCCTTCGCGCATCTGCGTGCCGAACGCGGCGTATTGCCCGGTCATCGGACCGGCGGTGGCGATCTTGATCTGCGCCTGCGCGGCCGCGCCAAAGCCGGCCAGCAGACCGAGCGCGGCAGCGCCGGCAACCAGTGTTCTTCTGAGCATCCCTGGACCCTATGCTATTGACCGCCCGCTCGACGCCGGCGGGCCGGGCGGGACGATAACGGGTTCGTGGGTGGCCGCAAGCAGCCGCCCCGGACGGTTGCCAGCCGGTCTGCTACCGTGGGTAGGGCGCGAGCCCGGGTGACGCCACCGATGATTGCAGCAAGATTTGCCACGTTGGGCCGGCGGGCCAACGGCTAGGATGGCGGCCGATGACAGCGACCAGACTCCACGACAGCGCGGCCGTTTCGGTGGTCGATTACCGGTGCGAGGCCGGACCGGATGACCGGCCGTTCGTCGAGACGCACGACCGGTTCTCGGTCGCCTATGTGCGGCGCGGAAGCTTCGGCTGCCGCGCGCTGGGCCGCTGCTGCGAGCTGGTCGCGGGGTCGGTGCTGATCGGCCATCCCGGCGACGAGTACATGTGCACGGACGAGCATCACGCCGGCGGGGACGAGTGCCTGTCGGTGCAGCTGTCGGACGTGACGGCCGATGCGATCGGCGGCACGGCGCGCGTGTGGCGCTGCGTGGCGCTGCCGCCGTTGCCGGAACTGGTGGTCGCGGGCGAAGTCGCGCAGGCGGCTGTCGCGCAGCGCAGCGATGTGGGCCTGGACGAGGCGGCGCTGATGTTCGCCGCGCGCTTCGTGCGGGCGACGGCGCCGGCGGAGCGGTCGCGGAACGAGGCGAGCGCGCGCGAACGCCGCCGCGCGGTCGAGGCGGCGCTGTGGATCGAGGCGCACGCCGACGAGTCGGTCGACCTCGAACGACTCGCGCAGCTGAGCGGCCTGAGTGCGTTCCACTTCCTGCGCCAGTTCGCCCGCGCGCTCGGCGTGACGCCGCACCAGTACCTGGTGCGCACGCGCGTGCGGCGCGCGGCGCGGCTGCTGGCGCAGAGCGACCGCGCCGTCACCGACATCGCGTACGACACCGGGTTCGGCGACCTGTCGAACTTCGTTCGCACGTTCCGCCGCGCGGCCGGCGCCTCGCCGCGCGCCTTCCGCGAGGCTGCGCGCAGCAGGCGCAAGATCGTCCAAGCG
>DATEQV010000516.1:0-6644 GCA_035272265.1 Acidisphaera sp. | reverse complement strand
TCGCGTTTTCGCCGATCTTCTTCCTGGCCGGCACGCGGCTGCTGGCGCCGGTCGGGTCCCGCGTGCGATCGTGGCGCGATTTGACGTCGGTGGCGGTGAGTTCCGGGACGACGAATGCCGAGGTGATCAAGCGGCTGGTTGCGGGAAAGACGCCGCCGGTGCGGGTAGTCGAGACCGACGGCGTGCCCGCCGCGTACGACCTTTTGGCGGCGGGTTCGGTGGATGCGATCGCGTCCGACGACATACTGCTCGCCGGGCTGGTCGCGTTGCACGGCGACAGGCAGCGATTCCATCTGGTGGGCGAGTTCCTGTCGTTCGAGCCGTATGCGATCGGCTACCGGCGCGACGACCCGCAATTCGCGGTGCTGGTGCGCGAGAGCTTCGAGCGCATGGCTGCCGACGGCGAGCTGGCGAGGCGGTACCGGCAGTGGTTCACGCAGCGTCTGCCGGACGGCGAGAACCTCGATCTGCCGATGAGTCCGCAGCTGGCGGAGATGTACCGGGCGCTCGGGCAGCCGGATTAGGATTGCGGCCTAGCGGCACTGCGCGCGCAGATATTCCCGGTCCGCCTCGCTCAGCGTGTCGCCGAGCTGCGCGCGCTCCAGGATGCCGGAGCAGCGTCCGCCATGCGCGGACACCGGCGCCCTCGTGGCGGCGGGCTGCACCGGCTTGGCACGCAGTTCGAACAGCGCGATCTCGGCCCGCGCGCCGTCGGGAAGGACCTGCCGGAGCGCGTCGAGGTACGGCTTGGCCTGCTCTGTCGCGGGCCGGTCGCCGAGGTCCACGGCCGCGGGCGTGACGATGGCGACGAGCACGCGCGGACCCGGCGCATCGGAAGCGGGCTGCGGCAGCACCACGCGAACGTCGCCGGATGGGGTGAGCGTGGCGCGCGGCGTCAGATGCCGCACCGCGCCGCGCGGCAGGAACAGGTCGAACCGCACCGCCTGCTGGCCGACGCGGCTCAGCGTGGCGGTCAACGCCTCGCCTTGCACGGGCGTGCGCGGACTGAGGGCGATCCCTCCGCTCGCCCCGGCGAGGCCGGCGCGGATCGCCGTGGCGAGCGCGTCGATGGGGGCGCAGGCGAAGTCCGGGTAGAGATCGACGGCAAACGTCACGACGCGGATGCCTCGGGTGCCCTGCAGCTGCCTGGTGAAGCCCTCCCACGCGGGACCGGACGCGGCGAGTCCACGGATCTCGGTGCGGCCGCCGACCTCGTGTTCGTCGATGATCGAGCACGGCGGGGGTGTGAGGGTGCGCGGGGTCGGCGCGGTCTCCGTTGGTGACGGCGCGGGCGGTGGCGGCGCGGGCGGCGGCGCGGGGCGGGCGAGGCCGGCGACCTGCTCGCCCTGGGCGGCCCCCTGGGCCGGCGTGAAGAAGAAGTCGCCGTCGATCGGCGAGGTGGAGACCCAGGGCTGCTGCGTGCCGCCGGTGCTGCGCTTCACCTGCAGGCCGACCGCGTTGAACAGGTGGAAGACGTCGAGGCCGGGCTGGCGCATGCTTTCGGTCAGCGCCTGCGTGTAGGGGCTGTTGGCGCCGCCGCCGTCAAAGGCGACGTTGCCGGGCTGGGTCGCGTAGGAGATCAGCGTCCCCTCGGGCGCCCGCATCTCGGCGAGCCCCGACTGCACGCCGCGGAACATGCTCGTCGAGAACGGGTTGTTGCGGCAGGCGTCGAGCACGATCAGGTTCAGCCTGGTGCCCGCGCCGTCCATCTGGCGCAGCACGAGGTCGGCGTCGAGCATCTGGAAATCGAGGTCCTGCGGGCGCGACGGGTTGGCGTCCACCGGGACCAGCCAGTTGACGCCCTGCACCTGCAGTCCGTGGCCCGAGTAGTAGAACAGCGCGACCTCGGCGCCGCCCAGCGCGCGGCCGAAATCCTCCACCGCCTTGGTCATGCCGGCATGGTCGAGGTCGAGCAGCGGGCCGCCGCCGACCAGGGTGAAGCCGACATCCTGCAGCGTCTTCGCCATCAGCCTTGCGTCGTTGCCGGAGTTCGCAAGGTGCTCGACGTGGACGTAGGCGCCGTTGCCGATGACCAACGCGATGCGCTTGCCGGGGTGGGGCGCATCGGCGGCGACGGCGGCCGTCGCCAACCCGAGAAGGACGGCCAGGCAGGCGGCGAGCTTCAGCAGCTCGAGATGACCTTGAACTCGACCCGGCGGTCGAGCGCGTCGCTCGCGTCGTCCGCGCCGGTGCCGACGAGGGCCTGCTTGGAACCCTCGCCGGCCGCGATCAGATGGCCAGTCAGCGACGGATTGTCGGTCTGCAGCCGTTGCTTGACGTATTCGGCGCGCAGCACCGAGAGCTGCTCGTTGAGCGCGGGCGAGCCCGAGGCGCTGGTGTGGCCGGTGACCTGCAGGCAGGCGGCGGACTTGGCGCTGTGGTCGGCGATCACGCGCAGCCACATGTCGTAGTCGCCGCTGACCTGGCGGTCGGCGACGAAGGCGGTCGAGGCGGGACGGAACAGCAGCTTCACCGCAAGACGGTTGTTCTTCAGCCCGTAGTCGACGACGTCGCCGAACGCCGCGACGCGCTCCGGCTGGCCGAGCCTGGTGCGGGCCAGATAGACGCCGTTGTAGACGCGGAGCTGGTCGCCGGCGGGCGTGGTGCGCGCGTTCTCGAACAACGTCAGCGCTTCGCGGTACTGCCCGGCCTCGTAGGCCTGCATCGCCTGGTTGATGATCGCGGCGGTGATGATGCCGTTCACGTAGGCCGGCGGGATCGGGTCGCCGACCTTCGTCCCCTGGCAGGTCTGGATGTACGCCCTGACGCTGGCGTCGTCGGTCCAGGCGGGGCTGTCGGCGAACATGCGGGTGGGCGTGCCGTCGACGCCGGCAGGCTCCGCGCGGACCACGCTCTTGGCGACCGTCTTGCCGGAGCGGAGATCGGCGGCGACGAGGCAGAAGCGGTAGGCCTCGCGGGGGCCGGTCGGCTGGTTGGACGCGTTGACCGGGGTGAAGGTGCCGATGAGGACGACCGGCGCCGCGGCGACGGTGGTCGAGTCGAACGGCTTGACCTCGAGCTGCGGGTAGCGCTCTCGCGCCAGTTCGGCGAGGCGGGTGCCGAGGGTCTTGGTGCTGGCCGACTGCTCGCCGGTGACGCCGTTGACCAGCGGGTCGATGACGACCGTGTGGCCGCCGGCGGCGGCGGTGGCGGCAAGCACGGCGTTGCCCGCGTTCAACGCCGCCTGGTCGAGCGGCACCGGCGGCGGCGGCGGGGCGGCGGCGGTCGGTGCGCCGGGCTGGGCGGTGCAGCCGGCGAGGGCGGTCAGCAGGAGAGCGACGGCGTCGCGCCGCGGCAGGACAAGTTGGTGTCGGACTGCCATGCGGGTGCCTCCCCCTGGATCGGGCGCGTCGGCGCCGTGATCGGTTCTATCCTGTGATGAAAATCATCCCTTGATAAGAGACATTGTCCCGGCGCGGGGTCAGCGCGGCGACAGCACCATGACCATCTGCCGGTTTTCCATCTTCGGCATCTGCTCGACCTTGGTGAGCTGCTCCATCTCGTTGCGGATGCGTTCGAGCACGCGGACGCCGATCTCCTGGTGCGCCATCTCGCGGCCGCGGAAGCGGAGCGTGACCTTGACCTTGTCGCCTTCCTCGATGAACGACTTCATGGCGCGCATCTTCACCTGATAGTCGTTCTCGTCGATGTTCGGGCGGACCTTGATCTCCTTGATCTCGATGACTTTCTGTTTCTTCTTGGCCTCGTTGCGCTTTTTCTGGGCCTCGTATTTGTATTTCCCGAAGTCGAGGATCTTGGCCACCGGCGGGTCGGCGTTCGGGCTGATCTCGAGCAGGTCGAGGCCGGCGTCGTAGGCGCGGCGCAGCGCCTCTCGCGTCGTCATCACCCCCTGCATCTCGCCGTCCTGGTCGATCAGCCGCACCGAGGCGGCGCGGATGTCCTCGTTCACGCGCGGCCCGTCGCGGGAGGGGGCGGGGGCGGGGGCGGGCATCGGTCCTCGGGCTATTTGTGTCTCCTGTCGCGGTTCGGGGTCATCGGCGGCGCGTCATGATGCGCGAGCATGGCGCGGCTAGCGCGCCATGTGCAAGCGCAACGAAAGCAGGGCGGCCGGGGACGCCCGGGCAGGCGGGGCGGCGGCCGGAGCAGGTGCGGGAGGTGATTCGGCGAACGCGGGGGGCGCGACGGCCGGGGCGGCGGCGGTCGCCGGCCTGTCCGGGTGGATGCCGCCGGTCCGAGAGGCGCCGTTCCGAGCGGCGTCGGTGCCGTGGGCGTCGCTCCGGGGGGCGTCGCTGCTGGAGGCGTCGCTGTGGCGGGCGTCGGCGACGGGGGCCGTCGCCGCGTGGGTGGGGGTGGGTGCGGCCGGCGGGCAGGCGATCGCGGCTTGGGCCGGGATGGCGGCCGGACGGGGGGCGGCGGCCTCGCGCGCGGCGATCCGCGGGGCGGCCGGGCGGCGCGGCCGCTTCGCGACGTCTGTGGGGCGGGGCGCGGCCGGAATGGGAGGCGGCGCGGACCGAGGCGCGACGACGGGTGCCGGCGCGGTCGCGCTCGCGCCGTTCTTACGCAGGCGGCGTTTCTGGGTCTCGCGCCGCAGGTGGCGGGCGTGGGCGCGGAGGAGCGCGGCCTCGACCGCGCGCCGGTCGGCGACGTAGCCGATCGGGGACGGGCGATAATACGTCGACAGGCCGTAGTATTCCTGCGTTTCGGGCGGGTATTGGCGGGACGCGGCGGCTTCTTCGCGAACCCGGGCGCAGAGGACGCGCCGGTGGTGGCGGTATTCGCGGCGCTCGGCGAGCAGGCGGACGACGCCGCGGCGCGCGAGGCGATGCAGCTTGCATTCGGCCTTCCAGTCGTCGCGGTCGCGCGCCCGGACGTAGAGCGTGTGGGCGTGCGCGCAGGCGGGGCAACGATGGCCGCGCTTCTGCTCGCACCAGGAGTCGAGGCGGTGCGACTGGCCGAGGCGGAACAGCACGCGGGGCTTCGGCCGGTGATGGCAGAACGCGTCCTGCGCGATGTCCAGCCGCAGCTTGCGTTGGAGGCCGCTGGGGGTGTCGGGCGCCTCCGGCGCGAGCAGCCTGGGGCGTGTGTTGCGCGCATACGGGCGCGCGTCGAGGAGGCGCCGGTAGAGGCGGACGAGAGACTGTGGAAGCCAGCGCAGCACGGTGTCCCTCCCTCCTTCGTTGCCCGGGGACCAGTAGAGGCATTTAGTCCTATGCCCGGTGCTTGGCAAGAGTTTTTTCGGGGGGATGCGGGCGGTCCGGTCCGAGAGCAGCTGGTCGGTGATCCGGGGGTCTATCCGGCGAGCCGTCGCCGTGCGACGCGTCCGATCCGCCCGAGCATCTCCGCGGCCATGCGGGGCCTGGGCTGACTGAGCGCGTCGGCGGGCAGCGCGATCACCGCCTGGACCGGCTCGTTGAACTCGACGTCGTAGGTGGACCGGTCGTCGTGTCGGTCGACGATGACGCCCCGCGTCCCCTTCGGCAGCGTGGTGTCGGCGAGCGGGACGTCGTCCGCGAGCCAGACCGGGCTGTAGAGGGCGAACGAGGCCGCCGGCGCCGGAGACTTCGCCGGAACCGCCTTTGCACCGGGAAATGAAAGTGCGTCTGCCATAAGAAAAAATCCTATTTCGGATACGGGCGCGGCGCAACGTGGATGTTCATGGTCGCCGCGTGACTGAACGCGCCAGAGGCGGAAGTGCTTCGCGAGGGCCGACGATTGCCCCAGGCCCGGCGGGCAGGATACCACGCGGCCATAGCGGTTCAGGATCGTCAGCCAGCGCGCGGCGGCATCGAGGTCTGCAAGCGTGCTATCGGTGAAGCTGAGTTCCCGCTTCACGCGGGGCATCGGTCAACGGCCGGAGGTCGGCACGGGCAATTCGCGATCGGTCCCGTTGCTGTCGATCCAGGCCTTCACCTTGGCGGAGTCGACAATCCGGCCGGCGGCGACATCGGCCCGTGCCTCGGCGATCCGCGCCGCCTCCCACGCGAGGCGGCGCTGGCGCTCGGCTTCGGATTCGGTGTGGTCGGCAACGGGGGCCTGCGGCGTCAGTGGAAGATAAGACGTCGGGGAAGCCAGGAGTAGTCCATCAGTCTGTTCCTTCGCACGGGGCGCGGGAGTGCCGGGACGATGCTTGGCCCGCGGCGACGGAGGTCAAGGCGGGGGGTAGCGCGAATGCGTGCCTCGGGGGCGGAAAGGCGGATCGGCACAGAGTGCTTTCGCGCCAAGACGGCCTGGAAACGCTACGATCGTTGGTAGATTGCGTTTGGTAGAAGCTTCATCGTCTGCGGACGAACAGCCAGTCCTCCACCTTGAACAACGGGCTTCCGTCAGGATTGCGTCGATAGTACGCTTGCGCGCTAAAATCCTGCCAAAACTGACGGCGCCTAAGATCAGTATTTGGCAACACGAAGCCCAACTCCTTTGCTAATTCTGGTAAGTAGCGGTCAAAACCGGCTCTTACTACGGCGCCCCATCCGGGTACTAGTGCGACCGCGACTTTGTACGAAATCCAACTCACGGCCGCGGCGCCAATTGACCACGCCAGAGTATCTGCTTGTATGGGGCTTTCGCTTGTCAAGCGTTATTCAATGCTCGGGTCCTTTCAACATTAAACGAGCCGAGGGGGAGCCCGCCTTGGTGCGCGGTAACGTCGCGCTACGACCTTGTATTCGGTTGGATCCGGGATG
>DATEQV010000515.1:0-19365 GCA_035272265.1 Acidisphaera sp. | reverse complement strand
GGCCTGGAGGGCAAATTCAGCATCTACCACATCGTCGCGATCGCCCTGATCACCGGAAAGGCCGGCGAGAAGCAGTTCAGCGACGCGGCGGTGAACGACCCCGCGGCCGTGGCGCTGCGCAAGCGCGTCAAGCCGATCGTGACCGAGGGCGTGAAGCCCGATCAGGTCGACATGGTCATCAAGCTGAAGGACGGCCGCACGCTGACGAAGCACATCGACCACGCCGTCGGCAGCACCGAGAAGCCGATGACCGATGCGCAGCTCGAGGCGAAATTCTCTGATCTCGCGGAGGGCATCCTGCCGCCGGATCAGGTCCGCAAGCTGATGGACCTGTGCTGGCACGCCGGCACGCTCGCCGATGCCGGCGACATCACGCGCGCGGGCGCGGCGAGAGCATAGCGTTCACGCCGGCGTCGCCGTGGCCCGCCCCGGCGGGCCTTGACAACACCGTGACGGCGCCCACGAGTGGGCGCGCCAGACGGCCGGACGGCCGCCGGCGCAGCGGCTTTGCCGGTGTGCCGGAGGAAAGTCCGGGCTCCACGGGAACGCGGTGCCGGCTAACGGCCGGCGGGGGCGACCCCAGGGAAAGTGCCACAGAGAACATACCGCCGGCCCGCCCGCGCCTCGGAAACGCGGCAAGGGCCAGCCGGCAAGGGTGAAACGGTGCGGCAAGAGCGCACCGCGCGCCTGGCAACAGGGGCGGCACGGTAAACCCCACCGGGAGCAAGACCGAATAGGGGCGGCGGGTGCGCCGAAAGGCAGCACCAGAGGCGTTCCCGCCTCGCCGCCCGGGTAGGTCGCGCGAGGCGCGCCGTAAGGCGCGTCCCAGAGGAATGGCCGTCCCGGCTCGGCAACGAGCCGGACAGAACCCGGCTTACAGGCCGTCTGGCGCTTCTCCTCCCGCCGCGTTCAAGCGAGAACAGAACGCGAATACTTGCCCCGCGAAGTCGCCGCCGGGCGCCGACCTGTTCACGCTCAGGTAACGATTGCCCCCGCGCGCGACAAACGCCCGATTTTTCTAGCAAAATCGGGCAGTATCCCTTTGACGCCCATATTAGCCCATGGTAACCCATGGTCTCCCACGGCCATGCCCGTGCGGTGCGGCGGCGGGGTCGGGCCGGGCGCACCCGGGCCAAGGCGCCGAGGAACGGGGCGGAGGGAGCACCCACAGGGCCGGATGACGCATTTCCTCGGCACCCACCAGAATCGGCTGGACGCCAAGGGCCGCGTATCCGTCCCCGCGCCGTTCCGCGCCGTCCTGCGCACGCTCGCCAACGGCAGCGACGACGCGGCCGCGCTGGTGCTGCGTCCGTCGCACAAGCATCCGTGCATCGAGGGCTGGCCCCCGGCCACATTCCATGCGCTCGGGCCGCCGCTGGAGCGGCTCGACCTGTTCGGCGAGGACCACGACGACCTCGCCGCCGCGCTGTACGCCGACGCGCATCCGGTGGAGGCCGATCGCGAGGGGCGCATCGTGCTGCCCGACGCGCTCGTGTCGCACGCCAACCTGTCGGACACCGTGGTGTTCATGGGTCTCGGCCGGTGGTTCCAGATCTGGGAGCCGGAGGCCGCCGAGCGCCGCCGCATCGAGGCGCGGGAGCGTGCCCGCAGCGCCCACCTGACGCTGCCCGGCGGCGCCTTGCGTGCGGGGAACGGCGCATGAGCGCCGAAGGCGGCCGCGCGGGCCATGTGCCGGTCATGCTGGCCGAGGTGCTCGCCGCGCTCGCGCCGCACGATGGCGGCAGCTATCTCGACGCCACGTTCGGCGGCGGCGGCTATGCGGCGGCGATCCTGCAGGCGGCGTCCTGCGTGCTGTATGCGATCGACCGCGATCCGCAGGCGATCGCGCGCGGCGCGGCGCTCGCCGCGCGCTATCCAGGTCGCCTGCATCTAATACACGGCCGTTTCGGCGACCTGTGTGCGCTCTTGTCGGACTCCGGCGTCAGCAGGCTCGATGGCGTGGTGTTCGATTTCGGCGTGTCTTCATTTCAGCTCGACGATGCGGCGCGGGGTTTTTCGTTCCGCGCGGACGGTCCGCTCGATATGCGCATGGACGCGTCGGGCCCCACGGGCGGCCCGACGGCGGCCGAGCTGATCGCGACGATGCCGGAACGCGAGCTGACCGATATGCTCTACGAATACGGCGAGGAACGACAGTCCCGCCGCATCGCGCGCGCCATCCTTCGCGCCCGCGCCGAGGCGCCGATCGAGACCACCGGCAGGCTCGCCGAGATCATCCGCTCGGTCCTGCCGCCCGACCGCTCGGGCATCGACCCGGCGACGCGCAGCTTCCAGGCGCTGCGCATCCGGGTGAACGACGAACTCGGCGAGATCGCCCGCGGACTGTCGGCGGCGGCGTCCATGCTCGCACCCGGCGGTCGTCTGGTGGTGGTCGCGTTTCACTCGCTGGAAGACCGCATCGTCAAACGCTTCATGACCGAGGCGGCGGGGCGCACGCCCGCGCCGTCGCGCCACGATCCCGGCCAGTTGCGCCCGTCGCCTTCCCCCGCCTTCCGCCTGCTCACGCCGCGGGCGCTGCGGCCGGGCGCGGCCGAGACGGCGGCCAACCCGCGCGCCCGCAGCGCGCGGCTGCGCGCCATCGCCCGGCTCGAGATTTCTCCGAACCAACGGAGCGCCGCATGATCCGCCCGCTCACCGCCGCCTGCATGCTCCTGGCGTGCGGGTCCGGCCTGTATCTGTATCAGGTCAAGCATCGCACCCTGATGCTGGACAAGCAGATCGAGGCCACGCTGCAGGCCGCCGACGCGGCGCGCCAGCGTTCCGGGGTGTTGCAGGCCGAATGGACGCTGCTGAACGACCCGGAGCGCCTCGCCGGGCTCGCGGGCCGTTTCTCGTCGCTGCAGACGACGCAGCCGGCCCAGTTCACGACCATGGCCGAGCTGGACAAGCGGCTGCCGCCGGTGCGTCCGCCCGACGCGCTGCCGCAGACGACCGACGAGCCGCCGGACACGAGCCTGCCGCCGTCCGGCGCCTCCGCACCCGTCCAGCCGCCGCCAGCCCCTCCGGCGACGCCGGTGGCGCGAGCCGAGCCGTCGAAGCCTGCTGCGACTGCTGCGGCGGCAACGGCGCCGGCCAAGCCGGCCACGCCGGTCGCGGTGGCGGCCGCGAAGCCGGCGCCCGATCGGGTCCGGGAGGCCGCCAAGCCCGCCGATCATCCCGAGGCGGCGCCACGTGAGGTGCGGTCGGGCGGATCGCTGCTGGGGGCCGCCCGCGTCGCCGCGCCGGCGGCGGCCTACACGCCCGCTACTACGCAGTACGCCGCGCGTTTGGCCCCGCAGCCGGCGGCGGTCTATACCCCGCCACCCCAGCCGGCCGGCACGCCCGGCTACACCCAATCGGCGCTCGGCATGGCGCGCACCGGCTCCGTCGCGCCTTTCGCCGGCGCCTACAACATTCCGAACGGCAACTGAGTATGGCCGACGATCCGCCGCCGCCGCCGCCCGATTCCGGACCGCTCGATCCCGTGCGGCGCCGCCGCGCGCCGGCGCGGCCGCAGGGCGCCCCGCGCGACGCCGGCGTGCCGAAGATGGAGACGGTCCGCGTCACCGCGCCCGACCTCAAGCGCCGGGCCGCGCTGGAGAAGACGCGCGCGCGCCTGGTGTTCGCCGCCGCCGGCTTCGCCGCCCTGTTCGCCGCGGTGGTCATCAAGCTGGCCGACGCGACGATCATCCAACCGTTGCCGCCTCACCGCGTCGAGAAGCCGATCACCCAGCGCTTCGCCGACGCCGAGGCGGAGGCCGCGGGCCGCCAGCCGGCGGACGCCGTCCACCACATCCGTGCGATGATCACCGACCGCAACGGACAGATCCTCGCCGTCTCGCTGCCCACCGCCGACGTGTACGCTAACCCGCGCGAGATGATCGACGTCGCCGATGCCGCGCGGAAGCTGAAGGCGGCGCTGCCGGCGCTCGACGAGGATGAGGTGCGCCAGCGCCTGTCGAGCAACAAGCAGTTCGTCTACATCGCGCGCGAGATCACGCCGCGCGACGAGATGCGCATCAACGCGCTCGGCATCCCCGGCGTGTATTTCGAGCAGACCGCCAAGCGCCGCTATCCGATGGGCCGAACGGCCGCACAGGTGCTCGGCGGCGTGGACGTGGACGGGCACGGCGTTGCCGGCGCGGAGCGCGCCTTCGAGCAGCGGCTGGAGAACGACGTCGCGCCGCTGCGCCTGTCGATCGACGTGCGCATCGAGGCGGTGGTGCGCGACGAATTGTCCAAGGCGATGGACGATTTCAACGCGATCGGCGCCTGCGGCATCGTCATGGACGTGCGCACGGGCGAGGTGCTGGCGATGGTCAGCCTGCCCGACTACGACACCAACGACTTCGGCAAGACCCCGCCCGACGACCGGTTCAATCGCGCGCTGACCGGCATGTACGAGCCGGGCAGCACGTTCAAGCTGCAGACCGCATCGATGGCGCTGGATTCCGGTCTGGTGCATATCTGGAACGAGTTCGACGCGCGCGAAGACATTCATATCGGCCGCTTCACGATCAGCGATTTCCAGGGCAAGCACCGCTGGCTGTATCTGCCCGAGGTGCTGACCTACTCGTCCAACCTGGGTGCGGCGCACATCGCGATGGTGATGGGCGGCGAGCGGCAGCGCGCCTGGCTGCGCAACATGGGCATGTTCGGGCGCGTCGGCATCGAGCTGCCCGAGGCCGGGATGCCGATCTTCCCGCCGGTGTCGAACTGGGGCGAGGTCGCGGTGATGACGATCGGCTTCGGCCACGGCATCGCGGTCAGCCCGCTGCACGTCGTGCGCGGCGTCGCAGCGATTGCCAATGGCGGCCTGCTGATGCGGCCTACGATCGCTGCCGTCGGGCCCAACGATCCTCCGCCGGAAGGCGTGCGAATCATGCAGCAGTCCACCAGCGACATGATGCGCAAGCTGATGCGGCTGGTGGTGACCGACGGATACGGCAAACCCGCCGAGGTGCCGGGCTACTACGTCGGCGGCAAGACCGGCACGGCCGAGAAGGTCGGCGCGCACGGCTACAAGAAGCACGCCAACGTTGCGGCGTTCATGGGCGTCTTCCCGATGAACGCGCCGCGTTACGCCGTCTACATGATGCTCGACGAGCCGAAGGCGAACGCCAGCACGCATGGCTGGGCGACCGCCGCCTGGGTCGCCGCCCCCGCCGTCGGGCACGTCATCGCGCGGGTCGGACCGATGCTCGGCCTGCTGCCCGACATCGACCACAAGACTGAGATCGACGCCGCGCTGGCGGTCCCGCTTGAGCCGGCGCGGCCCGCCGGCCAGCCGATGACGCCGCCGGTCGCTGCGGCGACTCCGGCGGCGACGCCCGCGAAGGCCGAGAAGCCCGCGCATCCGGCCGGCCACGAGCCGCGGCACGAGGCGTCGGGCGAGCATCCGCTGCTCGCGCATGCCGACACCCCCGCGTCAGATGCGGCTCGGTGAGCTGATGCGCGCGGCACCCGCACACGCCGCCTCGCTCGACGTCGCCGGCATCACCGCCGACAGCCGCGCGGTGGCTCCCGGCTACGTGTTCGCCGCACTGCCGGGCACGCGCGAGGACGGTAGGCGGTTCATCGCCGATGCAGTGGCGAAGGGCGCCTGCGCGGTGCTGGCGCCCACGGGCACCGCGTGGCCGCCTGGCGTGCCGCCGCGCCCGCTGATCGAGGCCGAAGAGCCGCGGCGAGAGCTGGCGCTGATGGCAGCGAGGCTCGCGGGTCCGCAGCCGGCGCACATCGCCGCCGTCACCGGCACCAACGGCAAGACCAGCACCGTCGACTTCCTGCGCCAGATCTGGACGCTCGCGGGCAAGCCGGCGGCGAGCCTCGGCACGCTCGGCCTGATCGCGCCTGGAATGCCGGCGGGCGAGGGCCTGACGACACCCGATCCGGTGACGCTCTCCGAGACGCTCGCGCGCCTGCGGCGCGCGGGAATCGGTCACGCGGCGATGGAGGCGTCGTCGCACGGGCTGCACCAGTACCGGCTCGACGGCGTGCGGCTCGAGGCGGCGGCGTTCACCAACCTCACGCGCGACCACCTCGACTACCACGGCAGCATGGAGGCGTACCGGGCGGCGAAGCTGCGCCTGTTCGATGCGCTGTTGCCGGCGGGCGCGGTGGCGGTCGCGTCATCGGAACTCGATGCGGCGACGCTGGATGCGTTGCGCGACGTCGCCGCGCGGCGTCGGCTGCGGTTGCGCATCGTCGGCGAGGGCGGCGACGCGATCCGACTGCTGGCCGCGACGCCGCTTCCGGACGGGCAGGAGCTGTCGATCGAGGCGGAGGGCACGCGGCGGACGATCCGGCTGGCGGTGCCGGGGCGCTTCCAGGCGGACAATGTGCTCGTCGCCGCCGCGCTGGCGTTGGCGACGGGCGAGGCGGCCGCGCTCGATCGTCTCGAACACCTGACCGGCGTGCGCGGGCGGCTGGAACTGGCGGCACGTCTGCCGAACGGCGCGGCGGTGTATGTCGACTACGCCCACACGCCGGACGCGCTCGCGCGGCTGCTGACGGCGCTGCGCCCGCATGCCGAGGGGCGGCTGCACGTGGTGTTCGGCGCCGGCGGCGACCGCGATCCCGGCAAGCGCAAGCTGATGGGCGAGGCCGCGGCGACCTACGCCGACGTGGTCGTGGTCACCGACGACAACCCGCGCAGCGAAGACCCGGCAGCGATCCGCCGCGCCGTGCTGGCCGGCGCGCTGGCCGGTGCGCCGGGCGCGCGCGACGGCGGCGCGCGGGAGGCGGCGATCGCCTCGGCGATGGCGGACCTGCGCGCGGGCGACGTGCTGGCGGTGGCCGGCAAGGGACACGAGCAGGGTCAGACGATCGCCGGCGAGACGCTGCCGTTCGACGACGTCGCCGTGGTGCGCCGGCTCGCGGGGCTGACATGACGCCGCTGTGGTCCGCGCACGACCTGCAGCAGGCGACGGGCGGCACGTTCACCCGCGGCTTCGACGCGACCGGTGTTTCGATCGACAGCCGCACGCTCGCGCCGGGCGACCTGTTCGTCGCCCTGCGCGGCGAGCACGGCGACGGGCACGACCACATCGCCGCCGCGTTCGCGGCCGGTGCCGCCGGCGCGATGGTGCACCTTCCGGTCACCAACGGCGACGCGGTGCTGCTGGTCGACGACACGCAGGCCGGGCTGATGCGGCTCGGCGCCTTCGCCCGCGCGCGCTTCGGTGGGCGGGTGGTCGCGGTGACCGGCAGCGTCGGCAAGACGACGACGAAGGAGATGATGCGCACGGCCCTGTCGGCGCAGGGCGAGACGCACGCCGCCGTCGCGTCCTACAACAACCAATGGGGCGTGCCGCTGACGCTCGCGCGCCTGCCGCCGAAGGCCGCGTTCTGCGTCGCCGAGATCGGCATGAACCATCCCGGCGAGATCGAGCCGCTGGCGCGCATCGCGCAGCCGCACGTCGCGCTGATCACCGCGATCGAGCGCGTGCACATCGGCAACATGGGCAGCCTTGACGCGATCGCCGACGAGAAGGCGGGCGTCCTGCGCGCCTTGGTGGCCGGCGGCGTCGCGGTGCTGCCCGCGGACAGCCCGATGCTGTCCCGACTGAAGAAGGCCGTGCCGGCGGAAGCCCGGTTGATGACGTTCGGCACCGGGCCGGAGGCCGACGCAGAACTGCTGGAGGCGACGAGCGATGCGGACGGCACGTCGCTGCGCGCGCGCGTCGGCGGCGCGACGCTCGCCGTGCGGATCGCCGCACCCGGGCGGCATATGGCGCTCGACGCGGTCGCGGCGCTGGCCGCCGTCGCCGCACTCGGCGCCGATCCGACGGCCGGCGCGCGTGCGCTTGCCGGGTTCGCGCCGCTGAGCGGACGCGGCGCGCGGCGCACGATCACGGTGCCCGGCGGCACCGCGCTGCTGATCGACGAAAGCTACAACGCGTCGGGCCCGTCGGTGCGCGCCGCACTGATGGTGCTGGCCTTGCAGCAGGCGTCGCGCCGCGTCGCCGTGCTGGGCGACATGCTGGAGCTGGGCGAGGCGTCCGACGCCGAGCACCGCGACCTCGCGCCCTTCGTCGCGGCCGGCGCGGACATCCTGTATGCCTGCGGCCCGGCGATGCGCGCGCTGTTCGACGCCGTGGCGCCCGCGCTGCGCGGCGCGCACGCGGCCGATTCCGCGGCGCTGGCGCCGATCGTGCGCGCCGCCCTGCGCCCCGGCGACAACGTGCTGGTCAAGGGCAGCCTGGGCAGCCGGATGCGCACGATCGTCGATGCGATCGAGCAACGCTGATGCTCTACGATTTCGCGCGGCCGCTCGCCGATCAGTTCATCCTTTTCAACCTGTTCCGCTACATCACCTTCCGCTCGGGTGCTGCCTGCCTGACGGCGCTGGTGGTGAGCTTGTGGCTGGGGCCGCTCGTGATCCGCCAGCTGCGCCGGGTGCAGCGGCACGGCCAGCCGATCCGCACCGACGGACCCGAGCGCCATTTGATCGAGAAGAAGGGCACGCCGACGATGGGCGGGGTGCTGATCCTGTTCGCGCTCACGATCTCCACGCTGCTGTGGGTCGATCTGCGCAACCAGTATGTCTGGGCGGTGCTGCTGGTGACGCTCGGCTACGGCGCGCTCGGGTTCTTCGACGATTACCGCAAGCTGGCGCGGCGCAACCACAAGGGTGTCTCCGCGCGCGGCAAGCTGGCCGCCCAGGTGGTGATCGGGCTGGCGAGTGCGGTGTGGATCATGCTGCTGACGCGCGGGCCGCTGGGAACCAGCGTGACGATCCCGGTGTTCAAGGAGGTGCTGATCCCGCTCGGGCTGGTCGGCTTTCCGATCTTCGGCATGCTGGTGATGCTGGGCGCGTCGAACGCGGTGAACCTGACCGACGGGCTCGATGGGCTGGCGATCGTGCCGACGATCATCGTGGCCGGCGTGTTCGCGCTGATCGCCTACCTGGTCGGCAACCGCATCTTTGCCGACTACCTGCAACTGCATCCCGTTCCCGGCGTGGGCGAGCTGGGCGTCTTCCTCGCCGCGCTGATCGGCGCCGGCCTCGGCTTCCTGTGGTTCAACGCCCCGCCCGCCGCGGTGTTCATGGGCGACACCGGCAGCCTCGCACTCGGCGGCGCGTTGGGCGGCGTGGCGGTGGCGACCAAGCACGAGGTCGTGCTGGGCATCGCCGGCGGGCTGTTCGTGGTTGAGACCGTGTCCGTGATCGTGCAGGTGTTCTGGTACAAGCGCACCGGCAAGCGCGTGTTCCTGATGGCGCCGCTGCACCACCATTTTGAGAAGAAGGGCTGGGCCGAGCCCACCATCGTCATCCGATTCTGGATCATCTCGATGATCCTGGCCCTCGTGGGTCTGGCGACGTTGAAGATCCGATGAGCGAATTTCCCGCCGAGACGTTCGCCGGTTTTCGTGTCGCCGTCCTCGGCCTGGGGCGCAACGGGCGGCCGGCCGCGGCCGCGCTTGCCGCGATGGGCGCGGTGGTGGTGGCGTGGGACGACCGCCCGGCGCAGCGCGACCCGATCCCGGGCGTGTGCCTGCACGACCTGTCGCAGGGCGCGTTCGGCTTCGACGCGCTGGTGCTCTCGCCCGGCATCCCGCACACGTTCCCCGCGCCGCACCCGGTCGCGGCGCGCGCGCGCGCGGCCGGCGTGCCGATCCTGTCGGACGTCGAGCTGCTGTACCGCGCCGTGCGCACGAACGGATCGCACGCCCGTTTCGTCGGCATCACGGGCACGAACGGGAAGAGCACGACGACGGCCCTGCTGGCGCACATCCTGGAGTGCGCCGCGATCCCGGTGGCGGCGGGCGGCAATCTCGGCACGCCGGCGCTGGCGTTGCCGCTGCTGCCGGACGCCGGCGTCTATGTGCTCGAGATGTCGTCCTACATGCTGGAGCGACTCGCGACGATCCGCTTCGATGCCGCCGCGGTGCTGAACATCAGCCCCGATCACCTGGACCGGCACGGCGACATGGCGGGGTACGTGGCGGCCAAGCGCGCCATTTTCGACCGGCAGGGCGCGAACGACATCGTCGTGCTGGGCGATGACGACGACACGCCGGCGCTGATCGGCCCGTTGCCGTCGCGCGTCGTCCGGATCTCCGGACGCACGCGGTTGGTCGGCGCGCCCGCGCTCCCGGGCACGCACAACGCGCAGAACGCGGCGGCGGCCGCGGCGCTGGCGCGCGCACTCGGCGCGGACGAGGCCGCGATCGCCCGCGGCATCGCGACCTTCCCGGGCCTGCCGCACCGCCAGCAGCGCATCGCGACCATCGGCGGCATCGACTTCATCAACGACAGCAAGGCGACCAACGCCGACGCGGCTGCGCGCGCGCTCGCCTGCTACGACCGCGTCACCTGGATCGCCGGCGGCATCGCCAAGGCCGAGGGCATCGAGCCGCTGGCCCCCCTGTTCCCCCGCATCGCGCACGCGCTGCTGATCGGCCGCGACGCGCCGATCCTCGCGCGCACGCTCGCCGCGCACCGCGTGCCGCACACCATCGTCGGCACGCTGGACCGCGCGGTCGCCGCCGCGCCGGCCTACGGCGCGACCGTCCTGCTCTCGCCCGCCTGCGCGAGCTTCGACCAGTTCAGCGGGTTCGATGCGCGCGGCGATGCGTTCGCCGCCCTGGTCCACGCGCTCGCCCGGTCGGAGGCCGCCTGACATGGCACTCTCTCGCGCGGACAACTCGGTGCTCGGCCGCTGGTGGTGGACCGTCGATCGCTGGACCCTGTTCGCGATCACGACCCTCATCGGCTTCGGCTACATCATGATGCTCGCGGCCAGCCCCGCCGTTGCCGAGCGCATCGGCCAGTCCCGCGACATGTTCATCTTCAAGCAGGTGTTCTTCCTCGCCGTCGCGGGCACGATGGTGGTCGGCGTCTCCCTGCTCTCGCCGCGCGACATACGGCGGCTCGCGTTGGTCGGCTGCGTGGCTGCGCTGGTGCTGACGGCGGCGACGATGGTGATCGGCGTCGAGATCAAGGGCGCGCGGCGCTGGATCGCCTTTCCCGGCATGTCGGTGCAGCCGAGCGAGTTCCTCAAGCCGTGTTTCGCCGTCGTCGCGGCGTGGCTGATGGCGGAGGGCCGGCGCACGCGGCGCTTCCCCGGCACGCTGATCGCGGCGGCGGTCTACGTGCTGATCGCCGTGCTGCTGAAGTCGCAGCCGGACATCGGCATGCTCGCGGTGATCTCCGCCGTGTTCTTCGCCCAGCTCTACATCAACGGGCTGAACCTGTTCTTCGTCTTCGTCGGGCTGGCCATGTTCGGCGGCGGCGGCTTCGCCGCCTACACGCTGTTCCCGCACGTGCAGAGCCGCGTGGAACGCTTCCTCAATCCGGCCGTCGGCGACAGCTACCAGGTGACCACCGCGCTGGAGGCGTTCGGCAATGGCGGCCTGCTCGGCCGCGGACCCGGCGAGGGCCGCGTCAAGGACGTGCTGCCCGACGCGCATGCCGACTTCGTCTATGCCGTCGCCGGCGAGGAGTTCGGCATGCTGGTCTGCCTCGTCATCCTTGCCGTGTTCGCTTTCGTCGTGGTGCGCGGCCTGCTGAAGCTGCTGCGCGAGCAGGACTACTTCGTCGTGCTGGCGGCGACCGGCCTGGTGACCGGCTTCGGGCTGCAGGCCTTCGTCAACATGGCGAGCACGCTGCACCTGATCCCGACCAAGGGGATGACGTTGCCGTTCATCTCCTATGGCGGCTCGTCGGCGATGGCGGTGGCACTCGGCATGGGCATGCTGCTCGCATTGACCCGCCGCCGTCATCACGGAGACATCGCATGAGGGCGCCCGAGGTGAGGCCGATCGTCATCGCCGCCGGCGGCACCGGCGGCCACTTCTTCCCGGCCGAGGCGCTGTCGGTGGTACTGGCCGCGCGCGGCCGCCGCGTGGTGCTGTTGACCGACGCGCGCACCGCCGGCCGCGAGGGCGGCGCGTTCGAGCAGCGCCTGACGATCCGCGGCGCCGGCATCGCCGGACGCGGTGTGCTGCGCGCAGGCGGCGCGGTGGTCTCGATCGCGCGCGGCGTGGTGGAAGCTCGCGCCGCGTTGTCGCGCCTGCGGGCGAGCGCCGTCGTCGGGTTCGGCGGCTACCCGGCGGTGGCCCCCGTGCTGGGTGCGCGCATGCTCGGCATTCCCGCGATCCTGCACGAGCAGAACGCCGTGCTCGGCCGCGCCAACCGTTTTCTGTCGCGCTGGGCCAGCGCGCTCGCGCTGAGCTTCGCCGCGACCTCGCGAGTCCCAGCCGTGCGCACGGTGCTGACCGGCAATCCCGTCCGCCCTGGCTTCGATCCCGCGCCGTACACGCCACCCGACGGCGGGATGCACATCCTGGTGCTCGGCGGCTCGCTCGGCGCGCGCGCGCTGAGCGACGTCGTGCCGCCCGCCATCGCCGGACTCGCCGGGCCGCGTCCCCACGTCACCCAGCAATGCCGGCCGGAGGACATCGACCGCGTGCGCACCGCCTACGCGCAGGCGGGCATCGAGGCCGAGCTGGCGACGTTCTTCCCCGACATCCCCCGCCGGCTTGCCGACGCGCAGCTGGTCATCGCGCGCGCGGGTGCGTCGACCGTCGCCGAACTCGCCGCCGTCGGCCGCCCCGCGATCCTGATCCCGCTGCCGCACGCGATCGACGACCACCAGTCCGCCAACGCCCGCGCGCTCGGCGCGATCGTGATGCCCGAGCCGGTGTCGCCGCGCGAACTGCGCCACGCCATCGAGACCATGCTGCCCGACCTCAGCGCCATCGCCGCCGGCATCGGCGCGCACGGCCGTCCGGACGCGGCGGCGCGCCTCGCCGACCTCGTCGAAAGTCTCGTCACAGAGGAGGTGCCGGCATGAGGGCGCTGCCGCTGTCGATCGGCACGATCCATTTCGTCGGCATCGGCGGCATCGGCATGTCCGGCATCGCCGAGGTGCTGCACAACCTCGGCTACCGCGTGCAGGGCACCGACATCGCCGATTCCGCCAACGTGCGCCGGCTGCGCGAGGCCGGCATCCCGGTCGCCGTCGGCCACGACGCGGCGAACCTCGGCGACGCGCAGGTGGTCGTGTTCTCGACCGCCGTGAAGCGCGACAACCCGGAGATCGTCGCCGCCCGCAAGCGGGCGATTCCCGTGGTGCGGCGCGCGGAGATGCTGGCCGAGCTGATGCGGCTGAAATGGTCGGTCGCGGTCGGCGGCACGCACGGCAAGACCACCACGACCAGCCTGATCGCCGCGGTGATGGAAGCCGCACACCTTGATCCGACCGTCATCAACGGCGGCATCATCAATGCCTACGGCACCAACACGCGGCTCGGCGCGGGCGACTGGATGGTGGTCGAGGCCGACGAGAGCGACGGCAGCTTCCTGCGCCTGCCGGCGGTGATCGCGGTGGTGACCAACATGGACCCCGAGCACCTCGATCACTGGGGCACGCCCGAGGCGATGATCGCCGGCTACGACCAGTTCGTCGCCAACGTGCCGTTTTACGGCTTCGCGGTGCTGTGCATCGACCATCCGGCGGTGCAGCAGATGATCCCGCGCCTGTCGGACCATCGCATCGTCACCTACGGCTTTTCGCAGCAGGCCGACGTGCGCGCCGACAAGCTGGTGGCCGACCGGCTCGGCTGCACGTTCGAGGCGGTGCTGACCGACCGCGCCAACCGCCATCGCTCGCGCCGCATGGGTCCGTTCCGCCTGCCGATGCTGGGCCAGCACAACGTGCAGAACGCGCTCGCCGCGATCGCGGTGGGAATGGAGATGGACATCGACGACGCCACGCTGCGCAGCGCCTTCGCTGCGTTCCGTGGCGTCAAGCGCCGCTTCACCAAGACCGGCGAAGCGGGCGGCATCACGGTGATCGACGACTACGGCCACCACCCGGTGGAGATCGCCGCGGTGCTGAAGGCCGCACGGCAGGCGGGCGCGCGCGATGTGGTGGCCGTGGTGCAGCCGCACCGCTACACGCGGCTCGCCAGCCTGTTCAGCGAGTTCTGCACCTGCATGAACGACGCCGGCACGGTGATCGTCGCCGACGTCTATCCGGCGGGCGAGGCGCCGATCGCGGGCGCCAGCCGCGACGAGCTGGTCGACGGGCTGCGCGCCGCCGGCCATCGCAGCGTGGTGCCGCTGCCGGGTCCCGAGCATCTGGCGGAGATGGTGCACGCGATCGCGCGGCAGGGCGACTTCGTCATCTGCCTCGGCGCCGGCAACATCACGCAGTGGGCCGCCGCCCTGCCCGAACAACTCGCCGCGCTGCAGACCGGCGGCGGAAGGCGGTCGCGATGATGGCCGCACCGGTGCAGGATTTCGTCGCCAGTCTGCCGCCGTTGCGCGGACGCGTGCAGGCCGACGCGGTGCTGGCGCCGTTCACGTGGTTTCGCGTCGGCGGCCCGGCCGAGGCGCTGGTGCGTCCGGCGGACGCCGAAGACCTCGCGCAGTTCCTGCGCGCGCTGCCGCACACCGTGCCGGTGCGGACGATCGGCGCCGCGTCGAACCTGATCGTGCGCGACGGCGGGCTGCCCGGCGTGGTGCTGCGCCTCGGCCGCGGCTTCGGCGAGATCGCGGTGGACGACGGCGGCATCGTCGCCGGTGCCGCCGCACTCGACGCGACGGTGGCGGAGACCGCCGCATCGGCCGGCATCGCCGGGCTGGAGTTCCTGTGCGGCATCCCCGGCACGATCGGCGGCGCGGTGGCGATGAACGCCGGCGCCTATGGCGGCGACATGGCGGAAATCCTCGACTGGGCCGACATCGTGACGCGCTCCGGCGAGATCGAGCGGCTGGAGGCCGCGAAGCTCCACTTCTCCTACCGCCACGCGCGCCTGCCGGCGGAATCGGTGGTGGTGCGTGCGCGCCTGCGCGGCGTGCCGGGCGCCCCCGAGCGCATCGCCGCCCGCATGGCGGAGATCCGCGCCGGCCGCGAGGCCACGCAACCCGTGCGCGCGCGCACCGGCGGTTCGACCTTCCGCAACCCGCCCGGGATGAAGGCCTGGGAGCTGATCGACACCGCCGGCTGCCGCGGCCTGACCCGGGGCGGCGCGCAGGTCAGCGAGAAGCACTGCAACTTCCTGATCAACACCGGCGACGCGACCGCCGCCGACATCGAAGGCCTCGGCGAGGAAGTCCGCCGCCGCGTGCATGCGATGAGCGGCGTGTCGCTGGAGTGGGAGATCCACCGCATCGGCGTCCCCGCTGGCCGGCCGGAGGTGGTGTCGTGAAGCGCGTGGCGGTCCTGTACGGCGGCATCTCCGCCGAGCGCGAGGTCAGCCTCTCGTCCGGCATCCAGGTCATCGCCGCGCTGCGCGAGAGCGGGTTCGCCGTGACCCCCATCGAGGTGAACGACGACATCGGCGCCATCCTCGCCGCACTGACGCCGAAGCCCGACGTGGTGTTCAACGCGCTGCACGGGCGCTTCGGCGAGGACGGCACCATCCAGGGCGTGCTGGACTGGCTCAACATCCCGTACACGCATTCCGGCGTGTGCGCCTCCGCGCTGGCGATGGACAAGGCCGCCGCCAAAGCCGTGTTCGCGCAGGCGGGCCTGCCGGTCGCGGACGGGCGCGTCATGCCGGTCGCAGCTCTGATCGACGCCGATCCGCTGCCCCGCCCGTACGTCATCAAGCCGCTCAACGAAGGCAGCTCGGTGGGCGTCGCGATCATCCGCGACGGCGACAACCGGCGCGCCGACATCGCGCGCGGCTGGCGCTTCGGCACCGACGCGATGGTGGAGCGCTACGTCCCCGGCCGCGAGCTGACCGTCGCGGTGATGGGGGACCGGGCGCTGGCCATCACCGACATCGTGGCCACGCACGCCTTCTACGACTACGAAAGCAAATACGCCGAAGGCGGCTCGCGCCACATCATCCCCGCCCGCATCCACCCGGACGCCGAAGCGCAGGCGAAAAAGTTCGCCGTCGCCGCGCACCGCGCGCTCGGCTGCCGCGGCGCATCTCGCGCGGACTTCCGCTACGACGACACGGAAGGCGAGCCCGGCCACCTCGTGCTGCTGGAGGTCAACACCCAGCCCGGCCTGACGCCCACGTCGCTGCTGCCCGAGCAGGCGGCGCATTGCGGCATTTCGTTCCAGGAGCTGTGCGTCTGGCTGGTGGAGAACGCCGCGTGCCGCGCGTAGTCCGCCCCCCGCAGAACGGCCGGCAGCAGGCGCGCAGCCCGCGCAACTCGGTCAACGACCGGCCGAGCTGGCTGAAGCTGATGCTGCGCCGCCAGCGCCGTCTGCTGCGTCCGCTCGCCTACACGACCGTCGCCGCGATCCTGCTGGTGCCGGTGCTCGCCGCGTTGCACGCCGGCGCGCCGGACGGGCTGCTCAGCGGGTTGCGCGACCGCATCGCGCGCAGCGCCGCGGCCGCCGGGATGCGCGTGACCGACATCGTCATCGAAGGCCGCGCCAATACGCCCGAGCCGCTGTTGCGCACGGTGATCGGTGTCGCCAAGGGCGATCCGACGCTCGGCTTTTCGGTCGCCGCCGCGCGTGCGCGAATCGAAAGCCTCGCCTGGGTGCAGCACGCCACCGTCGAGCGCCGGCTGCCGGGCACCATCGTCGTCGCGCTGGAGGAACGCCGGCCGTTCGCGATCTGGCAGCACGACGGCAAGTTCAAGCTGATCGACCGCACCGGCGAGATCGTCACCGACCAGGACGCCGCCGCGTTCAAGAGCCTGCCGCTCGTCGTCGGCCTCGGCGCGCCGAAGGCCGCCGCCGTGCTGATCGACGCGCTGCGCGACCGGCCGGCCATCCAGAGCCACGTCGTCGCGGCGGTGCGCGTCGGCGAGCGGCGCTGGAACCTCCACCTGAACACCGGCTGCGACGTGCTGCTGCCCGAAGGCCACGAAGTCGAGGCGCTGGACCGGCTCGTGCAGCTCGAACAGCAGCATGCGCTGCTCGACCGGCCCTTGCAGACCGTCGACATGCGCCTCCCCGATCGCCTTGTTGTGCATCCGCAGCCCTCGACCGAATCGAAGCCGGACGTGCAGCAAAGGCGACCGACGTGAGCGGAGCGCCAGCAGTGAACGACATCCCGCGCCGCATCGCGCTGCCCCCGATGGAACCGGAGGAGCCCGCGCGTCCCCGCGCGCACGGCCGCGGCCCGTTCGGCGTCATCGACGTCGGCACGACCAAGATCGGCTGCCTGATCGGCCGCGTGGAGTCCGACGGCACGCTGCGCGTGGTGGGCTTCGGCTGGCAGAAGGGGCGCGGCGTGCGCGGCGGCGGCATCGTCGATCTGGACGAAGCCGAGCGGGCCATACGCTCCGCCGTCGGCCAAGCCGAGGACATGGCCGACATGCGGCTGCACCGCGTGACGGTCAACCTGAGCTGCGGCGCGCCGGAGAGTCGGCTGTTCAACGTGCAATGGCCGGTCGGCGGTCGCCCGGTCGAGGATCAGGACATCCGCCGCGTCGTCGTGGAAGGCCGCGACCGGGCCGAAGCGGACGGCCGCGAGATCATCCACGCGCTGCCGCTCGCCTTCTCGGTCGACGATACGCTCGGCGTGGCCGATCCGCGCGGGCTGCACTGCGACCTGCTGACCGCGCGGCTGCACGTGATCGACGCCGGGCAGTCGGCGCTGCGCTCGCTCGGCGCCGCCATCGCGCGCTGCGACCTCGACATCGGCGAACTCGTCTCCGCGCCGATGGCGGCCGGGCTCGCCACGCTGGTCGACGACGAGCGCAACCTCGGCTCGACTGTGATCGACATGGGCGGCGGCACCACCGGCATGGCGGTGTTCGCCGAAGGCCAGGTGCTGCACACCGCGCAGCTGCCGGTCGGCGGCATGCATGTGACCAACGACCTCGCCCGCGTGCTGTCCACGCCCGTCTCGCACGCCGAGCGGCTGAAGACGCTCTATGGCAACGTCGAAGGCTCGCCGGACGACGAGCGCGAACTGCTGCCGATCCCGCTCGTCGGCGAGGAGGAGCACCAGATCGCCAAGGTGCCGCGCAGCATGGTGGTCAGCATCATCCGCCCGCGGCTCGAGGAGACGTTCGAGCTGGTGCGCGAGCGGCTGGAAAGCTCCGGCCTGACGCGCGCGGCCGGCCATCGCGTGGTGCTGACCGGCGGCGCCTGCCAGTTGTCCGGCGCGCGCGAGATGGCGGCGCGGATCCTGGACCGGCAGGTGCGGCTCGGCCGCCCGCACGCACTCCGCGGCCTGCCCGACAGCGCGTCCGGCCCCGCCTTCGCCACCGCCGCCGGGCTGCTGGCCTGGGCGTCCGGCGACGGGCGCACGATCGGCGACATCGACCTGGCACCGCAACGACGGCGCGGGGTGCTGGGGCGCCTCGTGGATTTCCTCAAGGAGCGCGTGTGACCAAAGGTGCGCGCATGACACGGCGAAGACCGCGTGACGCGAATCGATCGGCGTCGCGACAAGCACGTTCGTCCGCAGCAAGGGAAGCGGCAAGATGACCCTCAACCTGATGATCCCGCAGCAGCAGCACACCGACTTCACCCCGCGCATCGCGGTGATCGGAGTCGGCGGCGGCGGCACCAACGCGGTGGACAACATGATCGCCCTCGAGCTGAAGGGCGTGGAGTTCATCGTCGCCAACACCGACGCGCAGCAGCTGATCCACAGCCGCGCCGACCGCCGCATCCAGCTCGGCCCGCACATCACGCAGGGCCTGGGCGCGGGGGCGAAGCCGGAGATCGGACGCGCCGCGGCCGAGGAGGCGGCCGACGAGCTGGTGCGCCATCTGGACGGCACGCACATGGTCTTCGTCACCGCCGGCATGGGCGGCGGCACCGGCACGGGTGCCGCGCCGGTGATCGCGCGGATGGCGCGCGAGCGGAACATCCTGACCGTGGGCGTGGTGACCAAGCCGTTCGCGTTCGAGGGCAGCCGGCGCGCGCGGGCCGCCGAACTCGGCATCGAGGACCTGCAGCACTACGTCGACACGCTGATCGTGATTCCGAACCAGAACCTCTTCCGCATGGCCAACGAGAAGACCACGTGGAAGGAAGCCTTCAAGATGGCCGACAACGTCCTGTACATGGGCGTGCGCGGGGTCACCGACCTGATGATGGCGCCCGGCCTCGTGAACCTCGACTTCGCCGACATCCGCACCGTGATGGCGGAGATGGGCAAGGCGATGATGGGCACCGGCGAGGCGGAGGGCGAGACCCGCGCCGTCCGCGCCGCCGAAGCGGCGATCAGCAACCCGCTGCTGGAGGACACCAGCATGTCGGGCGCGCGTGGCCTGCTGATCAACATCACCGGCGGCGACGACATGACGCTGTTCGAGGTCGATCAGGCCGCCAACCGTATCCGCGAGGAAGTCGACGAGGAGGCCAACATCATCTTCGGCTCGGCGATCGACGAGAACCTGCAGGGCAAGATCCGCGTCTCGGTCGTCGCGACCGGCATCGACACCCGCGGCGAGATGGCGCAGCCGATCCAGCGCCCGCATCT
>DATEQV010000514.1:0-11537 GCA_035272265.1 Acidisphaera sp. | reverse complement strand
TGCGGCCGCATAGGCGACCGGGTGATACGCACATTCCATCGGGGGAGGCACGCATGTCGGTCCAGCCGTTTGCTTCTGTTCAGTCCGTCGCTCTTGATCGGCGCAACATGCTTCGTCTCGCGCTGCTGGGCGGCTTGGCCGCGTCGGTGGGCTTCACCGCCACCGCGCGTGCGGCCGACGCCGCGGCCGAGCCGGTGCAGCGTCTCGGGACGTCGCTGGTGCAGCTGTCGCAGAGCGCCGGCAGGCCCTTCGCGCAGCGCTTCGCGCAGTTCGCGCCGGTCGTCGACCAGACCTTCGACCTGCAGGCCATCCTGCGCACGTCGGTCGGGCCGCGCTGGGACACGATGAGCCCGGCCGAGCAGGCCGACCTGATGCGCGTCTTCCGCCAGTACACGATCGCCAGCTTCGTCGCGAACTTCGACAAGCCGAAGGGCGCGTTCCAGATCACCGGCGAGCGTGACACCGCCGGCGGCCAGAAGGTCGTCGACAGCACGATCGGCGACACCAGGCTCAGCTACGTCCTGCGGCAGACGGGCGCCGGCTGGCAGGTCGTCGACGTCCTCGCCGACGGCACGATCAGCCGCGTCGCCACACAGCGCTCGGACTTCCACAGCACGCTCGCCCAGGGCGGCGGGCCGGCGCTGGTCGCCACTCTCCAGCGCAAGGTGTCCGACCTGTCGGGCGGCAGCCTCGCGTAAATTCGGCCGGATCGCCCGCGCTTACTGCGGGCGGTCCGCCTTTCTCGCGGCACGCCGCGAGGCCCGCTCCTCGAGTTCGGCGGTGTAGGCAAGCACCACGCCGAACAGCGTGAACGAGCCGATCACCATGGCAAGGTAGAGATACTCGCCGTTGGTCACCGAATCCTCCTGTTCCGTATCGGAACAGGAGAGCAACCGTGGCCGGGGTCCGCCTTGATTCAGGTCAAGTCGTCTCGGGTGTCACCCGCACGACCAGCTTGCCGAAATTGCGGCCGGACAGCAGGCCGACCAGCGCCTCGGGCGCGGACTCCAGCCCGTCCACGATGTCTTCGCGATAGTGCAGCGTGCCGTCGCGCACCCAGGGCGTCGCGAGCGCGCGCCATTCGGCGAAGCGCTCCGGCTTGTCGCCGACGATGAGACCCTGGATGCGCAGGCGCTTGCGCACGACCGACATCAGGTTCGGGCCCGGCTGCGGCTGCGTGTCGTTGTACTCGGACACCATCCCGCACATGATCATGCGCCCGAAATCGTTCAGCAGCGGAAACACCGCCCGCTGCACCGCGCCGCCGACATTCTCGAAATAGACGTCGATGCCGTTCGGGCACGCGGCGCGCAGCGCGGCGGGCAGGTCGGCGCAGCGGTGGTCGACGCAGTCGTCGAAACACAGCACCTCCTGCGCGAACAGGCACTTCTCGGGGCCGCCCGCGATGCCGACGACGCGGGCGCCCGCGCGCTCGGCAAGCTGGCCGGCGACCGAGCCGACCGCGCCCGACGCGGCCGAGATCACCACCGTCTCGCCCGCCTTCGGCTGGCCGATATCGGTCATCCCGGAATAGGCCGTGACACCGGGCATGCCGAGCACGCCGAGATAGGTCGACAGCGGCGCCTCGCCGACCGGTAGCTTGGTCAGCGCAGCGGCGGGCGAGACGATGTGCGTCTGCCAGCCGCGCGCGCCGATGACGATGTCGCCCGGCTTGAGGTGCGGATCGTGCGAGGCGATCACCCGTCCGACCGTCTCGCCAGTCATCGGCTCGCCGATCTCGACCGGCTTGGCGTACGACTTCGCCTCGCTCAGCCGCCCGCGCATGTACGGGTCGATCGACAGCCACAGCGTATGGGTCACGACCTCGCCGGGGCCGGGCTCGGGGATCGGGCCCTCGATGACCTCGAAATCGTGCACCGCCGGCGCGCCGTGCGGCCGCCGGCGCAGGACGACGGAGCGGCGGTGATCAGAGCTTACTGACATGAAACCTCGCTCGTCCTCACTCGAGTCTCGAAAGGATCGGCCGTAGCGTATCCACGTAGCTGTTCAACGTCGACTTCAACCAGTGCTGTAACCAGTGCTGTTGCGCAGGCCATGTGCTCTCGTCATCTATATCGTCGACATACTTCCTAGAGACGATCACGCTTCCGTCCTCCCATTCGCTGTCGGCCGGCAACGCGCCAAGTATCCGGTCCTTCTCTTCCTCCAGCGTTTCCCAGACCTCTTCGGCGTCCGCGCGAGTTCTGAACGGGACTCCGACGCGAGGACGTGCATGTGCACGAAACGCGGTGAGCCACGTTTTGGCTGGCAAGGGAAATCGCCGGTTTTCAACAGGGCCGCCCTGTGGAATGAACTGTTCCGGATCGTGCAGGCGGAGCGTCTGCAAAAAGGGCGTCCAAAACCGTCGATCGCGATCTCGCACCTCCGGAGAGCGACCACGGGCCGTCCCCGAACCGCCGTTACTATCTCTGCTGGTCGGTAGGTCGGTGGGCTTTTGCGTCAAACGGCGAGGGAGCCGGTGTGATGCTAAGGGAGTAATCTGCGCTTGGACGTGGGCTCGTATCAGCACATCGCCGTTCGGCAGGCGATAGGGTGATGCTTCGACGAGTCCAAGTCGAAGATGCAGGCTGGAGTACTGCGCGAGATAATCGACGAGGCGGTGGGCCTCACGTCGAATTCCATCGCCGATGATGATCAGAGAGAAGTCACCATCGTCCAGAGCGCGCGAGACCCGATCTCCAAACTCCGCTTCGTCGAGATCGGCCTGATACTGCCGAGCGATCTCGAAGAGAACATTCCCTTCCCTGCCCAGCCGAGCACAGACCTGCCTTTGCAGATCAGAGTAGGTGAGCGCGTTGAGTTCTGCAGCGTACTCTAAGATCTGCGCGACGACCTTGCGACGCGATTCAGGGTTGCGCCATAGTTTGCACTCGACGAGCAAAGGGCGGCCAAAGCTGTCGATGAAAAGAGCATCGAGTCGTCCAGACCCGACCTCCAACTCGGTACATACCGGGTACAGACTGGTCAGTGTAGGATCGATCTGATCGGCAACGAGGAGCCGTGGATTTGCGAATACGAGATCGCGTAGTTGGACTTCGGTAAACGCACCGAGCTGTCGCAGGTTGAGGGATGGCAGCTCGGTGGCGCTTCCGTCACGATCCAAAGAGAAGAGTAGATCTCGCAATGTTGTCAGGCCCTGCTGCGCCGCGCCTTTATGCCGCCTCTGCCTTCAGCACCAGCCTGCCGGTGACGCGGCCGTCGCGCAGGCGCATCAGCGCGTCGTTCGCCTGGCTCTGCGGCACGGTGGCGACCGGCAGCGCCTCCAGCTTGCCCTCCTGCGCCAGCTCCACCAGCTCGCGCAGCTCCGGCACCGTGCCGACATAGCTGCCGTGGATCGCGGTGGCGCGGATCGCCATCAGCGGCAACGAGATCGTCAGGTCGCCGCCGAACAGGCCGACCTGCACCAGCTTGCCGCCCTTGCGCAGCGCATCGAAGCCGAAGCGCGCGGTGGTACTGCCGTTGACCAGGTCGATCACCGCCAGCACCGGCCCGCCGCAAGCCTGCATGATCTTCTTGGCGACGTTGCCTTCACTCGCTTCGACGGTCTTGTGCGCGCCCGCCTTCGCCGCCGTCTCCAGCTTCTCGGCGCTGATGTCGACGCTGACGATGTTCTGGTGGCCGAGCGCCTTCAGCAGCTTGATCGCGTTCAACCCGAGCCCGCCCGCGCCGATCAGCACGATCGGCTCGTGTGGCTTGATCGGCATCACCTTCTTGATCGCCGAATAGACGGTGATGCCGGAGCAGGCGTAGGTCGCCGCCACGGCCGGATCGAGCTTGCCCGGATCGACCAGATGGCGCGGATGCGGTGCGACCACGTGCGTGCCGTAGCCGCCGTCCTGATAGACGCCCAGGGAACGCGGGTGGAGGCACATGTTGTCCGCCTCCGACACGCACGCCTCGCAATGGCCGCAGCCGAGCCAGGGATAGACGATCCGCACGTCGCCCACCTTCACCCCGTGGGCGTCCGGCCCCAGCTTCGCGACCCGGCCGACGATCTCGTGCCCCATCGCCAGCGGCAGCACCACGCCGCGATCTGCTAGCGACATCTTCTTGCCGCCGCCGAGATCGTAATAACCCTCCCAGATGTGCAGGTCGGAGTGGCAGACGCCGCAATACGTCACCTCCAGCAGCACCTCGGTGCCGGTGGGTTCCGGCGTGGGCAGCTCGATCTCCTGCAGCGGCGCTCCGTTCTCGACGACGGCCCATGCGCGCATTTTTCAGTCCTCCCCGGGGCGATCCGATGGCGGGATGTGACGCGCGCGGCGAGGGGCGGTCAAGCGCGGGTGCGGGGATCGAGCGCGTCGCGCAGGCCGTCGCCGAGCAGGTTGAAGCTCAGCACGGTGACGAAGATCGCCAGCCCCGGGAAGATCGCCAGCCACGGCGCCTGCGTCAGGAAACGCTGGGCGGCGTTCAGCATCGAGCCCCAGGACGGCGCGGGCGGCTGCTGGCCGAGGCCGAGGAAGGACAGGCTCGCCTCGGCGATGATCGCCGCGGCGATCGAGAGCGTGCCCTGCACCAGCAGCGGCGGGATGATGTTGGGCAGCACGTGGCGCAGCGCGATGCGCCATTCGCGCGTGCCGACGGCGCGCGCGCCCTCGATGAAGTCGCTGGACGCGACGTCCAGGGTCGCGGCGCGCGACAGGCGGACGAACACCGGCGCGGCGGTGATGCCGATCGCGATCATCGCGTTGGTCAGGCTCGGGCCGAGGAACGCCGCCAGCGCGATCGCCAGGATCAGGAACGGACAGGCGAGCATCGCGTCGGCCAGCCGGCTGATCCCCGCGTCGGTCCAGCCGCGCACGTAGCCGGCGACCAGCCCGAGCGGCACGCCCGCGCCGGCGGCGATCAGCACCGACACGAGGCCGGCCAGCAGGCTCGCGTGCGCGCCCCAGATGACGCGGCTGAGCACGTCGCGGCCGTTCTCGTCGGTGCCCATCCAGTGCGCGACACTCGGCGCCTTGCGGATCGCCGACCACGACGCGGCGTCGGGATCGTACGGCGCGACCAGCGGCGCCAACACGGCGGCGATCAGCAGCGCCACGATCACGGCCAGCGCGGCGGCCGCGACGGGGCGGCGCAGCAGGTCGCGCAGGGTCGCCGTCATCCGTCGCGCAGGCGCGGGTTGAGCCGCAGATACAGCAGGTCGGCGGCGAAGTTCAGCAGCACGTAGGTGGTCGCCGTCACCAGCACGACGCTCTGCACCACCGCGTAGTCGCGGTTGAACACGGCGTCGACGATCAGCTTGCCGAAGCCGGGGATGGTGAACACCTGCTCGGTGAGTACCGCGCCCGACAGCAGCGTGCCGAACTCGAGAGCGCCTAGGGTGACGACCGGGATCAGCGCGTTGGGCAGCGCGTGACGCAGCACGACGCTCCATCGCGACAGACCTTTGGCGCGCGCCGTGCGCACGTAGTCCTGGCCGAGGGCCGCGATCATCGCGCTGCGGGTGTGGCGCATCAGCACGGCGGCGATGGCGTTGCCGAGCACGAAGGCCGGCATCACCGTGGTTGCCAGCGACTGTCGCCAGTCGACGGCGAGCGGCACGTAGCCCGACGGCGGCAGCCAGCCGAGATGCACCGAGACCAGCAGGATCAGCATGATCCCGAGCCAGAAGTTGGGCGTCGACAGCCCCGCGAGCCCGAGCGCGGAGACGCCGTAATCCACCGCGGTGCCGCGGCGCGCCGCGGCGATGATGCCGGCGGGGATGCCGATTGCCAGCGCAAACGCGAAGGCCATCACGCCGAGCTGCAAGGTCACCGGCAGCTTCTCGGCGATCAGTGCGGCGATCGGCTCGCGCAGCCGCCACGAGCGTCCGAGATCGCCCTGCAGCACGTTGCCGATCCAGTGCAGGTATTGGACCGGCAGCGGCCTATCGAGCCACAGCTCCGCTCTGATTTGCGCGATGGCTTCGGGGCTGCGGTCCTCCCCGGCCAGGATCAGCGCGGGATCGCCCGGCATCAGCTGCTGCAGCAGGAACACCAGCACGCTGACCAGCAGCAGCGTCGGCACGATCTGCGCCGCGCGCGCGGCGATGCGGGTGCGCATGCCTAGACCGGTATCGACCTGAGTGTGATCGCACTCAGCTTGTGTTCGTCATGGTCCGCGCAGGCGGACCATCCACGCCTTTCTTTCACGCGGCCGGCAAAGGCGTGGATGGTCCGCCTTCGCGGACCATGACGGCGAAACACAAACACGGCTCAAGTCATCCTACTGCATCGACATCCCCTGCAGCCGGATCATCCCATCCGGAATCGGCCGGTACCCCTGCAGGCGCGCGGTCATGCCGACCGTCAGCGCCGTGTGCCACAGATACAGGATCGGCAGGTCGCGCTGCTCGATGGCCCAGAACTTCGCGTACACATCGCGGCGCACCGCGACATCGGTGACGCGCTGCGACTGATCGAGCAGCGCGTCCATGTCCGCGTTGCTGTAATGCCCGTCGTTCTCGGCGCCGCCGGTGTGCAGGAAGCTGAACAGGTTGCCGTCGGGATCGGTGCGGCCGGACCATTGGATCAGGTAGGCGTTGAAGTCGCCGGAATGCGCGGCCTGCAAGGACGAGGCGAACTCCATCGCGTTGATGCGCACGTCGAACCCGGCCTCCTGCGCCATCGACTGGATCACCTCGGCCGTCTGCCGCACGTCGGGCGAGTTCGGCACCGTCAGGTCGACGCGCACCGGCAGCGGCACGCCGGCGTCCTTCAGCAGCGCCTTCGCGCGCGCGACGTCGCGGGCGGGCGGATTGAGGCCGGGGATATAGAACGGGGTTTCCGGCGGCTCCGTCTGCGCGGTCGGCTGATACAGGCCGTTATAGACGACCTGCACGACCGCGGCGGTATCGAGCGACAGCTCGAACGCATGGCGCACTCGGGGGTCGTGGCCGAGCGGCGTGTCGCCGCGCGCGCCGTTGCCGATGTTGAAGACGATGTATTGAAAGCCCAGCGAGGGTGCGACGACCATGCGCAGCTTCGGGTTCGATTTCACCGCGTCGGCGTCGGTCGGCAGGATGTACTCCACCAGGTCCGTCGCACCCGCCTGCAGGTTGGCGAGGCGGACGGAACTGTCGGCCACCGGCAGGTAGGTCACGCGGTCGAAGTGGATCGCGCCCGCATTCCAGTAGCCGGAGAAGCGGTCGAGCACGATGCGGTCCTGCGGCATGCGCTCGACGAAGCGGAACGGCCCGGCGCAGACCGGATGCAGGCCGAAATCCTTGCCTTCCGCCTCGGCCTCCTTGGGCGAGAGGATCATGCCGGCACGATCCGTCAGTTGCGCGAGGAAGCCGGCGTCCGGCTGCTTGAGCGTGATGCGCACCGTCTGGGGGTCGATCACGTCGACGCTGCGCACCGACTTGAGTTTGGTGCGGCGGAAACTGCCCTGCATGGTCAGGTCCCGCTCCAGCGTGTATTTCACCGCCGCCGCGTCCATCGGCGTGTCGTCCTGGAAGCGCACGCTGGGGCGGAGGTGGATCGTCAGGGTGGTCGGGTCATTCCATTCGTAACCGGAGGCGAGCTGCGGGACGATGGCGAGCTTCTCGTCGATGTCGAACAGCTTGTCGCACAGCGACGCGAAGACGATGCGGCCGACATAGCTGTGGGCGAGCGTGGGATCGAGAATGTCGGGGTCCTCGCGCAGCATGATCCGCAGGCTCTGGCCGGGAGCGGCGGGCTGGGCGGGTGCTGTCTGGGCGTGGGCGGCGCCGGCCAGCAGCAGGCCGGCGAGGGCGGGCAGCATGCGTCGCATCGTGGTCCCTTCGCGTCTCGGGGCGGCCGCTGGCCGCGCACTTTGCCTGCGCACATTGCGAATTCGCCGCCGCCGGGTAAAGCGAAGCCATGCGCGATGGGGAGCGGGCCGAGTCGGACGTAGTGCTGCTCGGCGGCGGCCACGCACACCTGGCCGCCCTGCGGCGGTTCGCCGACCGCCGGCCGCCGGGCCTGCGGCTGACGGTGATCTCGCGCAGCGCGCACACGCTGTATTCCGGCATGGTCGCGGGCGTGCTGCGCGGCGACTACGCGCCCGAAGCGGCGTTCGTGGCGCTCGCGCCGCTCGCCGCGGCGGCGGGCGCTCGGCTGGTGGTGGCCGAGGCGCTGGGGATCGACCCGGAGGGCCGCGTGCACCTGCACCGCGAGCGGGCGGTCCGCTTCGACATCCTGTCGATCGACATCGGCGGCGAGACGGCGCCGCCGCCCGGCGGCTTCGGGGTCAAGCCGATCAGCGGACTGTTCGCGCACCTCGCGCAGGCCGACGCGACGCTGGGCGCCGACGGGCGCATCGCGGTGGTGGGCGCGGGTCCCGCCGGGGTGGAGCTGGCGCTCGCGCTCGCGCACCGTTTCCCGCCGCCGCGCCGGGTGGCGCTGGTCGGCGACGGACCCGAACCGCTCGCCGACGCGCCGGCGCTGGCACGCCGCGCCGCACGGCGCGCGCTGGTGGACGCCGGCGTGGAGCTGGTCAGCGGTGTCGCCGCCGAGACGTTCCGCGCCGGCCTGCTGGAGCTGTCCGACGGCTCGACGTTGCAGGCCGGCGCGCTCGTCTGGGCGACAGCCACGCGCGGCCCGGCGTTGCTGCGCGATTCCGGCCTCGCCTGTGACGCCGACGGCTGCGTGCTGGTTGACCGAAGCCTGCGCAGCGTGAGCCATCTGCGTGTGTTCGCCGCGGGGGACTGCGCGGCGATCGAGGGCGCGGCGCGCCCGAAGGCCGGGGTCTGGGCGGTGCGCGCGGGCGCGGTGTTGGCCGGCAACCTGCCGCGCGCGGCGGCCGGCCGGCGATTGCGGCGCTGGCATCCGCAGCGTCAGGCGCTGACGATGGTCGGCCTCGGCGACGGACGCGCGCTGGCGTGGCGCAACGGCATCGCGGTGTCGGGAAGCTGGGTCTGGCGCTGGAAGGACCGCATCGACCGAAGCTGGATCGCCGGCCTGACCGCCGTGCCGCAGACCGGACCGGCGCGCCCGTGATCCGCCGGGTCCTGGCCGTTGCCCACGGCGTCGCCTGGCTGGCGCCTGCTGCTGCTGCCGGCCGGTCAGCGCGCGGTGCAGCCTCTCGCATCGCCGTTGGACGGCGGGCACCAGTTGCCGGCTCCCGCGCCGGAAACGTGCGCAATTGGCGAGAAAGCGGGTACTCCCCCACTGCAGGAGCACACGGCAAGCACCAGGAGAACGGCGGCTAACCGCATGGCGATGTCCTTCAGGGGATCGAGATGACGAGCGGGTTCAAGCACGACTATATGATCGAGACGGACCGCCACGCCAACGACGTTCGCCGAGCTGGCGGGGACGCTTGGCTTCCGTCTGCGCGTTTAGTCCGACCGCTCAGCCGTGGACAGCCGCACGTGGATCGAGGGCAAAGCAATGGAGTGGCGCGATCTGCAGAGTTTCTCGTTCGGCGACAGCCCGGCACTCGCTGACGAACTTGCGGCCCTTGTGCTCGCCGGGCGGAAGACAGCCACCTGCTGGGCGGCCACCGATGGCATGTTGACGCAGGTCGGCGAACGAATGGTGATGCTCGACGGCTCGGGAGTGCCGCGCGCGGTGATCGAGACCGTGGACCTGGTCCAGCGGCGGTTCCACGACGTCGATGCGGCCTTCGCGTATGAAGAAGGCGAGGGGGACCGAAGCCTCGCGTACTGGCAGCAGGCGCACCGGCGTTATTTCCGCCGACGCGGTCAGTTTGCGGAGGACATGCTGCTCTATTGCGAGCGCTTCCGGGTCGTCGAGCATATCGCTGCCCCGTCATGAACGGACGCCCGTCATGAACCGACGCATCATCTCGGCTTGCGCGCTTGTTCTGGCCGCATCGGCCGCGTGGTCGCAGACCGCGACGCAGGAGATCAGGCGCGTCTATCTCTCGCAGGGGGAATGGCGGGGACGGGCGTTGACGGAGAGCGGCCGCGTGATCATCGCTGACGCCGCCCGGGGGGCGGCTTCCGGCCCGACTACTCAGATCGATATCAACGGCCTGGCCGACCTCGCCAGCACCCCGGAGGGTCAGCGGCGCACGTCCCGATCCCGCGTCGAGGCCGTGCGCGAGGAGTTCGTGCGCGACGGCGTTGCGCCAGACGACATCGCTGTCCAGGAGATCGACACTGCCGACGGCTCGATCCCGCCCCTACAGGGGGAGGCAGCGACGAAGCGCGTGGTGATCGTCTTCCACGAGTGACCCGACGCGGCAGAGTTGCCGATCACGCTCGGGCGAGGCCTCGGTCGTGTCACGCTCAGGCCACCCGCGTTGTCACAACGGACCGGTTTACGGTCGGCCCGGGCCACTCCGCCCAGCAGTAGGACGAACCGAATCCCGGCCGGCGAGGCGCTGCGCCGCAGCGCCTCGCGCGGCGCCTACAGGTGCAGGCTGTTCTCGAGGCTCGACAACGTGATCGAACCGCTGTTGAGCAGGGTCACCTTGTCGGTCACGCCGCCATTGCTGATCGTCAGCACCGTGTCGACGACATGATGGTGGTGGGCGTGCGACGTCAGCGTGACGTAGCTCGACAGGCTGCTGTCCGTCACGCCGGGCAGGATCTGCGACAGATCCAGCACGTCGCCGTTGGTCAGGCTGAAGCCGCCGATCGTCAGCTTGCCGCCCCCGGCATTGAGCGCGAACGTGTCGTTGCCGCCGCCCGCGCCGAACACCACGTCCGTGCCGGTGCCGTCGTACACCGTGTTGCCGCTGCCGCCGAAGCCGACGACATTGCGGCCGTTGCCCAGCGTCAGCGTGTCGGCGGTGATCGGGACCGACCCCTGATTGTGCCCCTCGTGTTCGGATGGCGGCGTCGGCGCGCCGAGGACGAACGCGTCGTTTCCGGTCCCGGCGGTGATGACGTTGTCCGTCCCGCCGGCGGTGATCACCATGTTACCGTTGCCGGCATCGATGGTGGCGCCGCCGCCGACATCCGCGATGAGATCGTTGCCGTTGCCCGGCGCGATCGTCGCGCCGCTGCCGATCTCGAGGATGAAGTAGTTGCCGGCCGAGCCGGGGGTGTTGCTGATGCTGGCGTTGGTCTCGTTGTCGATCAGGCGCCAGTCCCCGCCGGGGAGCGTGATCGGCGTATGCACTGTCATCACGGTCCCGCTCTGGCCGAAACCGGTCGACAATGTGCCGCTCCCGGCCGCGATCGTCCCAAATGGCGAGCCGAACGGCCCGTTGTCGCCTGGATCTCCGAACATGAAGCTATGAGTCTCCTGTCGTTGGGCGTCCCGGTTGTCGGCAGCGCTGCCCGGCACGTCCACGAGCCGCAGACAGCCGCCGCGTTCGGCAACCGCCTAGCACAGGTTACGCAACCCAAGGTAGTGCAGAAACGCGGCGTTACACCTTTTGGAAGGTGTTACGCGTGCGACGGGCGCCGCCGCGGCACGGCCGCAGCCCTCGTTCCGTCCCGGGGTCAGAAACGCCGTCTAGCAGCCTGTCGGAGTTAGCAGTTTTGCGGATGAATATGTCGCCAACGGCCACCGGCGGATTCTCTTGTTGTGCAGAACCGCGAAGTATCGAAAGAAATCTCCGATTTGTTCGTGGTTTGTGCTTAACTCCGACAG
>DATEQV010000513.1:0-2943 GCA_035272265.1 Acidisphaera sp. | reverse complement strand
GTCCGCCTTCGCGGACCATGACGAGAACTAAAGACCGAGCGTGTACTGCAGCGCTGCGCCGACGTATCAGGCCACGCCGGACGCCTTCCGCCGCCCGTTGCGCTCCTGGCCCGCGGGCGCGCGCCGGGACTTCGGCGGCGGCGTCTCGGCGTCCGGCGTCGATGCGCCGTCGGTCGCGCCCGCGCCGTTCGACGGCGCAGCCGTCCTGCGCTTCGGCGCGGCACCCCCGTCGAGCAGTTGCTTCGCGGCCGCGGATGAAGCGGGGCGTTGCGCATCGCCGTCGCCCAGCGGCGCCTGCGCGGCGACATGGGCGAAGGCGCGCAGCACGTCGTCGTTGTCGGGGGCGGCGACCTCCGCCTCGGTCACCCGGCCTTCGAACAGCCGGATGCGCAGATAGGTGAGCTGGAAACCGGCGCGATCGCCGACGCTGTTGACCAGCGCGACCCGGTGCAGCCCGTCGCTCCAGCGCCCGCGCAGGGCCGCGCGCGTCAGGAAGCCGGAGCGCGACGGCGCACCGGGCGCGGCGCGTGCCACGTCGTCGCGCCCGATGCGTTCGGTCGGCAGGAAGATGACCGGCGATCCTTTCTCCTCGACCAGCACCACCCACACCTGACCGGCCACGCCGACATCGGGGATGAAGGTCCAGCCTTCCATCGCGAACTCGTCGGCCGGCTTGAACGTCCCGTCCGCCAGCTCGGCGATCATGGTGTCGCAGACCCGCTCGATGTGGAACTGCGAGCCCTGGATCGATATCCACTGACGGATCCCCGAGGGCAGTTCCAGCCTTGTCGCCGAGGCGCGTGGCGGATCGAAGATGTGGCGCGGCGGTGCGAGGTGCTTCCAGCTGGCATGCGGCACCAGGTGCAGCTGGCCGACATCGAGATGCAGGTTGCCGATGCCCACCACCGTGCGCGGCGACACCGAGCGATAGAGGTCGAGCAGCGCGTCGGCGTAGCGCCGCTGGTCGACCCACAGATGCGGCCCGATCGCGGTGCGCATCGTCTCCAGCAGCGCCGGGCTGGCGCGCAGCAGCTCGAGCCGGTTGAGCACCGCGCTCACGTCGCCGATCGGAACCTTGAACCCGTCCACGCCGTCGGTGACGCGATCGCCGAGCGCGCCGATGTCGCTGACGATCGGCACGAGGCCCGCCTGCCACGCTTCCGACAACGCGATGCAGAACGTCTCCGGCCAGATCGACAGGTGCAGCGAGACGTCGGCGCGGGCCAGCGCGTCCAGGTCGCCCGGCGTGTAGCGGCCGTGATAGGTCACGTTCGGCTTGTTGATGCGTTGCAGCACCTCGGCGAACTGCGCTTCGGCCTTGCCCCTGACGTGGAACTCGAACAGCTCCGGATTGGCGTTCTCCATGATGCTGATCGCGGCATCGGCACCCTTGGCGCGGGTGAAGTTGCCGAGCAGCGCCACCACCAGCTTGTCGCCGTCGCGCTTCGGCGGGCGCGGCGGGCGGCCGCCGAGCGCGTCGAACGGCGTGGGGATGCCGAGCACCGCGCGGGTCTTCTCCGCGAGGACGGGATAGATGGTCGAGATCAGCCGCTCGGAATACGCCGAGCCGAACAGCAGCACGTCGATCGACTGCAGCATCTCGGCGATGAAGGCGCGGCGCGTCTGCTGCACGCCGGCCGGCAGCGCCTCGGCGGTCTTGAGGCAGACGTCGCAGGCGGTGATGGTGCGGTTGGCGATGTCGCAGAAGCGCTGTTCGTAGTTCAGCAGGTGGTAGCGCGCGCAGGCGAGGAAGAAGTCGTGCGCCGAGAAGACCGTGCCGAGGCCGGCGGCCTTGGCGATCATCGGCAGCGACGCGGTGTGGTGTGGTGGCCGAGGTGCTGAAAGTGCACCACATCGAAATCGTACTGGCCGAGGACGCTGGCGAACGCGGTCTCCTCGAACGCGTCGCACAGGCTGTCGAGCCAGCCGACGTCCATGCCGTCGAAGCGTTCGAGCACCCGGCCGTTCTCGTCGACCAGCCGGCAGTTGTCGTTGCGGCGGAGCCAGAAGAACACCTCCGCCTGGCCGGCGAACATCGCGCAGAGGGTCTGCTGATAGACCTCGACGCCGCCCCATTCCCGCTCGTGCAGCGTGGAGTGCGTGCACATCAGCACGCGCATGGGCCGCTGCGGGCGGGCCGTGCGCTTGGGCATCCGCTCGGGCGTGCTGAGGCCGGCGATCTCGGCGATCGTGCGCAGGCGGTGCGTGTAGAGGTGGTTCGACTCGATGGCATGCTGCGTCTGCAGCGCGCAGCGCGCGCGCAGCATCGGCTGGCCGAGCAGGTCGGACACCGCGCGATGCAGCGACTCGCGCCCGCGGGCCACGACGACGCCGCCGACCGAGCGGAAATGCTCGGTGTTCATCTCCTCGGGGCACTCGACGACCTGCGCGGTGCCGGCCAGTCCGATCTCGTACAGGCGCGGCCCCGGCGCGGTCGCCTGGCTGGCGTTGCCGTGGCTCGGGTAGTCGCGGAACAGCGTGATGGACACCCGGCTCGCGTTGGCGAAGTCGATGAACGCCTCGTGGCTGACCGGGCGCTGGATGGCCAGTTCGGACAGGTCGGACGGCAGCGGCGGCAGGTAGTCGTTGGTCGGGCAGACCAGCTTGAAGCGGGCGTCGGGGAAGCCGGTGATCAGGCTGCGGATGACCGGCACGCGGTTGGGCCACATCGTGCCGGCGAAGAAGATGTCGTAGTCGAGCTCATCGTCGGTGCGCACGTCGCGGCGGTGCAGGCGCGGGCTGGCGGCGAGCGGCAGATAGTGGCCCTTGCCGCGATAGGCCGGCACGCAGGACGGGTCGTTGGTGAAGACGTAGTCGAACAGCTCCGCGCTCTCGACGTTGTAGTCGAGCATGAACGGGTCTTCGAACAGCCACAGGATCGTCGTGCGGAACGACGCGCGCGCGCGCTGGATCAGGCCGCGGTTCATCCGCTGGCCGTCGATG
>DATEQV010000512.1:0-15531 GCA_035272265.1 Acidisphaera sp. | reverse complement strand
GCGCGCGGCGCCTTGGGGTCGTCAGGCCGGGACGAAGAAACGACCCGTGTCAGCCGAACCAAGAAACGCAGCCAAGTGGGCGCCACTGGCTCGCCAGACAAGGGGCGCTCGTTTCAACCCATGCCAGACAGCGCGGAGGCGATTTTGTTCGGCATGCGGACGCCCGCGCTTGGATTCAGAGTCGCACTGAACCAGCCTGGGGCCGTGGTTGCAACAAAGCCGAGGTCCGCAATCGTCCGGAGCGGCCGGCCGTTGCTCTCGTGCAACAGTCCCGGTCGGCCGGACCGCGGCGGACGGTCCGGCGGATTGATCCAGATCAATGCGGCTGACTCAACCTTTCCGGGGAACTGCGCTAGAAGGTGTTCACCGGGCGGCGAGACCCGGAGACGGCAACGCGGCGCGGGAGGGTTCGATGACCTTGCAGGCGAAACTGGTCTGGGCCGCGGTGTCCATCCTCGGCGCAGTCGCCTTTGCCATGTTTGCGCTGTTCCACGGGGAGACGGTCAACGCCGCGTGGCTGGTGATCGCGGCCATCTGCATCTATTTCATCGCCTACCGCTTCTACGGGCTGTGGATCGCCGGGACGGTGTTCGGCGTCGATCCCAAGCGGGCCACGCCCGCCTACCGGCACAACGACGGCCTCGATTACGTGCCGACCAACAAATACGTGCTGTTCGGCCACCACTTCGCCGCCATCGCCGGCGCCGGGCCGCTGGTGGGCCCGGTGCTCGCCGCCCAGATGGGCTACCTGCCCGGCACGCTGTGGATCCTGGCGGGCGTGGTGTTCGCGGGTGCGGTGCAGGACATGACGGTGCTGTTCCTGTCGACACGGCGGGACGGCAAGTCGCTCGGCGACATGATCCGCTCCGAGATGGGCCCGCTCGCCGGCACAGTCGCCGGCATCGGCGTGCTGCTGATCTGCGTCATCGTCCTCGCCGTCCTGGCGCTGGTGGTGGTCAACGCGCTGAAGGGCAGCCCGTGGGGCTCGTTCACCGTCTTCTGCACGATCCCGATCGCGCTGGTCATGGGCGTCTACAGCCGCTTCATCCGGCCCGGAAAGATCGGCGAGATGTCCGCCATCGGCGCGGTGCTGCTGCTGCTCGCGCTGATCTTCGGGCGCACGGTATCGGAGTCCGCGACGCTGGCGCCGATGTTCACCTATCCCGGCACGACGCTCGCGCTGATGATCATCGGCTACGGGTTCGTCGCCTCCGTGCTGCCGGTCTGGCTGCTGCTGGCGCCGCGCGACTATCTGTCCACCTTCCTCAAGGTCGGCACCATCCTGCTGCTCGCGGTCGGCATCATCATCGTGCGCCCCGACCTGCAGATGCCGGCGCTGACCAAGTTCATCGACGGCACCGGGCCGGTCTGGGCCGGCAGCCTGTTCCCGTTCCTGTTCATCACCATCGCCTGCGGCTCGGTGTCCGGCTGGCACTCGCTGATCGCCTCGGGCACCACGCCGAAGATGATCGAGAACGAGAGCCAGATCGCCTTCATCGGCTACGGCGGCATGCTGATGGAAAGCCTGGTGGCGATCATGGCGATGATCGGCGCGACCGTGCTCCATCCCGGCGTCTATTTCGCGATGAACAGCTCGGCCGGCCTGATCGGCCCCGACGCCGCGCACGCGGCACAGGTGATCAGCTCGTGGGGCTTCGCCGTCACGCCGGACATGCTGACGCAGATCGCGCGTGACGTGGGCGAGACGACGATCCTGTCGCGCACCGGCGGCGCGCCGACATTGGCGGTCGGCATGGCGACGATCCTGTCGAGCTTCCTCGGCGGCACCGTGATGATGGGCATCTGGTACCACTTCATCATCATGTTCGAGGCGCTGTTCATCCTGACGACGGTGGATGCCGGGACGCGAGTCTTGCGGTTCATGATCCAGGACCTCGTCGGCCACGCGGTGCCGGCGTTCCGCAACACGGAGTCCTGGGCCAACAACATCGTCGGCTCGGCGCTGGCCTGCGTGCTGTGGGGCTACATCCTGTACCAGGGCGTCATCGACCCGTATGGCGGCATCTGGACGCTGTGGCCGCTGTTCGGCACCAGCAACCAGATGCTGGCGGCGATCGCGCTGACCTTCTGCACCGTGGTGCTGTGCAAGATGAAGCGGCAGCGCTACGCGTGGGTGACGGTGGTGCCGACGGTGTGGCTGGTGTGCACCACGATGACCGCGGGGCTGGAGAAGGTGTTCAGCGGCAACGTCGCGGTGGGCTTCCTCAGCCACGCCGCGAAGTTCTCCGACGCGCTCGCGGCGGGGCAGGTGCTGGCGCCGGCGACCTCGCCGGGCGTGATGAGCCAGATCATCTTCAACGACTACGTGGATGCGACACTCGGCGCGTTGTTCGTGCTCGTCCTTCTGGTGACGGTCGTGTATGGCTTCATCGACACGCGCAGGGCGCTCGGGGATCCGAAGAACACGGCGGTCGAGGTGGGAGGCGGCGCGATGCTGGCAAGCGGCGATGACTGAGACAGTGGTGACGCGCGTCCGGTTCGCCTGCACGATGGTCACCAAGACCGCACGCCTGATGGTGGGCGTGCCGGACTACGACGCCTATGTCGAGCACCGGCGCGTCAACCACCCGGACAAGGTCGTCATGACCTACGAGGAGTTCTTCCGCGAACGCCAGGCCGCCCGCTACGCCGTCAGCAAGGGACGCTTCCGCGGCTGCTGCTGACGGGGGCAGGCCCGGGGAGGCGCAGGAGGCCCGGGCGGCCGGCTACTCGCGCTCCGGCCCGATCTCGGCGGCCTGCAGGATGCCCATCACCTCGACCACAAGCGCGCTTGCCGAACGCTGCGCCACGGGGCCGACGGCGTCGTCGCCTACCAGGCGCGTGAACGCCTCCAGCACCTCGGCGGCGGTCGCCCCCGTGCGCGTGATGTCGGCGAGCACGACCTGATCGACCGGCCCCAGGATCGCGACGATCTCCGCCGCGCTGGCACCTGGCACTGGCGCGCTCATGCGCCCGGCACCGCGTGGTGCTTGCCCACGACGTGCACCGTGGTCGCCTGCAGGCCCTTCTCGCCATCGGCCGCGGCGAAGCGCACCTCGTCGCCGACGCGCAGCCGGTTGAAGCCGCCCTCGGCGACGCTGTTGCGGTGGAAGTAGACCTCGCCCTGTGCGGTCTCGATGAACCCGTAGTCCTGGTCGGCGACGAAGCGGGCGATCCGGCCCGACATCAGCGGCGGCTCGTGGTGCTTCACCCGGTGGTCGATCTTGCGCGCCTTGTCCTCGAGCCGCCGTGCGGCCGCGTTGAAGGCGTCGCGCAGCGCCACATACACGTCCTCGTGCGCGTGGTCCTGGCCGTGGTCGCGCGAGACCATGATCGTGCCGCGCGGCACAGCGATCTCGATCTGCACGGCGTAGACGCGTCCCTTGTGCGTGCGGTGGTGCGGCGCCTCGACGGTGACGTGGCAGCGCAGGATGTCGGCCTCGAACCGGTCGAGCCGGGCCGCCTTGTCGCGGATGCGGGCTTCCAACGCCTCGGAGGCGTCCATGCCCTTGAAGGTGATCTGCAGGGGGATGCTCATAATCCACAAGTCTGCGCGCCGGTTATTGCGCGATCCTTGACCTGGATCATCGCGCGGCCGAGCCGGACCGCCTGGCCGCTCCCCGCCGTTGACGGCGCCGCCGTTGACCGCCCGACCGCGGCGGCGCGACAAAAGCGGCCGAACGCCAGGGAGAACGCCATGAACGTCGTCGCCAGCCCCGCCTCGCTTGCCCCATCTTCCTCATCGGGCATCAGCGAGGAGGAGTGGCGCATCCGCTGCGACCTCGCCGCGCTGTATCGGCTGGTCGCCCACCACCGGATGACCGACCTGATCTACACCCATATCAGCGCGCGGCTGCCCGGTCCGGAGCACCATTTCCTGATCAACGACTACCGCCGGATGTTCCACGAGATGCGCGCGTCGGACCTGGTGAAGATCGACATGGACGGCCGCATCGTCGAGGACCGCGCGTCCGGCAAGGTGGTCAACTCGGCCGGATTCTGCATCCACCCGGCGATCCACATGGCGCGCGAGGACCTGACCTGCGTGATCCACACGCACACCGCGGCGGGGATCGCGGTCTCGGCGCAGAAGCACGGCCTGCTGCCGCTCAGTCAGCAGGCGCTGCGGTTCTACGACCGGCTCTCGTACCACGACTACGAGGGGATCGCGCTGGACCTGAGCGAGCGCGAGCGCCTGGTCGCCGATCTCGGACCGAACTCCGCGATGGTGCTGCGCAATCACGGGCTGCTCGTCTGCGGCCGCTCGATCCAGGAGGCGTTCCTGAACGTCTATTACCTCGAGCGTGCGTGCCAGGCACAGGTGGCGGCGCTGTCGGGCGGTGCGGAGCTGTCGCTGCCGTCGCTGGAGGTGTGCGAGCACACCGCGCGCCAGTACCACGACCGCGACGCGGCCGGGCGCGAGGCGCACTACGCGATGATGTGGGAGACCTGCCTGCGCCTGATCGAGAGGGACACGCCGGACTACCGCTCGTGACAGCGCCGCTGGCGATCGTCGCCCCACGGCTGCTGCTGATCGGCGGCGGCAGCGTGGCGAGGATCGCCGAGGTGCTCGGCAAGTTCGGGCTGCGCCGTCCGCTGGTGGTGACGGATCCGTTCATGGTCTCGTCCGGGCTGGTGCGGGCCTGCCTCGACCCGCTGGCGGCGGCGGGAATCGCGGCGGAGGTGTTCAGCGACACGGTGCCCGATCCGACCGACACCGTCGTCGCGGCCGGCGCGGCGGCGATGGGGCGCGGCGACTACGACTGCCTGATCGGCTTCGGCGGCCGCTCGCCGATCGACACCGCGAAGGCGATGACGATCCTGGCCGCCGGCGGCGGCGCTGCGCGAGATTACAAGGTGCCGGCGCAGGCGGATCGGGCGAAGCTGCCGGTCATCGCGGTGCCGACCACGGCGGGCACCGGCAGCGAGTGCACGCGCTTCACCGTGGTGACCGACACGGCGAGCGACGAGAAGATGCTGATCGCCGGGCTCGGCGCGCTGCCGCTTGCCTCGATCGTCGACTACGAGCTGACCTTCGGCCTGCCCGCGCGCACGACGGCGGATACCGGCATCGACAGCCTGACGCATGCGCTGGAGGCGTACGTCTCCCGCCGCGCCAACCCGTACAGCGACGCGCTGGCGGTCTCCGCGATGCGGCTGATCGGCGCGCATCTGCGCACCGCCTACGCCGAGCCGCGCAACGCGTCGGCCCGCGAGGGCATGATGCTGGGCGCGACGCAGGCGGGGCTAGCAGCCTGTCGGAGTTAGCAGTTTTGCGGATGAATATGTCGCCAACGGCCACCGGCGGATTCTCTTGTTGTGCAGAACCGCGAAGTATCGAAAGAAATGTCCGATTTGTTCGTGGTTTGTGCTTAACTCCGACAGGCTGCTAGCGTTCAGCAATGCGTCGGTGGCGCTGGTGCATGGGATGTCGCGGCCGATCGGCGCGCATTTCCACGTGCCGCACGGATTGTCGAACGCGATGCTGCTGCCGGTGCTGACCGAGTTCGGCGTCGAGGCCGCCGCCGCCCGCTACGCCACCGCCGCCCGGACGATCGGTTTCGCGGCCGACGGCGACGACGACGGGGCGGCGTGTGCGAAGCTGATCGAGGGGCTGCGTGCGCTCAACCGCGACCTCGCCGTGCCGTCGCCGCGCGCGTACGGGATCGACGAGCGCGTGTATGAGGCGAAGCTGGAGCTGATGGCCGAGCAGGCGCTGGCGTCTGGCAGCCCCGGCAACAACCCCCGCGTGCCGAGCGCGGCGGAGATCGTCGGCCAGTATCGCCGGGTCTGGGCCGAGGGGCTGCGGAACACGGCGTGAGGCACATCGTCGCGATTGGTATGGGCGGCGTCGAAGCCCTATACTTCGCCACATGAACCAGCTCGCCCGGCGACCCCTGCCGCATATGAGTGCCGAGGAATTCCTGGCCTGGCCGGGCGATGGCACGGGCCGGCGCTTTCAGCTTGTCGACGGGGAGGTCCGAGCGATGTCGCCGGCGAGCCGGACGCATGGCGTAATCCAGGCAACGCTTGCTCGCCTGATCGGCAATGCGATCGACGCGGCGGAATTACCCCTGCAGGTCGTGACCGAGGGCGCGATCATCCCGGGGATGAGTGCGAGCGATAACGTCAGGGTGCCTGACATCGTGGTCGCACCTGACGACGACATGGGTGGCGACCAGGTCGTGACCGACCCGGTGCTGATGGTCGAGGTTCTGTCTCCCGGTAATATGGACGACACGCGCGACAACGTCCGCGCCTACGCCACGCTGCCGAGCGTACGCGAAATCGTCGTCGTCCATTCCGCGCGCCTGCTGGCGGAAGTCCACCGGCGGGATGCATCCGGCGTGTGGCTAGCCGATCCCGAGCTGGTCGGTTCCGGCGACCGCTTGCGGCTCGCGAGCGTCGGCCTCGATTGCCGGCTCGACGACGTCTATGCAAAGACGTGGCTGACGCGGAACAAGCGGTGACGCGCCTCGCGGCGTGCGTCGCACTCGCCTGCGTCCTGCTCAGCCACGCTGTGTCCGCTCAGACGCCCCCCGGCGAGGTCAAGGGCCACGCGTGGCAGCACACCGAACAATCGCTGACCGCCGCGATCATGCAGGCGGCGGTCGTGCTGCCGCGGTCCGTCACCGGCGGCGACGTGTTCGTCGGGAAGTTCGCGGACGCGCCGGCGACGCACGGCAGGGCGCCGACGGTGCTGTTCCTGCACGGCTCGTCCGGCCTCGCGCTGAAGGCGATCGGCGAGTGGCAGCTCTGGCTCGCCTCGCTCGGCGTGGCCAGCATGGCGCCCGATTCCTTCGCGCTGCCCGACCGCATCACCTACACCTCGCCGGTCGGCAAGGACGTCTACGAGCACATCCACGCGCTGCGGGCATCGGAAATCCGCGCCGGGCTGGCGGCGCTGCTGAAGGCTCCGTGGGCGGATCCGCATCGGCTGATCCTGGCCGGCGCGAGCGAAGGGTCCGTCGCGGTCGCGCGCTATACGGGCGACGAATTCGCCGCCCGGATCATCTATTCGTGGAGCTGCGAGCCGAACTATTTCGTCGCCGATCCGCAGAACGCGTTCCGGCCCGACGAGCCGGTGCTGAACGTCATGAGCGTGAGCGACCCGTACTTCTCGCCGTCCGTTCCCTTCCTGGGCAATCCGAACGCGACGGGCAACTGCGCCCAGGCACTGAAGGACGACAAGCGCGCGGTGATCGTGCTGATCCCCGGCGCGCCGCACACGCTGATGAACCTGCCGGCCGCCCGCGACGCCACCGCCGCGTTCCTCGCGCGGTACGCTGCACCGTGACGCTGCAACGGGGCAGTCGTTGACTGCTGTACGGTCTTGCCGTACGCGTCATAACGTGATTATCCGGAACATCCGGCACCGAGGCCTTCTGCGTTTCATTGAGGATGACGACAGCCGGGAGCTTCGCCCTGATCTCGTGACACGGCTGCGCAACATCCTCGCCGTCCTGGTTACAGCCGACGAGATGGCCGACGTTGCCGGTCCGCCTGGCTGGCGTATCCATCAGCTCAAAGGGGAGCGGGCAGGCACGTGGAGTATCTCCGTCAGCGGAAACTGGCGGCTGACCTTGATCTGAAGCAGGGAGAAATCTGCAACCTCGACCTGGAGGACTACCACTGATGGGCAAGACACCGAGCAAGATCGGCATGGCGCCGCCCCATCCGGGGGAGTTCATCCGCGATGAAATCCTCGGCGAATTGGGCTTGAGCATCAGCGAAGCGGCCGACGTGTTGGGCGTACGCCGTGCGACCCTCTCCGACCTTATGAACGGTAACGCGGCTCTCTCGCCCGAAATGGCGCTGCGCATCGAAAAGGCGTTCGACGTCAACATGGACATGCTGCTGCGCATGCAGGCATGGCACGATGCCACGGCGATGCGCCGGCGTGCCGGCGAGATCAAGGTGAAACGCTACCAGCGCGCCTGACGAGCACAGCGCGGCCCTTCTGTCGTGAGAGAACATTTGCAGAACATGCCGGCTCGGTTAAGCCTGCCTGCATGCCGTTGTCCGCCCCGCCCGATCGCACGCTCGCCCGTGCAGCGACGGTCGGCACGTTGCGCGCGCACTGGCTGGAGACGCGGTGCTGCCGCAGCGTGTCGCTGCCGCTGCAGGTGATCGCGCGCCAGGGCCACGCGCACCGCACGCTGGCCGACGTGGTCGTGCGGCTCCGGTGCAGCTCGTGCGGCGAGCCGCCCGCCTCGATCGAGCTGATCGAGCACGCCGCCATGGTCGGCGCCGCCATGTACGGCGGACGCCCGCCATGGCGCGTGCAACTGGTCGGACCTTAGAGCGGGCGGGTCCGCGCTACGTGTCACGCGTCGAACGAGATCACACCGGGCGCGAGATTGCCGCCGCACAGAATGGTTCCGACGGTGCGGCCCGCGAGCGTCTCGGAATGCTCCAGAAGCGCGGCCACCCCGGCGGCGCCGGCCGGCTCGACGACAAGCCCGTAGTGGCGATGGCAGAACCTGATCGCCGAGACGAGCGACGTCTCCTCGACCGCCCAGACGTCGTCCACCGTCGTCTTCATGCACTCCAGCGCATAGGCGACGGGTTCGCGCACGGCGATGCCGTCGGCGATCGTCGCCGCGCTGGAGGTCGGCAGCATGCGACCCGCTTGCCAGGACATTCGCATCGACGGCGCCGCCGCAGCGACGACGCCGATCACGCGGCAGGACGGGGCGCGGGCCTTGATCCATGTGCCGACGCCGGTCAGCAGCGCGCCGTTACCGAGCGGGACGACCACCGCGTCCAGCCCGATCCCGCGGGCCTCAAGCGTCCGCGTCATCTCCAGCGCGATCGTGCCGGCGCCTTCGGCGATGGCGGTGCGCGCCCCGTCCTCGACGTATTCGAGCCCGGAGGCCTCGGCAAAAGATCGCGCGGCCGCCTTCGCCGCATCGAAATCGTCGCCTGCAAGCCTGACGTCGGCGCCCAAACGCCGCATCGCATCGATCTTCAGCGGATTGGCCGTGGTGGCCGCGAACACGATCGCCGTGCGCCCTCGCGTGCGGGCGGCGTAGGCGAGTCCCTGACCGAAATTGCCCGCCGACGCACACACCACGGGAGCGTCGCCGTGCAGGTTCGCCATCAGCCAGTCCGCCCCGCGGCCCTTGAAGGAGCGGATCGGATTGAGCGTCTCCACCTTGGCGAGAAGCCGGCAGCCCAGCGCGGCGTTGGCGCTGGCCTGCTCGATCAGCGGGGTATCGGCGAAGACCCGGTCGATACCCCGCGACGCCGCGACGATGGCGTCGACGGCGGGAGGCGGTTGGGTCTGGATCACGGTTCTGCGGCGGCGCGCCCGCTGCGGGCCTTACTCGGTGACGGCACGAGACAGCGTGTCCGCCACCGCGACGGCGGTGCCGAGCACGATCGCGCCGAACATGAGCGGGGCGAGCGCGAGCCCCATCCAGGCGCCGGCGAAAAACGAAAAATCGAGCGATGCGGCGCGCAGCGGCTCCAGCGCAAGGGCAGGCCGGGGCGGGGGAGGGATCCTTCGCATCGCGAACAAGTTACGCCCGCGGGCGGAAGACGCAAGCGACGCGAAAAGGGGGCCGGGCGCTGCGCCCGGCCCCCCAGACGTGACGTGCTCGTCAGACCTGCTCGGCAGGGGCGGGGGTGCTGCCCATGCCGCCGCGGTTGCGGCGCTCGTTCATGAACTGGTCGAACTCCGCCTTGTCGCGCGCCTGGCGCAGGCGCTCGAGGTATTCGAAGAACTCGCGCTGCTCCTCCTCGAGCCGGCGCAGCGTCTCGCGCCGGTATTCGTCGAAGGCGGCATTGCCGCTGGCGCCGTAGGCGGACCGGGCGCGCCGGCCCCAGCCGCAGCCGCCGCCACCGCTCCAGCCGACGCCCTGGTTGTCCGCGTTGTACCAGCGGCCCCGAGAGCCGCCCCGCCAGTCGCGCATCCGTCCACTCCCTATGAGGTAAAACAGGACCGCAAGCCCGATCGGCCACCAGGCGATGAAGCCCAGCACCATCACCGCGATCCAGGCCATCTTGCCGTATTCGTCGAGTTTCGCCGCGATCATCGCGACGCCCTCCCGTGAATGTTAATCACATTCACATACTGGCATCGACGATACGGGGCCGCAAGAGGTTATCGGAGACGTGATCGCCGCCCCGATCATCCGTCGGGTCTGCCCGGCCGGTTCGGCCTCTCGGCACCTATTGCCAAGCTTGTCTTTGCCATCCACGATTTCTTTCGCGACGCTACCACACGGCCTCGTGCTGAACTTCCGTCTATTGCCACCTGCAACTCGACGCAGGCACTCCAACCGCGGTGTGGGTCGCATCCTGCAAACACCCATTGACCCAAACGCCGGAAAGCCGTTGTCCGTCGGCGGTGACCAAGGCGCCCTGCCCATTCGGCAGGTCGTGAAGCCACTCGCCGACGTAGCGGAACCCGCCGGGAAAGTCGGCGATGCCGTGGCCGCCTGCCTTCCCGTCGGCGTCGAACTGGCCATCGTAATGGTACCCGTCGGGCCGGACGATGATGATGTGATTGACCACTCGGTTGGTGTAGATGTTGAAGACGAAGATCACTCCGTCGTGCCGCATCATAACGACACGTCCATCAGCCAATCCCTGTTTCAGCGTGACGTGCATGCGATTGCCCTTTGCGGGCTCGTCGATCCAACCTTCGCCGGAACCAAGTCCGTCGACGCAGTCGCCAGACCACGTGATTGGTCCAGGGGCAATCATGTGCGCGACAGCAAGACGACAGCCTGTCGTGGTCGTCAGCCAAGTCGGCGGCTGCGGCTCTTCGGCATAAGCGGACACGGCGAGCGTCACGCAGAGGACAGCAGTAACGATCCGGATCATGCGGGTGAGGCTCGGCATGCACTGCAAGTCGGTCATCCTAGCCGCGTGCAGGCCCGACCAAAACCTCTCATGCCGGCCGCCCGAGCCCCTGCAGGTACACCAGCATCGCCGCCTCCAGCAGCTGCTCGGGTGGCATCGGCAGCGGGCGGCGGGCGGTGTCGGGCGTGCCGATGAACAGCGCGGCGATGCCGTGCGAGATCGCCCAGGTATGCAGCGCCACCATCAGCGGGGGCGCCTTGCTGCCTGGCGGGAGCGCGGCGCACACGGCCTCGGCGGCGGTGCGCAGCACGGCGAAGGCGCGGTCCGACGCGGCGCGCAGCCCTGCATCGTCCGCCCGCGCGGCCGCCGGGCCGAACATCGTCGCGTAGGCGGCGGGATTCGCGCGGGCGAACGCCAGATATGCTTCGCCGCAGCGCTGGAACGCGTTGAACGGATCGGGCCGCCCGTCGGCCCAGGCGCGTTCGAGCTGGGTGGTGAACTGCTCGAAGCCGCGCCGCGCCACCTCGGCCAGCAGTGCCCCCTGGTCGCGGAAATGCCGGTACGGCGCGGCCGGGGAGACGCCCGCCGCCCGCGCCGCCTCGGCGAAGCTGAAGCCGTCCGGCCCGCGCTCGGCGATCAGGCGCAGCGCCGCCTGGACCAGCGCCTCGCGCAGGTTGCCATGGTGGTAGCCGCGCTCCTGGTCCTTCTCGGGCTTGTCGCCGAACCGCATGTGAATGCATTTAACATGCCGAGCGGCGTCCGGATACTCGGCCCGATGTCCGGCCCCTGTTTCACGGCGGAGGTTGCGTGCAGATCATCGGCCATCGCGGCGCCCGCGGCCTGTTCCCGGAAAACACCCTGGCCGGCGTCGCCGGCGCCTGCGCGATCGGCGTGGACGCGATCGAGTTCGACGTGCGGCTGACCGCCGACAGCGTCGTGGTCGTCCATCACGACTCGCTCCTCAATCCCGAAACGACCCGAGCACGAGGCGGCACGTGGCTGGCCAAGCCGGGGCCGTCGATCGCCGAGACGCAATCGGCGGCGCTCGCGGCGTACGACGTCGGTCGTGCCGCGCCGGGCAGCCGCACCGCAAGGCGTTTCCCGCACCAGACGCCGATCGACGGCGCGCGCATCCCGCGCCTGGACGACGTGCTCGCGCTACGGCCACGGCCTCGCCTTCTCGTCGAGCTCAAGCCGGCAGCCGATCCCGCGGCACTGGCCGATGCCGTCGCCGCGGCGGTGCGCGCGGCGGCGGCGGACGCGGTGCTCGAAAGCTTCGATTGGCGGGCGTTGCGCCACCTGCAGCGCGCCGCGCCTGATTTGCCCCTCGCCTGGCTCACCGAGGCGGCGGACGCCGCCGACGCGCCCGAGCGGGTGGCGGCGCACGGCGGCCAGGTGTGGTGCCCGTCGATCGCCACGCTGACCCGCGCGCTGATGCGCCGGGCAAAGGCGGCGGGCCTGCGCGTCGTGCCCTGGACGGTCAATGCGCCGTCGGCGATGCGCCGCCTGCTGGACTGGGGCGCGGACGGGCTGATCACGGACTATCCCGATCGCACGCGCGAATTGCTGGCTCAAATGGGACTCCCTTTGCCAATGCCGGTTGCGGTCACATGAAGTTCGCGGCCGCGCTCGCGCGCGCCATCAGCGCCTTCAGCGCCGGGTTGTCTGCGCTGTCGGCGTCGCACAACGCATCGAGCGGCGCGAAATACTCGTGCGCCTGCGGGATCTGCGCGCGCGCGAACCCCGCGTAGTGCGAGGACTTCAGCCCGAACAGCACGCGGATGTCGCGCACCGGCACGACGAACGGATCCACGGGTTCGCGCACGATCACCTGGGTCATCTTCCACCGCGGGGTGGGATCACCCTGGGTTGCAGGCGCCAGCAGCCACGGCACCGGGCAGCACGCCAGCAGGGACCCGGTGCTGGGGGCGAACCGCGACCGCTTGTCGAGCAGGTTCGGCAGCGTGGCGCACGCCTCGACGGCGAAGATATCCACGAAAGGCTCCACAGGGGTGCCCCCGAAATTGAGCCACAATCCGTCCGGCAGCGTGCGCATGGTGTCGCTGCCCGGATACTTCAAGAACGGGTGCGGGATGGCGACCGAGTCGTTCGCCGGTCGCCCTCGCAACCAGGCGTCCATCCCTCCCGGGCGGGGCGCCATGCCGGGCGGCTGCTGGGGCCAATCCCGAAGGCGCTTTTTCACAAGCGCATCAAGGTGCTTCGAGTGGTTCGTGCAACGGGATCTCCGTTCTTGCCTGGAAGCGCAATGCAACCAGAGCGCGAGTATTCAGCAAGACTCTCGACCACGAACGGAAGCGGCGGAGTGTTTCACGGTGCGGCGTCACGCCGATTTACCAGTCGATTCATGCGGAAGGCGGACGGATTCCGCCTTTGTTCAGGGCCCGGCGAACGTCGCGACTACAGCCAAGCTCGTTGCGTCCCGGCGAGGACTCGCGCCGAAGAATCGAGTCTTTCGAATCCGTTACGAGGATTCATTGCGGGCGGCCTTCAACAGCCTGTGGATAGTTTTGTCCACAGGTTGTGCACAGGCCCAGGATTTCGTTGGGTGAAACTTCTGGGTGAGTCGCGCCCGGTTCACGCTGCGACCGCTCCGGCCTTATCGCTCCCCGTCTGCCCCCGGTCCGTCTCGAAACACGAGACGATGTGCGCTGCCAGGGCGTCCGCCACCGGCTCGTCGCGATGCCGCCCGCGCAGCAGGCGGATGCCGAAATCGGGCAACTTGCAGGGTGCCTCCTCCGGCCGCAGCGGCCGCAGGGTGTCGGGCAGCCACGACAAGGCCGACACCGTCACCGCGAGACCCGCCAGCACCGGCGCGTGCGTGCCGACCTGCGTGGCCGAGGTGTAGGCGATCCGGTAGGGCCTGCCGGCGCGCTCCAGGGCGGCCAGCGCCGCCGCGCGCCAGACGCAGTTGTCGCGCGCCAGCGCCAGGGGCAGCGGCGAGCGGCGGTGCGGCGCGTGCCGTGTCGAGGTGATCCACTGCAGCGGCCCGCGCCACAGCGGCACCGTCTCCCAGCCGCGCGGTTCGTGCCCGTCGCTGATGAGCGACAGGTCGAGCTCGCCCGCCCGCATCCGGGGCACCAGCTCGCTCGACGGCGCGCACATCACCTCGACCTCGACCGCCGGATGCGTCTCGGCGAAGCGCTTGAGCACCGGCGGCAGGAAGCTCAGCGCGTAGTCGTCGGGCGTGCCGAGGCGCACCACGCCCGCCATCCCGGGCTCGCGGAAGGCCGCGACGATCTCGTCGTTCAGCGCCAGCACCTGACGGGCGCGCGACAGCAGGAAATGCCCGTGCGCCGTCAGCTGCGTGGCCCCGCCTTTGCTGCGCGTCAGCACCGGCTGGCCGAGCGTCTCCTCCAGCCGTTTCACCTGCATCGACACCGCCGACTGCGTGCGTCCCACCAGTTCGGCCGCGCGTGTGAAGCTGGCACCTTCGGCGATCAGCACGAACGCGCGCAGCAGATCGGGATCGAGCGTGGGCAGCGACATCGTGGGCCTCTTGAACGTCATCAACGTAAGTGATCGCCACGATCATATCAATTCGTTTCCCTGATGCCCCGCCGTCACTTATCTGTGGTTTGCAAGCGTGATTGGCGCGCAAGCGGCGGAGCGCACCGCCGCGCGACAGCGGCCATGTGTCGGCAGTCGTCGATACGCAGACGCTTGCTGTTGAGGGAGGACGCGATGACCGCGCGTACGCTTGCCACTGCTTTCGAGTTCCGCACCGCTCGCCGCCCAGCGTCGTTCGACATCGCGCGGGCATGGCGCGTGATCGGGACGCGAGCCGACCTCGCGGACGCGTCGCCGCGCATGCTGCGCGACGTCGGATTGTCGGAGGCCGACGCGAGGCGGGAGCTGCGCCGCGCGCCGTGGGACATCGAGCCGCGCCATCCGCACCGCCGCCGCCCGCAGCGTCCGCAGCACGGCGCGCTGCGCCTCTGGCTGATCGCCGCGTGGCGCCGCCATCGCAGCCGGCAAATGCTTGCCCGGATGGACGCCGCCGGGTTGCGCGACATCGGCCTGACCTACGCGGACGCCGAGGTGGAGGCGAACAAGCCGTTCTGGCGCGGCTGACGCGGCCCCGGGTTGCGGCGCGGGCGAGAGGACGGTTGCGCGGCGGGTCGCTTCAGCTATCGTAACAAATCCCCCATTTGTTACGGTGATGCATGCCCAAGCCGTTCTCGATCCTCTCGCTCGACGGCGGCGGCTCCTGGGCGCTGCTGCAGGCGATGGCGCTGCGCGACCTGTTCGGCGACATCCCCGGGCCGCAGATCCTGGCGCAGTTCGATCTGGCGCTGGGCAATTCGGCGGGCAGCATCGTTCTCGCCGGACTGATCGAGGGCAAATCGCCCGGCCAGATCGTCGATCAGTTCCTCGACGATGCCATGCGCCGCGCGATGTTCACGCCGCGGCCCTGGATCGACGAGCTTCTGGCCGGCTTCGGCCTGCAGGCGCGCTACCGCACCGCCGCCAAGCTGGTCGAGTTGCACCGCCTGCTCCCGTCGCGCGGGAGGACGCCGTTGCGCGACCTCGCGCCGCCCTGCCGCATCGTCATCCCCGGCTTCGACTACGACACCACGCGGGCGGTGCGGTTTCACAGCTATGACAGCCCGACGGGCGAGACTGCCTCGGTCTGCCAGCTTGCCGAGGCGGTGCACGCGTCCAGCACCGCGCCGGTGCTCTACTTCGACCGCCCGGCGG
>DATEQV010000511.1:0-3230 GCA_035272265.1 Acidisphaera sp. | reverse complement strand
CAGCATGCTCTACGACCTCATCCCCACCATGCCCGAGGTGCGGCTGCTGCCCTTGATCGAGCGGTTCGCCGCAATGCTGGCCGAGTTACCGATCTTTGCCGGGACTTTCGGGATCGTATGAAAATGAGGGGAGTCGTGAGGGGCGCGACAGCCGTCTTAGCGGGCTCGGACGACGCGAAGATGACCATCGCCTCCAGTTCGGTGTTCGCCAGCGCAGCCGACGCCACCGCCGCCACCAGCAGCGCCGACTGGAAGGCCGCGGCCAGCAAGATCAAGAGCTCGTCCTACTCCGTCGAGGTCTTTCAGATCGTCCACTGACCGATCGCGACAACGCGGATAGACGAAGGGCCGACCCTCGCGCCGGCCCTTCGTTTGTTTGCGGCGGTCGTCCGCCGCACGCGCTCCGATCACCGCCCCGCAGCTGCATTAGGAGTCCCGCAACGTCTGCCTAGCTGGTGGGGCCCGCAACCCGCGTCAGTGCCGGGCTTTTACGCCTCGTTACCGGCCTCATGCTGTGATGCCGCCCATGAGCGTCACCGCGAAAATGCCCCGCCGAGCCCTGACCACCGCACCGCCCAGTGCACCGCCAACCGTGGTGCCCGCGATGGCGCGCCCCGACCGGATCGAGGCCAACAGCTTCGACGTTTTTGACACGCTCATTGCACGCCGCTGCCACCTTCCGTGGCGAGTCTTCGAACAAATAGGCGCCCGGATCGGCCGTCCCGACTTCTTGCAGGTGCGCCTCGCCGCCGAGGCGCACTTTGCCGGCAAGGACTACACACTTGCCGACATCTACGCTCGGCTGGCCACGCTCTGGGGTCTGCCCGCCGAGCTGGCCGAGCAGCTCAAGGCGATGGAAGTCGCTACAGAGCTGGAGAACGTCATCCCGATCCAGGAGAACCTGGACAAGGTGCGACACGGCGACGTGCTCGTCTCCGACATGTATCTGCCGGAAGCTGTCATCCGCAGCCTGCTGGACGAAGCGGGTCTCGACAAGCGCGTCGCCCTGATCGTCACGACGCATGGCAAGCGGGCCGGATACATCTGGCCGCAGCTGACTGAGCAGGTCGCCGTCGCGCAGCATCTCGGCGACAACGCGCTGGTCGATCTGGAAATGCCGATCCGTTGTGGCGTCAACGCCGAACTCACCGCGGTCAGTTCCCCGAGCCACGTCGAATCGTGGCTGGCTCAGAACGGCCTGCCGAACCTCGCACTCGCCGTGCGGGAGGCGCGTCTCCGCACGGCGCATTCGGATCCCGCACTGCGCAGCCTGCAGCGCATCCAGATCGAGATCAACCTGCCGATCCTGCTGCTCGCCTCCGTACAGCTCGCGCGGGTCGCGCGGGAGGCCGAGGCCGAGCGCCTGCTGTTCTGCAGCAGAGACTGCGAACTGTGGCTAGAGCTGTGGCGCGTGCTAGGCGCACGCACGGGTGTCGCTACAGAGAGCATCTATTTCCTCACCAGCCGCCGCGCGCGTCGCACCGCCTCTTCCGACTATCTGGCCTATGCGCGCAGCCTGCTCGACAAGCGCGCGCTGGTTGTCGACATCTGCGGCACAGGTTGGTCCCTGTCACACCTCTTCGAGACGCTCGGGCTGTCGGGCCGGCACGCCTTCGTGATTCACCATACCCAGCCGCTAGCGATGTACGAGCAGCAGGCGCCCACACCCGGCACGTGCACGCATCACGCGGCAATGAAGCCTGAGCAGCCCATTCCCAACGTCGCCATCGAGCTGATCAACACCGCCGAACACGGCTCGGTGATCGACGTGCAGATGGTCGCCGGCACCGCCGTGCCAATCTTCGACACGCATACCACCACTCCACGCGTCGGCGCCGCCTGCGCCGCGCAGCGCGCTGCCTTTCGCTCCGCCCTCGATGCACTGAAGCGCCACAATCTCGACGAGGTCTTCGCCCAGCCCCCCGAGCGGATCGCCGCACTGATACAGCCGCTCTACGAACGTCTTGGCGCCCAAGCAGCGTTGCGCGAGGTGCTGTTCGACAACTATCTGGACGAAAGTCATAAGACCTATCAGGCACTCGGCCTGGCGGTCGCCTGACAACGCCGCGGCCTGAGAGGCGGTCCGTGAACGCTTTCGGCTTGGAGCGGGCGGGCACAGCTAGTCGATCCGCAAACGGCACATCCAAGGCCCGGTCGGCGTGCGCGGCCGCAACTCCGACAACCGGCTGATCCGCCAGCGCCTCGGCTGGGCGCCGTCGAAGCAGCTGCGCGACGGGCTGGAGCAGACCTACGCCTGGATCGAGCAGCGCGTGCGGTCGAACACCTACGCGATGGCGGCCGAGTACCCGACGCCGCGCGTCACGACCGTCCCGTCGCCAACCGCACGACGTTGTCCGGCATCGGCGCGTCCGGGCGCACCAGCGCCCGCACCAGCGCCACGAGGTCGGCCCCGCTGAACGGCTTGCGCAGCACCGGATCGCCACCGACCGACAGGCCGAGCGACGCCGGATCGGCGTAGCCGCTGGTGAACAGAACCGGCAGGCCGGGACGCAGCGCACGCGCCTGCGCCGCCAGCTCCGGGCCGTTCATCTCCGGCATCACGATGTCGGCCACCATCGCGGCGGGCGCGTAGCCGCCCTCCAACAGCAACAGCGCCGCACTCGCACTCACCACCGTGCTCACGGCGAAACCCGCGCCGCGCAACAGTTCGGCCGCGACGGCGCGCACATCCGCGTCGTCGTCGACCAGCAGAACGGCCGCCGCGTTTCCCGCCTCGGCGGGTGCCGCCGCCACCGCCTCGTCGTCCCGCGCCGCCGCGGTCGCACGCGGCAGCAGCAGCCGCACCGTCGTGCCGCGGCCCGGCTCGCTCGAGATCTCCGCAATCCCGCCAGACTGCCGTGCTAGGCCATAGACCTGCGACAGTCCGAGCCCGGTGCCCTTGCCCGCGTCCTTGGTGGTGAAGAACGGTTCGAACGCGCGCGCCTGCACCTCGGGCGGCATGCCGGTTCCGGTGTCGGCGACCGCGATCTCGACATACGCGCCCGGTGGCAGTTCGTGCGTGCCCGACAGGGTCACGTTGCGCGTCCGCAAGGTCAGCAGCCCGCCGCGCGGCATCGCATCGCGCGCGTTCACCGCCAGGTTCAGCAGCGCCAGTTCCGTCTGGTTGCGGTCCATCGAAACCAGCCACGCGTCCGGCTGGAGATCGAGCCGGATCACCACGTCCGGCCCCAGCGTGCGGCCGAGCAGGTCGCGCAACCCGCGCAGCACCG
>DATEQV010000510.1:0-10422 GCA_035272265.1 Acidisphaera sp. | reverse complement strand
GAACAAACAGTTCGTCTCGATGCCGAACCCGATGAAGGCCAGGCTGCGCAACATCGCCTTGCGAGCGGCGCTGGCGACGCCCAGGCTCGGCCGCTGGCTTCGCGAGGGCCGGTTCGTCCCGCGGCCCGCCTACCACGACGGCCGTTATCTCGGCCTGCCGCGCAAATCGCGCAGGAGCGTCGAGGGCAAGCTGATCCCGCAGCCGACGGTGCGGACCTTCGACGGCCGGCTCCGTCTGCTCGACGACATGATCGGCGACAATTTCGCGCTGATCGGCCTGGCATCGGATCCGCGCGCCGGCCTCGACGCCGCGACCCTGGCCGGGCTGGACCGGCTGGGCGCGAGCTATGTCGCGCTGTATCCGTTCGCCGGCCGACCGCAGGCGGCCTACGCGACAGGTGGAAATGCCTCGGCGCGTGTGGTTCGCGAAGGTACCGAGACGCTCGTAGAGATCGAGGAGTTCATCGGCGAAGCCGTCGCCTGGCTGCGGTCCGCTGGAGCAAGCGACGGTCACGTCGCGATCATCCGGCCTGACAAATTCGTCTACGCGCTCGTGCCAGGCGCGGAGGTGAAAGCCGCCGTCGCGAAGTTGTTCGCGGCACTCGGGCTCACGCCTGGTGGCCAGACCATTCAGGCAGACCGTCCTCGCAGCGCAGGTCCCGGCGGCGGGGCGTCACCACTCGGTCAGGCGCCGGCCGGGCTCGCCGGCGTGCGAGACAGTGTCGCTCGCGCAGGGGTTCGCGGCCTGTAGCATCGTTCTCACCGTCGCGCTCGGGCCGAAGGCACCGGTCCGAGCCGGCGTTGTCCAGCCGCACGGCGCGCACCACAACGCAGAGTAACGCGGAGCCATGACGCTACAGGGGCAACGTCAGCTGCGCGCTGCACAGGCTGCTGCGGCGGCGGCGTCGCGTCGGTGGAAAACCGGCCCGCACGCTCGCGCGAATCCGCGCGACAGTCGAAGCGGCGAGGCTCTCGTTGCGGATGCCAAGACAATCCGACATGCGCCATCCGCGAGACCTCGTGCGGGTCAACATGACACAGGCCTGCTCGGCCGCGTCCCAATGATAGAAGTAGACCCGCCCGGCGATCACCTCGGGCAGATAGTGGACAATGCAATTCTGCATGCGGAGCGCCTCAGCGCGGATCATCCCCGCAGACGACAGAGCGCGCAGGGGACCTGCCGACGGGAACGGCGGCGCGGGGACCCCGCGCATCTCACCGATCCGCGTGTTCCAGTCCTCGATCTTTGAAACAAGCTGATCGCCGGTCCGGACGTGTCGCAAGGAGCGCACGACGGCGTCCCTCAGGTCGCCTGCATCACCTTCGACACGTTCGACGAGAGCGACGAGCCCACGTTCGACGTCGGCGACATCCTCGAGCCCATCGAGCAGCCTCGGCAGGTTTCCGGTGCAGATCCAGCCTGGAAGCCGCCTCAGCACCTCAATCGTCCCGGGCGTCAGGGCGTGGTCGCGGGATATGATCCTGGCCTTGCTCCTGTCGGACAGGATCGCGAGCAGGTCCCGGCACGTCCGCGCGCGCCACGCATCCGGCTGCAGTTTGCCGAACACCGCGACCGCAGACCGCGGCGAGCAGGTCTCACCCACTCCCGGAATCAGCGTTTCGCGTTTATCGAACATGATGCGCCGGCACAGGCCGGAACGCTCCGCCGAGGTCAGCCTTTCTGCCCCGTTCATCGCCAGGCAGGCAGCGACGAAGCCAGGCCCGATGCCGTCGAGTTCAGCGCGCAGAAAATCCGCGAACGCCTGCTCCCTCCAGATCATGGACAGGATCAGCCACTGCCATTCGCCGAACCGCCCGACGACAGTCCTGATCGGGCACGGGATGAGGTCCACATAGCGCTGGAACAACGTCTCGGCAGTGCAGCGCAAATCCAACGCCGCGAGGTCTGCAGGAGCCTGCACGCCGTCGCGCCAGAAGGGACCGGCATCGGGGCACTCGTCGTCGACGTCGTCCACGTCGGTGCCGAGACACGACGCACTCGAATACCCCAGGCAAAGCCGCCCCGAGGCGTCCACGAGTGGCCATGACGGATACAGCGACCTCGGGCGCTGGTCGCGATCCGTCACCCAGCAACCGAACAGCTGATCCCAGCGCCCATAGAGATAGCGCCGGGCGCCATAGTGCTCGACGAGGGCGTCGCGCTCCCAAAGGAAGGCGGGAAGCGGCTCTGCCATCACGGTCTCCGGTTTGAGCCTCGGGAGTCCGCGAGCCTAGCCGGCCCCCTCACCGACAGCGAAGTCCGCAGACGCGCATTCGGAGCACTGCAGCTGTGCCATCTGGTAGGGGCGTGACGACGCGGGGCGTGCGCGGCATTGTCACCGTCACTGGAATCCAGCGCAGAACGGGGAACGGATGCCATGCAAGAAGCCGACGAAGCGCGATCGGAGCCGCGAGGCGAGTTGGCGCTCCGGACGCTTGCCATGCCGAAAAACACCAATCCGTCCGGCGACATCTTCGGCGGCTGGATCATGTCCCTCATGGACCTCGCGGCCGGTCTGGCTGCGACCGGCCGGGCGAACGGCAGGGTGGTGACGGCTGCGGTCTCCCGGCTTGCATTTCTCGCGCCGGTCAAGGTCGGTGACGCGGTGTGTTGCTACGCACACCTCGTTCGCGTGGGCCGCAGTTCGATGATCTACGACATCGAGACCTGGGCACTCCCGCAGAGACTTCCGGGTGCCAGACTCAAGGTCACCGAAGCACAATTCACCATGGTGGCCGTCGACGAGAACGGGCGGCCGCGGCCTCTATGACAAGCGGAGCAGATTGCGCGCCGGGCACGCTCGAACGGGAGCGGCCGTGATTCGCGCTTACGGCGACCAAAACTGGTCAATCAGACGTGAAGCACGGCCGGTCGGTCATCCGCTAGGGTGACAGGCGACACGTTCAGCGATCCGCGACGCCGCCAAAGCCCGGGAGAGATGGCCGACTCGCTGAACGAGGCGCACGAGTGCCGCGACGAACGGTCGATCCAGCACCGTCCTGGTTGCAGACCGGCACGCCGCGGCGGAAGCTGGCCACTCGGTGAAGGAGTCCCGACATGACCGACGTTGCCGGCTCGGACACGCCCATCGAGACGAACCTGACAGGCTACGACCTGATCAATACGCCGATGCTCAACAAGGGAACCGCGTTCACCGAAGGCGAACGCGATATTTTCCACCTGCACGGGCTGCTGCCGCCGCATGTCGGCACGCTCGACGACCAGGTGGCACGCCGGCTCAAGGTTCTGCGCGCATTCGAAACCGATTTCGAACGCTATACCTTTCTGCGCGAACTGCAGGACAGCAACGAGACGCTCTTCTACGCGCTCGTCGTGCGCAACCTCGAGGAAATGCTGCCCCTGGTCTATACGCCGACGGTGGGCGAGGGCTGTCAGCGTTTCAGCGAGATCTGGCGCAAGCCGCGCGGCGTGTTCCTCTCGTATCCCAACAAGCATCGGATCCGAGAGATCCTGGCCGACCCGCGCTTCGACCGGGTTCGCGTCATCGTGGTGACCGACGGGGAGCGGATCCTCGGCCTCGGCGATCAGGGGGCCGGCGGCATGGGCATCTCCATCGGCAAGCTGGCGCTCTATTCCGGCTGCGCGGGCATTCATCCGGACACGACGCTACCCGTCCTGCTCGATGTCGGAACCAACAACCAGGACCGGCTGGACGACCCGATCTATGTCGGCTGGCGCCATGCGCGCGTCACCGGCGCGGAGTACGACGCGTTCGTCGAGGAATTCGTCACCGCCGTCAACGACCGCTGGCCTCATGTGCTGCTGCAGTGGGAGGACTTCGCCGGCTACCACGCAGCCCCGCTGCTCGCGCGCTATCGCGACCGGCTCTGCACCTTCAACGACGACATCCAGAGCACCGCCGCCGTCGCCGCCGCCACCCTGATGGCGGCCGTCAACGTGACCGGCGTGCCGCTGACCGGGCAGCGCATCGCGCTCCTGGGCGCCGGCTCGGCCGGATGCGGCATCGCGGCGCTTGTGCTGCGGGCGATGGTCGAAGACGGCATGAGCGAGAACGACGCGCGCCGCCGCTTCTTCGCGGCGGACCGCTACGGGCTGCTCGTCGACGGCATGACGGGCATCACGCCGCAACAGGCGCCCTTCGTGCAAAGCAAGGACGCGGTCGCCGGTTGGACGCTTCAGAAGCCGGGCGAGATCAGCCTGTTAGACGTGGCGACCAATGCCAGGCCGACCGCGCTGATCGGTGTCTCCGGCCAGGCCGGCGCTTTCACCGAGGCGGTCGTCCGCACCATGGCGCAGCATGTCGAGCGGCCCATCATCTTCCCGCTGTCCAACCCCACGTCGCGCAGCGAGGCGACGGCTGAACAGCTCATCGCCTGGACCGACGGCCGCGCGCTGATCGGAAGCGGCAGCCCGTTCGCGCCCGTCGCGTGGAAGGGCCGGACGATCCCGATCGACCAGACCAACAACTCCTACATCTTCCCCGGCATGGGTCTCGGCATCCTGGCGGCGGGCGCGCGGCGGGTCACCGACGCGATGTTCATGGCGGCCGCCAAGGCTGTCGCCGGACTGTCGCCGACGGTGACCGACAAGCAGGGACGGCTTCTGCCGCCCGTCCACCAGATGCGCGCGGTTTCGCTCGCCGTGGCGAAAGCCGTCGCGCGTCAGGCGCAGGCCGACGGCGTGGCGGACACGTCCGATGCAGCGGTCCTCGACGAACGAATCGCCGCCAATGTCTGGGAGCCTCGCTACCGGCCCTACCGCAGGCAGGGCTGAAGCGCGCCGGGCACTGCTTCGCAACCGACCGGGAGGGAGACGATGACGGATTTTCGCGTCGAAACCGACAGCCTCGGCGAGGTGCGGGTTCCCGCCGACAAGCTGTGGGGCGCTCAGACGCAGCGCTCGCTCGAGCATTTCAGTATCGGCACGGATCTGATTCCGCGCGAGATGATCACCGCGTACGCCACCTTGAAGAAGGCCGCCGCCGTCGCGAACCATGCCGGCAAGCGGCTCGACGATCAGCGTTGCAGGCTGATCGTGCAGGTTTGCGACGAAATCCTCGCCGGCCAGCACCACGACATGTTCCCGCTGCATGTGTGGATGACCGGCAGCGGCACGCAGTTCAACATGAACGTCAACGAGGTGATCGCCAACCGCTGCTGCCAGCTCGCGGGCACGGCGCTCGGAAGCAAGGCGCCGGTTCATCCCAACGATCACGTCAACATGGCGCAGTCGTCGAACGACAACTTCCCGTCGGCCATGTATATCGCGGCGGCCGTCGGCGTGAAGCAGCGCCTGGTGCCCGCGGTCGCCGCCTTGCACGACGCGATCGGCGCCAAGGCCGACGCATGGCGCGACATCGTCAAGATCGGGCGCACCCATATGCAGGACGCCACCCCGCTGACGCTGGGCCAGGAATGGTCGGGCTACGCCGGGATGCTGGCGGACGGTCTGGAGCGGATCGAAGCGGCGCTCCCGGGCGTGTATCGCCTCGCCCTCGGCGGCACGGCGGTCGGCACCGGCATCAACTCCGCACCAGGCTTCGCCGAGGCGGCGGCGGCCGAGATCGCGCGGCTCACCGGGCTTCCGTTCGTCACCGCCCCCAACAAGTTCACCGTGCAAGGCGCCCACGATGCGCTGGTCCAGCTGTCCGGCACGCTGCGCACCCTGGCGGTGTCGCTCTACAAGATCGGCAACGACATCCGGCTGATGTCCTGCGGACCTCGCGCGGGATTTGCGGAACTGGAGATCCCGGAGAACGAGCCGGGCTCCTCGATCATGCCGGGCAAGGTCAACCCCACGCAGTGCGAAGCCCTCACCATGGTCGCGGTGCAGGTGATGGCCAATGACGTCGCGGTGGGCTTCGGCGGTGCCGGCGGCTATCTCGAAATGAACGTCTACAAGCCGCTGATGATCTTCAACATCGCCCATTCCATCACGATCATGGCCGACGGCTGCGTGAACTTCAGGAAGTTCCTGGTCGAGGGCACGAAGCCCAACCTGAAGAAGATCAACGAATACGTCGAGCGCTCGCTGATGCTCGTCACGGCGCTGGCCCCCGTCATCGGCTACGACAAGGCGTCGAAAATCGCGCATCACGCGATGGACCACGATCTCACGCTCAAGGCGGCCGCGTTGCAGCTCGGCTTCGTCACCGAGGAGGAATTCGATCGCGTCGTCGACCCGAAAAAGATGGTCCAGCCCTATGTGGCGGGCGAAGCCTAGCCAACGGACCGGCACTGAGCACCAATAGCTCCGAGGCGAGCGCCGCTTCGGGGCGGCCGTGGTGCGAGGATCGTCATGGGGCTGGACCGGCGTCCTGATCTTGTCCTCGCCGTCGCCCGCGTCCTGTACGTCAACGGCCAGTCAACCGAGCAGACCGTGGCCGCGGCGGAGCAACTCGGCGACAGGCTCGGACTGCGGGCGCGGATCATGCCGCGTTGGGGAGAACTGCACCTTCAGGCGGAGGACGCGGATACCCGCATCATCTCCGCGGTGACCGCCGTTCCTGCCGGCGTGAACATGGCGCGCGTCGCCGCCGCGATGCGGGCGATCGGCGCACTCGGCGCCGTGCCCGAGCCTGCGGCGATGGAGACGATCGCCGCCATCTCGCGGGCGCCGCCGGCGCCGACCTGGCTGTTCACGCTCGCGGCCGCCGCCGGCGCGGTGGCGCTGGCCGTGCTCTTCGGTGTCGATCATCTGCCCGCCGCCATCCTGATATTCGTCAGCGCCGGTGCCGGCGCGGTCATGCGCCGCGCCGTGGCCACGGTCAGCGACAACGTGTTCCTGCAGCCGTTATGCGCGGCGTGGCTCGCCGGCGTGATCGGCGCGCTGGCGGTCCGCTACGAACTGAGCTCGTCGCTGCGGCTCGTCGCGGTCTGCCCATGCATGGTCCTGGTGCCCGGGCCGCACGTGCTCAACGGCGCGCTGGACCTCATCAGGGGCCGCATCCATCTCGGCGCCGCCCGCCTGGTCTATGCGGCCCTCGTCATCGTGGCGATATCGATGGGACTGCTGCTCGGCCTCGCCCTTCTCGGCGTCGCGTTGCCGGTCGACGGCGCCCCGCGGGCCGTACCCTTGTGGCAGGATATCATCGCCGCTGGCGTAGCCGTCGCCGCCTACAACATCTTCTTCTCCACGCCGTTGATGATGCTGCCGTGGCCGGTGGCAGTCGGCATGCTGGCCCACGCTCTCCGGTGGGGCGCGCTGACGGTGCTCGGCTCCGGCGCCGCGATCGGTGCGTTGGTCGCCTGTCTCACCGTCGGGGTGATCCTCACGCCGGTTGCGCGCCGTTGGCACATGCCGTTCGCGGCGATCGGCTTCGCGTCGGTGGTGTCGATGATTCCAGGCGTGTTTCTGTTCCGCATGGCCAGCGGCCTTCTGCAACTCGCCGACGGCTCGCACACGACGTTGGAGCTGCTCGGCGCGACGATCTCTGACGGCATGACCGCCACGATCATCATTCTGGCGATGAGCTTCGGCCTCATCGTTCCGAAGCTGGCCATCGACCGCCTGTACGAGCGACGGCACGGTGGACAGCGGACGGAGTTCAAAAGGCGGTGAACAGATTTCAATACAGAGCGACTTCAGCCGCTGAGCGACCTCATCGCGATCCCTGCTCCGGGAGCCGGCGCGCTCCCCCCCGCGCGCCATCGTCCCGCGCCGAAGCGCCGCACAATCGCCATTCTGCCGGACGCGAACCTGCACTAGGCTGGTCCCGTGTCGTCGCGCTTCGCGGAAGCCGGGACCCGCCCGGACCACGATCCGCAGCACGTCGCGCGGGAGGAAACAACCATGCCGGCAACCGACGCCCGCGCCTATTCCAGCCGCTGGGGCAGGCTCATTCCGATCGCCTTCATCACCTACAGCCTCGCCTATGTCGACCGCGCCAACTACAGCTTCGGCGCCGCGGGCGGCATGGCGCACGACCTCAACATCGACGCCGCCGCCTCGTCGCTGCTCGGCGCGCTGTTCTTCCTCGGCTACTTCTTCTTCCAGGTGCCGGCCGCCTACTACGCCGAGAAGCGCAGCGCCAAGGAGCTGATCTTCTGGAGCCTGATCCTGTGGGGCATCTTCGCCGCCGCGACCGGTCTGCTCACCGACATCCGGCTGCTCTACATCGACCGCTTCCTGCTCGGCGTGATGGAGAGCGTGGTGCTGCCGGGAATGCTGATCTTCCTCAGCCACTGGTTCACCAAGGCCGAGCGCTCGCGCGCCAACACGTTCCTCATCCTCGGCAACCCGATCACCGTGCTGTGGATGTCGATCGTCTCCGGCTATCTCGTCCACGCCTTCGGCTGGCGCGGGATGTTCATCATCGAGGGCGCGCCGCCGATCATCTGGGCCTTCGTCTGGCGCAAGATGGTCGAGGACTGGCCGCATCAGGCGGACTGGGTCGACCCCAAGGAGCGCGACGAGCTCGAGCGCAAGCTCGAGGAGGAGCAGCGCCACTTCAAGCCGGTGAAGAACTACGGCGCGGCGTTCCGCACGCCCGCGGTCATCACGCTGGCGGTGCAGTATTTCTGCTGGAGCATCGGCGTCTACGGGTTCGTGATCTGGCTGCCGTCGATACTCAAGGCAGCCGGCGAGTCGTCGATCGTCTCGGTCGGCTGGCTGTCGGCCGGGCCGTATCTCGCGTCCGCGCTGCTGATGGTCATCGCGTCGTTCTACTCCGACCGCAGCGGGCAGCGGAAACCGTTCGTCTGGCCGTTCCTGCTCGTCGGTGCGGTCGCGTTCTACGGCTCGTATCTGCTCGGAACATCGAGCTACTGGTTCAGCTACGCGCTGCTGGTGATCGCGGGCGGCGCCATGTACGCGCCCTACGGTCCGTTCTTCGCCTGGATCGCGGAGATGCTGCCGCGCAACGTGGCCGGCGGCGCGATCGCGCTGATCAACTGTTGCGGCGCGCTGGGCTCCTTCGTGGGTTCCTATTTCGTCGGCTGGTTGAACGGCGTGACCGGAAATTCCGGCGCATCGTTCCTGTTCATGGCGGCCGGGTTGCTGCTCTCGGCGATCCTGACGATCTCGCTGCGCAGCCCGGCGCGCGAGGCGGGACCTGCGGTCGGCGTGCCGGCGCACTGACGATGAGCGTGTGCTGCGTCGGCGAGTGCATGATGGAGCTGGTCGAGCTGCCGGACCGCACGCTGACGCGCGGCTTCGGCGGCGACACGCTGAACACCGCGCTGTATCTCGCGCGGCTCGGCGTGCCGACCGACTACGTCACCGCGCTCGGCGCCGACGGTTTCAGCGACGAGATGGTGCGCGCGTGGTCCGAGGAGGGCATCGGCACCGGGCACGTGCTGCGCCTGCCCGGCCGCCTGCCGGGCCTCTATCTGATCCAGACCGACGAACTGGGCGAGCGCCGCTTCTTCTACTGGCGCGATGCCGCGCCGGTGCGCCTTCTGTTCAACCTGCCGGAGACGCCGCAGGTCCAGGCGGTGCTGACGGCGGCGGAGCTGATCTACCTGTCCGGCATCACGCTGTCGCTGTTCGACGAGGAGAGCCGCAACCGGCTGTTCGAGACGCTCGACATCGCGCGCCGGCACGGCTGCCTGGTGGCGTTCGACACCAATTTCCGCACCCGCGGCTGGCCGGACATCCATGCCGCCCGGGCGGTGTACGACCGTATGTTCCGGCACAGCGACATCGTGCTGGCGAGCGTCGAGGACCATTTCCTGCTGCAAGGCTCCGCAGCGGCCGACGACCTGATCGCGCGGCTCCACGCGGCCGACGTGCGCGAGATGGTGGTGAAGCTTGCACACCCGGCCGCCTACGTCGCGGCCGGCAAGGACTCGGTGGTGGTCGAGGCGGAGCCGGTCGACTCGGTCGTCGACACCACGGCGGCGGGCGACAGTTTCGCCGCCGGCTACATCGCGGCCCGCCGCGCCGGCATGTCGCCCGAGCACGCCGCCCGCATCGGCCACCAGCTCGCCGGCGCCGTCGTCCGCCACCGGGGCGCGATCATCCCCCGCGACGCGATGCCGGCAATCGTGCTGGGTGCACCGACGTCCGCCACGCCCTAACGCCGTCATTGCGAGGAGCGCAGCGACGAAGCAACCCAGGACCGCGTGACAGGCGCTTTTCACGCGGCCCTGGGTTGCTTCGCTTCGCTCGCAATGACGACGTTCTCTCAGGCCGACAGCAGTCCTTACCCGGCCAGCCTCACACGACGGGACCAAAGATCCCTATTGCCGCCTTCCAGGCAATTGCTACCGCCCAGAACCAATCTCCCTTCCTCCACAAGCGACAAGACCCGCGCCAACAGCACTGCTTCTCCGACCTGCACGTAGGGAAACAAAAAGCGCCTCCGCGCTGTCTGGCATGGGTTGAAACGAGCGCCCCTTGTCTGGCGAGCCAGTGGCGCCCACTTGGCTGCGTTTCTTGGTTCGGCTGACACGGGTCGTTTCTTCGTCCCGGCCTGACGACCCCAAGGCGCCGCGCGC
>DATEQV010000509.1:0-8625 GCA_035272265.1 Acidisphaera sp. | reverse complement strand
CACCGATCCATCCGCGCCGACCTCGATGTCGCGCAGCACGCCGAGGTCGACGATCGTCAGCACCGGGATTTCGGGGTCGGTCACGGTCGCCGCGGCGTCCCAGGCGCGCTGGTACAGGTCGGACGCGACCGCCGCGGTGGTCACCAGGTCGCTCCCGGATAGGTGCGCTGCAGGTGCTGCAGCTCGGCGAGCAGATGCCCGAGATGTTCGCTGTGCCGCCCGGCGCGTCCGCCGCGCTGCATCCACGCCGAGTCCGGCCGGGCCAGAGTGGCCTCGTGCAGCACGCGGTCGATCGTGGGGTCCCAGGTCGCGCGCAGCGTCGCCGGATCGACGGCCACACCCTCGGCGATCAGCGTACGCTCGGCGTCGTCCGTCTCGAACAGCTCGCCGGTGTAGGACCACAGCGCGTCCACCGCGTCCTGCGCGCGGCGATGGCTTTCGTCGGTGCCGTCGCCCAGGCGGATCAGCCATTCCGAGGCGTGGCGCAGGTGATACGCGCTTTCCTTCTCCGATTTTGCCGCGATCGCGGCGAGCGTGGCGTCGGCCGAGCGCATCATCGCGCGCCAGTACGGATCGGCGAAGGCGGAGTAGAACAGCTGCCGCACGATGGTGTGCGCGAAGTCGCCGTTCGGCTGCTCGACCAGCAGAAGGTTGCGGTACTGACGTTCGTCGCGCAGGTAGGCGAGCTTGTCCTCGTCATGGCCCGCGCCCTCGCGCTCGCCGGCATAGGTGTAGAGCGACCGCGCCTGGCCGATCAGGTCGAGCCCGATATTCGCCAGCGCCATGTCCTCCTCGAGCATCGGCGCGTACCCGGTCCATTCGGACAGGCGGTGCCCGAGGACCAGCGCGTCATCGCCGCGCCGCAGCGCGTAGAGCACGACAGGTGTCTCGGCGACGGTGATCGAGGTGGTGGCCATGTTCGGTGCTCGCCCGGTTCACATGTGGCCGACTTCTTCCGGCACCTCGTAGAAGGTCGGATGACGGTAGATCTTGTCGGCGGTGGGCTCGAACAGCATGCCCTTGTCGGCGGGGTCGCTGGCGACGATCGCGGCCGAGGGGACGACCCAGATCGACAGTCCCTCGCCGCGGCGGGTGTAGATGTCGCGCGCCGCCTGCAGCGCCATCTCGGCGTCCGCGGCGTGCAGCGATCCGCAATGCCGGTGCGCCAGCCCGTTGCGGCTGCGGATGAACACTTCCCAGAGCGGGATGTTGGCCTCGGCCATCGGCGTTGTCCTGTGCTGTGCGGTGACGGCGTCGGCGTTCAGGCGGCTTCGCGCTGCGCCCGTGCGCGGCGCTTGGCGGCGTGCGCGAGCGCGGCTTCGCGCACCCAGGCGCTGTCGGCGTGCACCTTCCGGCGCACCTGCATGCGCTCGCGGTTGCACGGGCCGTTGCCGGCGAGGATCTGGCGGAACTCGTCCCAGTCGATCTCGCCGAACTCCCAGTGCCCGGTCGCCGCGTTCAACGTGAGCGCCGGGTCGGGGAAGGTCAGGCCCAGATAGTGGCCTTGCGGCACGGTGGCGTCGACGAATTTCTGGCGCAGTTCGTCGTTGCTGAAGCGCTTGATCTTCCACGCCGTCGACTGGTCGGTGTGCTGGCTCTGGCTGTCCGGCGGTCCGAACATCATCAGGCACGGCCACCACCAGCGGTTCAGCGCATCCTGCGCCATCGCCTTCTGCTCCGGCGTGCCGCGGCACAGCGTCAGCATGATCTCGTAGCCCTGGCGCTGGTGGAAGCTTTCTTCCTTGCACACGCGGATCATGGCGCGGGCATATGGGCCGTAGGAGCACCGGCAGAGCGGGATCTGGTTCATGATCGCGGCACCGTCGACCAGCCAGCCGATCGCGCCGATATCCGCCCAGGTCAGCGTTGGGTAGTTGAAGATGCTACTATATTTGGCCTTGCCGGCGAGCAGCTGATCGACCAGCTCCTCGCGCGACACGCCGAGCGTCTCGGCCGCGGCATACAAATAGAGGCCGTGGCCGCCTTCGTCCTGCACCTTCGCCAGCAGCGCGGCCTTGCGCCGCAGCGACGGCGCGCGCGTGATCCAGTTGCCCTCCGGCAGCATGCCGACGATCTCGCTGTGGGCATGCTGGCTGATCTGCCGGACCAGCGTGCGGCGATAGGCGGCCGGCATCCAGTCGTTCGGCTCGATCCGCTCCTCCGCGTCCACCCGCGCCTGGAAGGCGGCGAGCTTGTCGGCGTCCTCGACGGCGGAAGCGGTCGTGTCGCGAGCGTTCAGCGCCTGGGTGTACATGCCTGGACGTTCCCCCGATCCCGATGCTTGATATGTTACACATGGTGCGGCAGTCAACGAATTTCGTAATATGTTGCGGCGCACCATTGCGCGGGCCTGACCCGCTTCGGCCGCGGGCTCAGTCGCGAAAGCGTCGATAGATCGACGGGTCCGGGCTCGGCAGCCGGCCGTCCTCGTTCAGCGCGTGCTCGTCGAGCCAGCGTTCGGATTGCGGCAGCAGGGCAGGGTAGAGGGCGCCGCACAACGCCCGCGCGGCGAGGCCGGACCAGTGGGGCGGCAGCAGCGCGTCCGGCAGCATCGGGTCGCGCAGCACGAGGCGGCGGTACTCGTGCACCAGCAGCAGACGCGCGACCAGCGCCTCCAGGCCGCTCGGCACCTTGCCCTTGGCCAGCACGTCGCCGAGCGGCGTGAAGGCGGCCACGAAGCGGCGATAGCCGTCCTCCAGCCGCGCGGTCTGCCAGACCTGCGCGGCGAGGCGCCGAGCGTCCTCCGGGTCGGCGGTCGCGCGCAGCGTGATCGCGTCCGCCGGCACGGCAGCGCCGTCCTGCGAGACGGCCGCGACCAGCACGCCGGGCGCGAGCGGGGCGTAGCCGGCGGACTCCAGCGCCGCCCGGGCGGACTCGCGGTCGGTCGTGCGGAGGACCGCGACGCGGAACGCGCCGTCCCAGGGAGGCGCGTGCGCGCCGTAGATGCGCCGTGCCGCGTCGGCGAAGGTCTCGCGGCCCTTCTCCGCAAGCCGGTAGTAGCTGTTGCGCCCGATCCGCCGCCGTTCCAGCCAGCCGTCGGCGGCCAGCCGCGACATCGCGGTGCGCACCACGTTGCCGCCGACATCCAGCGCCTCGAAGATCTCCAGCAGCGTGCCCAGCCACAGCCGTCCGCCGCGCGGCACCACGGCATCGCCGTACAGCGTGATGATGAGCGACCAGGTGCGCGACGGCTCCGCCCTGAGGTGCCCCAGAATCGGGGCCAGGGCCGACGATGCTGACATGGCGTCCGTGTTGGACGCCGCGGCGCGGTTGTCCAGCCTCGTGCCGCGTGGCTACGACAAGCTCGAGGTCAGGCCGGGCTGACGCCGTTCAGCCGCAGCAGCGCGTCCTCGAACCGCCGCGTGAAGCGTTCCGCATCGCCGATCGTGCCGGCCCAGCGCTTGTCGGTGAACGACGCGCGGTGCTTCTTGAACGCGGCAGGGTCGGTGGCGAACCGGACGGCCTTGGCGACGTAGTCGTCCAGGCTTTTCGCGATGCCGCCGCGCACGCCGTAGGCGTCCAGCACCCGTGCCGCCATCCGCGAGGCGAACGAGCGGCCCGGCAGCGTGACGATCGGCAGCCGCATGCGCACCGCATCGCTCGCAACCGTCCCCGCGTTGTAGGGAAACGTGTCGAGGAACAGATCGGCCAGCCCGAGCCGCGCCATGTAAAGGTCGGGCGCGCAACGCGGCGCGAAGATCAGCCGGTCGGCATCGACGCCGGCGGCCTGCGCCGCCTCGCGCAGCGCCTGGGTGGACCAGGGATTGTCGTGCGTGAGCCACAGGACGCTGTCCGGTGCCTGCTGCAGGATCGACATCCAGGCGGCGAACATGGTCGGCGTGATCTTGTAGTGCCGGGAGAAGCAGGCGAACACGAACCGCCCATCGGGCAGTCCCGCGGCGGCACGCGTGACGCCGGATGCAATGTCGCGCCGGCTCTCGTTCGCCTGGAACAGGCCATCGACGTAAAGCGGCGGCACGCCGTAGCTGGCCGCCTCGTTCCACGGCACGACGAACGCGTCGCAGATCAGCGCGTCGAGCTCCGGCAGCGGGACCGGACCCACGAAGGCGAGATACGTCGCCTGCTTCGGTGCGGGCCGCCAGCGCAGGATCGCGGTGCGGCTTCCCGCGGTCAGCCCGTTCAGGTCGATCAGGATGTCGATCTCGTCCTCGCGGATCAGGCGGGCCGCCTGCTCGTCGCTCAGCGCGCCGATCAGCCGCAGATGATCGAACGCCGACAGCACGCGCTGGCGGATCGCCGTGCCGTCATCGGGACTGGCGCAGTAGGCGAACAGCTCGAACCGCGTGCGGTCGTGGCGTTCGAACAGCTCGGCGACCAGGTAGCTCATCGCGTGGCTGCAGAAATCCGACGACAGATAGCCGATCCGCAGACGCTCGTGGCCGTAGCCCTCGGCCGGCGCAAGCGAGACGCCGGTCGGCGCGGTCTTGCGCGCGATCCAGCTTGCTGCCGTGCGGCGCTGCTGGTCGACGTCGTCGGTCAGCGCCAGCATCGCCAGCGGGCCGCAATATTCCATCACTTCGGCCTCGCTCAGCCCCATGCGCGGGTCGAGGATCGGCCAGCGGCACATCTTCTGGCGCAGATGCACCCAGTGCTGGATGACGTCGGGCTGCAGCCGCTCGGTGCCGAGCGAGCGGCGCAACGTCGCCTCGGCCTCATCGAGCTGGCCGTTCGTCTCCAGCAGTCGGCCCTGCTGGTTGAGCAGCGCTGTGCGCTCCTTGTCCGGCTGCACGCCGGCGGCCCAGGTGGCGATCGCCCTCTGCGGCTCGCCCGCACCTTCCTGCGCGATGCCGAGATTGAGGCGCGCGGCATGCAGATCGGGCTTGAGCTTCAGCGCCTGCTCGAAGGCGAGCACCGCCGAGGCATGTCCGCCGACGCTGACATAAGTCGCACCGATGTTGAACCAGGCGGCGAACGCCTCCGGCTGGTAGCGGCCGCCCGAGGCCGGCCAGTCGAGATACAGGGCGACGACCTGGGCTGGGCTGAAGGCGGGCTGGGCGCCGGCGATGGCGTTGAGCAGGGCGATGAGGGAACGGTCCGGTCCGAGCGGCGAGGCGTCCCGCGGCTCGTCGTACAGGCGCTCGGCCTGGGGCAATGCAGCGTCCATGACGTGATCTTCAGGCGCGGTCGTTCAGATCGCGTAAACGGCGCGGGCGGGAGGCGGGCGCCTGACCGATGGTGCTCGGTCAGGCGCCCCGTGGTCAGGCGCCCCGTGGTCAGGGCCCTGTTGTAGTTAGGCCTGGAACAGGGCGATCTGCTGGCCGCTGCTCATCGCCCCGATTTGGGCGGCGTCGAAGGCGCCGGCCTGCGCGCCGGTCATCGAGGACAGCTGCCCGGTCGTCAGCCCGTATATTTGGCTGGTGGCCATGGCCGCGATGTCCGCCGTGGGCAGGGCGGCGATTTCCGCCGACTGCAGGGCGCTGATCGCGGCGGTCGACAGGGCCAGCATGCCACCCGTCGGGATGACGGCGAGGTCGGCGCTGGTCAGGCCCGGGGCGGCGACCGAGGTGAGCGCTCCCCAGTCCGACGTCGGCAGAGCCTGGAACTGCATCGGCTGCAGTCCGAGCGCCTGGTTGCTGCTCAGCGAGGCGACCTGGCCGGTCGTCAGGCCGGTCACCGCGATGGTTGTCAGCGACTCCAGGTAGGCGGTGCTGATCGCTCCCAGACCCGCCGAGCCCATCGCGCCTACCTGAGCGGAGGTCAGGGCCGACAGCTGCTGGGTCGTCAGTGCGCCGATATCCGCCGTGCCGGCCGCCATCATCGAGCTGATGCCCGCGGTGCCGAGCGCCTTGACCTGGCCGGAGGTGAGCGCCTGCACCGAGGTGGTGTTGAGGGCGCCGACTTCGGCCGAGGAGAGGCTGGCAATATCGGCGGTGGAGATCGCGCCGATGCTGGTCAGGTCGTTGACGTTGGCGCCCAGCGCGGTGACCTGGGCGGAGGTCAGGGCGGCGGTCTGGGTGGAGCTCAGGCCGGCGACCTGGGCAGTGCCGAGGCCGTTGACCTGGCTGGTGGTCAGGCCGGGGATGGCGCTGGAGGAGAGCGAGGCGAGGACCTCGGTCACGCCGGCGGCGTCGAGGCTGGCGAGCTGGCCGGAGCTGAGGGTGGCGAGCACGCTGGTCGGGATGACGGCGATGTTGGCGTCGCCGAGGCCGGCGACCTGGGCCGAGCTGAGGCCGTGCAGCTGGGCGCTGGTGAGCGCGCTGGCCTGCGCGGTGCCGAGGGCGTTGAGCGCGGCGGTGGTCATGCCGGCGATGGCGGCGGTGCCGATGGCCTGGAACTGGGCCGATCCGATGGCGCCGAGCGCGGTGGTCATGACGTTGAGCTGGGCGGAGCCGAGCACGGCGGTCTGGGTGGAGGTGAGCGCGGCGCCGTCGGTGGTGGAATTCAGGCCGGCGATCTGGGCGCTGCCCAGCGCCTTGATCTGGCCGGAGGTGAGCGCCTGCACCGAGGCGGTGCCGAGGTCGCCGATCTCGGTGGAGGTGAGGCCGGTGACGGCGGCGGTGGAGATCGCGCCGATGCTGGTCCGGTCGTTGACGTTGCTGCCCAGCGCGTTGACCTGGGCGGTGCCGAGGCCGTTGACCTGGCTGGTGGTCAGGCCGGGGATGGCGCCGCTGGACAGCGAGTCGGCGATGGCACCGATCGCATCGGTGGCCATCACAGCAACCTGCTTGGACGTCAGCGCGGCCGCCTGCCCGGTCGTCAGCTCTGCCGCCGTCGCGGCCGTCAGGCCGTTCAGCGTAGCTGTCGTCAGCACCTGAATGTCGGCGGTCGTGATCGCCTGTAGCAGGCCGGAGCTGATCGAGTTCAGGTCAGCCGAGGTGAGTCCTGGCGCCTGCGCCGTCGTGAAGCCGGAGATGATGTCGCTCGACAGGCCAGCGATCGTGGCTGTCGACATCGCGGCGATTTCGGCGGAGGAGAAGCTGGTTGTCGTCACGGCGGCGGCTCCCTAGGCAGACGGGTAGACGTGTCGCCGTTTTTGGGACGGGCCGGAGGGTCGCAGCCGCGGGTTAAAAAGGTGCGAACCGCGCTCACGCAGGCGCGCGCCGCCGGACGCGATGTGCTCAGCGTCCGTTCATACCTGCGTGCGCAGGCTGCCCTGTCGTTGCAGCGACCGGCGTGCTGCGTCCGGACGCCAGCCGCAACTGTTGGCGGCGTGATGTGGGGCGCGGCCACCCGGCACGGCAACGGGGCGCAACTGGAAGGAGCGCAGATGCAATCCGAACGGCGCGGGCTGCTGGTCGAGGGCTGGCGCGGCATCAACCACTCGTTCGCGCTGACCAACCAGCACCAGCTCCTGGCGATGCGGGGGATGCCGGGGATCGAGCTGTTCCACCGTGACCTGCCGTTCGCGATGGCGCACTGGAACGCGAAGGATCACGATGCCGGGTTTCCGGCGGCCGATCGGACCTGGCTGCTGAGCCTGCGCGAGCCGCGCGTGGGGCTCGATCGCGTCGACGGAGTCTATCGCATCTCCTCGCCGTTCCGCGCCGGTGCCGGCAGCGCGTGGGCGGGCAAGCGTACCCTGACCTTCATGGTTACCGAGGTCGGTCTGTCGCCGCTGAACCTTGCCGCCGACGGCGTCGAGCGCGGCTACTGGACGCAAGGCGACAACGCGATCGTCACGCCGTCGGCCTGGACACGGGACCGCATCGTCGCCTTTGGATTTCCGGCCGAGCGCGTGCATGTGGTGCCGCACGGCGTCGACACGCAGACCTTCACCCCGCTCGACGCGGCGGTAAGGCCGGCGGTCCGCGCGGCGATCGGCATTGCCGAGGACGAGACCGTCTTCATCAATGTCGGCGCGCCGCTGTGGGACAAGGGGATCGACACGCTGCTGCGCGCGTTCGCGGTGCTGCGGCTGCGTGGCCACCGCGTGCGGCTGTTGTGCAAGGACCAGAGTGGCCTTTACGGCCTGGCTGTGGCGGACACGATCCGGACGCTGGGTGCGACGTGTCCGGCGCTGGTCGACGAGCGCGTGGTGTCCGGGATCACGACGGTGCCCCTCAACCTGACCCCGGAGCAGCTGGCCCGGCTGCTGGCCTGCGCCGATGCGTACGTGTCGCCTTATCGCGCGGAGGGTTTCAACCTGCCGGTGCTGGAGGCGATCGCATGCGGGGTGCCGACGATCGTGACGGCCGGCGGGGCGACCGACGACTTCTGCGACGACCGGCTGTCGATGCGCATTCCGGGCCGGTTCAGCCCGAAAGACGACGGCAAGGGACTGGTCGGGGCGTTCATCGAGCCGGATGTCGACGCGCTGATTGCCGCGATGACGGCGATCGCCTGCGGCTGGCGACCTGACCGCACCGCCGCCGCGGCCGCGCGCAAGGACGTGCTGGCCCGCTGCCACTGGACGCGCGCGGCGGAGCAGATCGTTCGGCTCGCGCTGGAGGGCGCGGCGGCGGTGAAGGTCGCGGCCTGATGCCAGACGCTATCGCGAGCAGGCGGCACCGCCGAGCACGCAGAAGCGGGCGCAATGCGGGTGGTTGAGCGCCACCGCGCCTGACGCCTCGGCCAGCGTGCGGCCGAGTTCGAACCGCTCGTCGTACGCGAGCAGCGTGCAGGCGAGCACCGTCGGGGCCGCCGTATCGCGCCGCCGCACCACCA
>DATEQV010000508.1:0-4478 GCA_035272265.1 Acidisphaera sp. | reverse complement strand
AGATCCATGGTGATCGCGTCGCCCGGCAGCGCGCTCGGTCCCCAGCGGAATCCGGGCGAGAGCGAGATCGGCGTGTCGAGCTCCTGCCGCAGCGCCGCGCAGATCACGTCGTCCATGGTGCCGGCGACGTTGCCGCGCCGGTACAGCAACTCGCCCGCCGTGGTGAGCGTCTCGTCCAGTTTCGCGGCATAGGGCGCGCGCAGCTCGTCGACGGCCTTCACGACGGTCGGATCGGCCGGCAGCAGGTTGGAGAACACCGGCAGCAGCGTGTATGTCACGCCGGCCACGCGGCCCTGGCCGACATCGAGATCGACCACGCCGACGAACTTGCCGTTCGACCCGCCATTGGCGACCAGCGTCTTGCCGCCCGCGTTGCTCACCAGCGTCGGCTGCGGCGGCGCATCGTGCGTGTGGCCGCCCAGGATGATGTCGATCCCGCGCACCCGGCTGGCAAGCTTGAGATCGACGTCCATGCCGTTGTGCGAGAGCAGCACGACGGCGTCCGCGTGTTCCTTGTCCCGCGTCGTGTCGACGACCTTCTGCAGCTCGGCTTCGCGAATGCCGAACGTCCAGTCCGGCACGAAGCGGTGCGGATGCGCGATCGGCTGGTACGGAAAGCACTGGCCGATGATGGCGATGCGACGGCCGCCGGCCTCGCGCATCATGTACGGACGGAACACACGGCCGGTATCGGCGTCGAACGCCTGCGCGCCGTTGAACGCCGCCTCGTCGGTCAAAAAGACGTTCTGCGCGAGATACGTCGCCTTGAGCTTGCCGAGGTTGGCGCGGAACGTCGCCTCGCCGTAGCACATCTCCCAGTGCGAGGTCATCGCATCGACGCCGAGCAGATTGGCGAGCGTCACCATGCCCGCGCCCTGCGTGTCGTGCGCAACCCACGAGCCCTGCCAGGAATCGCCGCCGTCGAGCAGCAGCGTGTTGGCCGGGGCCTCCGCGCGCAGCCGGGCAATCAGCGTGGCGAGGTGCGCGTAGCCGCCCATGCGGCCATAGCGGTGCGCGGCTTCGGTGAAGTCCAGATAGGTCAGCGCGTGCGCCGACGGCGTGCCGGGGCTGATCCCGAAATGCTTCAGCAGCGCCTCGCCCACCAGATGCGGCGGCCTTCCGGCCGCCTCGCTGATGCCGATGTTGACGCTCGGCTCGCGGAAATAGACCGGCAGGATCTGCCCGTGCGTATCGGTGATGTGCAGCAGCCGAACGTTGCCGCTGCGGCCGATGTCGTACAGGTCGCTCTGCGCCTGCGCGCGCGACGCGCGCGGCAGGATGCCGGCGACGCTCGCGCCGAGCAGCCGGAGAACATCGCGACGGTTCGGCGTCATGTTGCCCTTCCGAGCTGGTTCGCGCGCCTCAGCGGATCACCGCGTCACGCCAGCGCGCCTCTTGGTCCCGCGACTGCTCGACCGCGCGCTGCGCGAGCGCTTTCGCCCGGTTCGCCTGCGCGATCGCATCGTCCCAGGCCTGCTTCGCCAGCGCGTCCTGCGCCGCCTTCAGCGCGGCCTCGGCCGGCAGCCAGCGATTGCCGTAGCTTGCCGCCTGCGCCTCGGCCTGCCTCGCGTCGGCCAGCGCGGCTTGCGCATCTTCCTGCTTCGCCGCATGCGCCGTCGCCGCAAGCGATGCCAGCGCGACGGCAATTCCCAGCGCCCTCACGGCCGCGTCCCCGGACCGGAGATCGGCACGCCATTGCTCATGTACGACAGGAAGTACTCGAGGTTGCGATACGATTTGTCCTGCGGATCGAGCGGCTCGGAGCGCATCTGCGAGCTGCAGGTCGTGAAGCGCCGGTCGATCGTGCCCATGCTGCCCCACTCCGACCGGTAGATCGGGAACGCGGCGAGGATGCCGAGTGCCGGCGCCAGGATGTCGGCGCGCATGCGCTGTCCGGCGGCGGTGACGTGGCAGCTCGCGCAGGAGAAGTTCAGCTGGCCGCGCCGCGTGTAGAAATACCGCTTGCCGTCTTCGTACGCGGCGAGGGCGCGGGGATCGTCCGGGATCTTGATGTCGAACGGCCTGCCCCGCGAGGTCTCTGCCATGTAGGCGGTGAGCGACACCATCAGGCCGGTCTGGTACGGCAGCGGCTTCTCGCCGTTCGCCTGCCGGCAGCGGTTGATCGCAAGATCCAGCGTGACGACCTCGCCAGCCTTGGTGTCGAAATACGGAAAATTCTGCCGCACGCCGATGCCGCCGTTCTCGAAGCAGTCGGCGTAGGACTTGCCGTCGGCAAACTTGGTTTCGAACGCCGTCTTTCCTTCGTCGAGCGCGAAGTCGTAGGGAGGGAACTGCATGATCTCCTCCCACTGCTTGCGCATGTCCGCGTTGACCGCATAGGGGCCGTTGCCGAACTCCGCGATCGGCAGGCTCGGAAAGCGGTTCTTGAAATAGGCTTGAAACGCGGCCTGCTCGGCCTGCGGGTTGTCGGTGTCGAGAGCGCCCGGCGCCGCCCCGCCGAGCAGCAGTCCCGTCAACACAACAGCGATGGCGCGGCGCAGGCTCACGCGATCTTTGCCTCCAGGCTGTCCGTCTTGCCCTGGTTGTCGATCCAGGTGACGGTCAACGTGTCGCCCTTGGCACCTCCTTTGAAGGCGAACTTGATATACGGGTCCTTGGACACCGCGGGGCCCCAGTCGGCGATCAGCACGGGCTTGCCGTCGTGCTCGAAGGTCACCGTCTCGATGTGGCGCGGCGGGATCAGCACGCCGTTGCTGTCCTTGACGAAGCCGCTGTCCATCGGATGCTGGATCAGCGCTTGCACGTCTGTCTGCGTGCCGGAGGCCATGGCGCGGACGCGGATGGTGGATGGCATCGGTCTGCTCCCCTCTCAGCCGCCGCAGCCGCCGAGCGTGACCTTCACGTTCTTCGTCGCCGCGAACAGCTTGCCGTCGGATTCGACGATCGCCACCACGTCGCTCGTCTTGGCCATCTTCAGCCGGCAGCCGATCGCCGGCAGCGTGCCGTCGGGCAGCTTGTACGACGCGGCGAGCGTGAAGGGATTTTCCGGCACCAGGATGCTGATCGTGGTGACGTTGGGCAGCGTGGTGCCGACGTTCACCGGCACGACGGCGCCGTTCTCGGCGATCTCCGGCACGTCCAGCGTCACCTTGTCGGACGCCTCGAACGGCTTGCCGTACAGCGCGTTGACGGCGTCGGGCATCGTCTTCTGGTGGAACGCGTCGTCGGGCCAGCCGGGCGCGGAGGCGGCGCGCGCCGTGCCGGCGATCCCGGCCATGCCGAGCAGGGCCAGGATGCGCAAGGTCTCGCGCCGCGTGGCGTTGCTCATGGGTGCGGACGTCGGGTGCATGACGGCGTTCCCTGCGGCTACAGCGTGTAGAGGAAATCGACGATCTGCTCGATTTCCTTCTGGGTCAGAATCATGTTGCGGCCGAACGGCGGCATCACCGTCAGCGGATTGCGCGTCTGCTCGTCGTACAGGATCGCGACGAGGTCGCGGCGGTCGGGGAACCGCGCTTTCATGTCGTTCAGCTCGGGCCCGACAGTGCTCGGCACGTCGCTGCCCTGCATCGCGTGGCAGGCGAGGCAGTTGCCTTTGCTACGGTCGAACGCCAGCTCCTGCCCCGGCATCGTCGCGGCCTGTTGCGCGCCCAGGCGCAGTGGCGTCAGTGCCGCGACCGCCCCCAGCGCGGCGATGGCGATTCGCGTCCTCATTGCGGCAACGACGTGTCGAGCGGGCCGGTCTCGCGCGGCGTCAGGTTCTTGCCTTCCGCGGTCGAGGTGATCTTGATGTCGGCGGGATTGCGGCAGTCGGTCATGCACGCGGTGTCGTGCGTGTCGGGGCGCGGATCGTGCCAGATGAAGCCGTTGCGGTTGGGCATCTGCACCTTCGGCAGGCTGTCGCGGTCGGCGACGAAGTCGTCGCCCACGATGCCGCTGATGTTCAGCACGTACGCCGTGATGGCATAAACCTGGTCCGGCGTCAGCATGTGTGGCGTGGGAAACGGCATCGCGCGGTTGACGTAGTCGAACACCGTCGTCGCGTACGGCCAGTAGCTCTGGATCGTCGGCTCCGGGCGCTCGCCGGTGAGCGTGCCTTCGCCGACGAGGCGCGGATACCGGCCCTCGCCCTCGCCGAACGTGCCGTGGCACGTTGAGCACATCGTCGCATACAGGTCGTCGCCGTCCTTCACCGAGCCATGGCCCGGCGGCAGGCCTTGGCCGTCCGGTCGCGCGGCGATCGCCCAGCCATCGATCTGCTGTTGCGTCGGCGTGGTGCCGAGGCCGTAATCGACGGTCTCGGGCGGCACCGGCGCGCCGCTGCCTAGGGCGATGGCGATGCCGAGCAGGGCAAGGCGCCTAGGCCAGCTGGACATTGAACACGCTCCCGTCCGGCCTGACCTGCCACGTCTGGATCGCGTTGTTGTTGTAGATGCCGTTGGTGCCGCGCACCGCGCGCAGCTCGGCGATCGTCGGTTGCACGAAGCCGGTCTCGTCCGTCGCGCGCGATTGCAGCA
>DATEQV010000507.1:0-18288 GCA_035272265.1 Acidisphaera sp. | reverse complement strand
CTGCTGGGCGCCTCCGAGGGCGGCCCGATGTCGATCCTGTTCGCGGCCACCTATCCGCAACGCACGCGCGCCCTCGTCCTCTACGGCGCCTATGCTCATTTCCATTCCTGCGTGCTCTCCCAGGAGCAGGTCGAGGCCTTCATCGCGGTGGCCGAGTCGAGCTGGGGCGACGGCAGCACGCTGAAGAGCTTCTGTCCGAACCTCGTCGGCAACGAACGCTTCCGCGCGTGGTGGGCCCGCTTCGAGCGGCTCGGGACTAGCCCGGCTGGTGCGATCGCGCTGGCGCGGATGAACAGCCAGATCGACGTCCGCGGCGTCCTCTCGGCGGTTCGCGTTCCGACGCTCGTCATCCACCGCGACCAGGATGCGCGTGTGCGGCCGGAGGCGGGGCGCTATCTCGCGCGCAATATCGCCGGCGCGAAGCACGTGGAGGTCCCCGGCGTCGATCATCCGATCTGGGTCGGCGAGACCGACCGGGTCGTCGACGAGATCGAGGAGTTTCTCACCGGCGCGCGTCCGGTTCCCGAATCGAACACCGTGCTCGCGACGGTGCTCTGCGCCGACCTCGCGGACGCGGGCCGCGCCGGACGCGACCGCCCGCACTCCTGGCTCGAGCAGCTGCACGAGTTCCGCGAGCAGATCGCGGCCAACCTGCGGCAGCATCGCGGCCATGAGCTGCGGCCGCGGCCGGACGGAACGACCGCGATCTTCGACGGCCCGGTCCGCGCGCTGCGCTGCGCGCTCGCGCTGCGGGCAGCGGCGGCGCAGGCCGGCATCCTGCTGCACGCGGGCGTGCATACCGGCGAGGTGGAGATCGCCGGCGACGATGTCGGCGGCCCGGCGATCCGGCTGTCGGTGCGGATCGCCTCGGCCGCCCGCGCCGGCGAGGTTCTGGTCTCGGCAATGGTGCGCGACATCGTGCCGGGATGCGGCCTGCGCTTCACCGATGCCGGAAGGCGGCTGCCGGACGCCGAGCACGCACCCGCGCTGCTGATCCTCGAAGGCGACGGCGCGCGCCGGCCCGCCGGCGACGACGCGATGCTCGCGGCACTGACCGGGCGTGAACGCGACGTCCTGACATTGCTGGCGCGCGGCCTTACCAACGCTGAGATCGCGTCCGAGCGCGGCATCAGCGAGCACACGGTCAAGCGCCACGTAGCCAACATCCTCTGCAAGCTCGATCTGGCGAACCGCGCGGCGGCGGCGGCCTTCGCCGCCCGCCAGCAGCCCGAGACGGTGCCTGGTCGCGCCCTCCGCCGATAGAGCCATGAGGCGAATGGCCCGTCCGGGCGAAGCGCCGACGGACCGGCGTCGTCATGATGCCGCGCAGGCACCAGTGGGAGCCAGCGCATGTCGGCATCGCAGATCACGGCGATGGCGGTCGACCCGGACCGGATGAATGCGTTTCTCGGCCGCATGGTCGGCGACATGGGTGCGACGGCGAACGCAGCCCTCGTCCTGGTGGGCGACCGGCTCGGCCTGTTCAAGGCGCTCGCCGCCGGCCCGCTGACGTCGGCGGCACTCGCGCAACGCACCGGGACGGCGGAACGCTACGTGCGAGAGTGGCTCGCCGCACAGGCGGCGTCGGGCTACGTCGACTACGATGCGGCGACGCAGACGTTCCGGCTCGAGCCCGAGCAGGCGGAGGTGTTCGCCAACGAGCAAGGCCCGGCGTTCCTCGCCGGCTTCTTCGACATCGCCGAGGCGATGTTCCGCGCGGTGCCGAAGATCACCGACGCGTTCCGCTCCGGCCGCGGCCTGGGCTGGCACGAGCATTCGCGCTGTCTGTTCTGCGGTACCGAGCGGTTCTTCCGTTCCGGCTATCGGCAGAACCTGGTCAGCGACTGGCTGCCGGCGCTCGACGGCGTGGTGGCGAAGCTGGAGGCCGGCGCATCGGTGGCCGACGTCGGCTGCGGGCACGGCGCCTCGACCATCCTGATGGCTCAGGCCTATCCGCGCTCGCGCTTCTTCGGGTTCGACTACCATCTGCCGTCGGTCGAGGCGGCGCGCGATGCAGCGGCGGAGGCCGGTGTCGACGACCGCGTCACCTTCGAGGTGGCGACGGCCAAGGAGTTCCCCGCGCGGGGCTACGACCTCGTCGCCTGCTTCGACTGCCTGCACGACATGGGCGATCCGGTGGGTGCCGCGGCGCATGTGCACGCCTCGCTGGCGGAGGACGGCACGTGGCTGCTGGTCGAGCCGTTCGCGCACGACTGCCTGGCCGACAATCTCAACCCGGTCGGCCGCGTGTACTATGCGGCCTCGACGATGATCTGCACCCCGGCGTCGCTATCGCAGGACGTGGGCCTTGCGCTGGGCGCGCAGGCCGGCGAGGCGCGGCTGCGCGAGGTGGTGACCGCCGGCGGCTTCACGCGGTTCCGGCGCGCGACCGCGACGCCGTTCAACCTCGTGCTGGAGGCGCGCCCCTAACGTCCCACGGCACGTTGCAACCGAAACAGGAGAACGTTCATGTCATCGATCACGTCTCGTTCCGTCGCCGCGGCCGCCATCGCCGCCGTTCTCGGCTCATGGTCGCCGGCACGCGCGCAGGACGCGGCCGCGACCTACCACGACATCCAGGCGACGCTCGGCAGCGTGCCGACGTTCTTCACCCTGTTCCCCGAGGAAGGCATCGCCGGCGCCTGGGCGGAGTTCAAGACCGTGCAGCTCAACCCGCACAGCGCGCTGTCGGGCAAGGAGAAGGAGCTGATCGGCCTCGCGGTGGCGGCGCAGATCCCCTGCACCTACTGCATCTACTTCCACACCGCGGCGGCCAAGGCGAACGGTGCCACCGACGCCGAGATCCGCGAGGCGGTCGCGATGGCGGCGATCTCGCGGCACTGGAGCACGGTGCTGAACGGGATGCAGGTCGATCTCGCGACGTTCAAGCACGAAACAGACACGGTTCTGCGCGCCGCCGCAGAGCACGCCCCAGCGACCGCGGCGAAGTAGCCGTAGCGCAATCCGAAATCAGGCAGGAGCAGCACATGCACGCACTCACCATCCCGGCGCTGCGCCGGGCGATCGAAAGCCGCGACGGGGTGACGCTCGCCGGCTTCTATACCGACGACGCGGTGCTGAGGATCATCGACCAGAACAACCCGCCCAGCCATCCGCTGGAGATCAAGGGCAGGGACGCGATCTCCGCCTACTACGACGACGTGTGCGGCCGGACGATGACGCATCGCGTCGATACCGGCATCGCCGAGGGCGACCGCGTCGCCTTCACGCAGACCTGCACGTATCCCGACGGCAAGCGCGTCTTTTGCTCGGCGATGCTAGAACTGCTGCACGGCCGGATCGCGCGCCAGCTTTCGATCCAGGCCTGGGACGCCTGAGCCGTCCACCCACCCTTAACCGCGTGCGAGGAGAGCGAGGCATGACGGCGTTCAATGTCGTGAAGTTCCAGATCAAGCCGGGCGCCGAGGCGCAGTTCCTCGACGCGCATCGCGGCGGCCGGGCGAACTGGCCCGGCCTGAAGCGCGGCACGATCATCCGCACCGGAGAGCGGAGCTATTGCCTGATTGGCGAGTGGGCCGACGAGGCGGCGTTGGCAGCGGCGCGCGGTCCCATGACCGCGACCCTCGATACGTTTCGCGCGACGCTCGTGGACTTCGGAGGCGGGCTCGGCGTGACCGACGCGATGTCCGGCCCGGCGGTGCTCGATCTGCCGGACTGATCCGCTCGGCCCCTCAGGGAACGCCGGCGGTGGTCGCTTCGCGGATCGCTGCGGCCAGGTCGCTCTGCATTGCGCGCGCCTGCGAGAGGGTCAGCTCGGCGAACATGCGCCGGTGATCGTGCGGCCGGTCGCGGCGCATCAGCACGAACACCGCGCCCGGAACCGCACGCACCGAAACATGCGTGGCTTCGCCGGACATGTTCAGTTCCGGGACGGGAAACGACGCGGACGGATCGGCGGGCGTGCTCACGATCGTGTGACTGAAGCACACCGGAACCTCCGCTTGCAATACCCGAGTTGAGCTCGCGCTTTAGTTGATTTTGCCGATGGCCCACTTCACCTGCTGCGGCCCATCCTGATCGGCGATGAGCACGACCTGCTCGGTGCGGCGGGGCGTGTCGCCGCCGAAATAGACGCTCTCCTCCAGCGCCATCCGCACGCCGTCCGCCCGCAACCGCCAGAAGCTGCCGGAGGGCAGGCGCAGCAGCACCGAGTCGCCGTCCTGCTGCAAGCTGGCCGAGACCGCCGGATGAAGGTGAAACCGAACCGAGAAGGGCTGGCCGGTCTCGGCCTCGACGGAATCCTCGCCGCGCACGTCCTCGCCGGTCTCGGCCACATACAAGCGGCGGCGGTGGATGGCGCCGAACGGCTTGCGCCAGCCGTCCTGGCTGGCCTCCAGCCAATGCGCGCCGTTCGCCTCCTGCCGGTGGACCTCGACCTTCTCCGGCCGCCGGCCGAGGCCCTGCGGCCGCACCTCCGACGAACTGAGGTCGGCGATCACAAGGGTGGAATGCGCCGCCGTCGCGCGTAGCGCGTCGTGCCATTCGGCCCCGGCGCCGTCGGTGCCGCCGCAATTGACGATCAACCGCTCGCGCCCGATCGACATCTCCATCGACAGCGTGCCGGCGTGGGCGAAGCGGTCGAGCCCCGGCGGCGGAGGCGCGCCGCAATCGACCATCAGCACCGTTCTGCCGGCCTGCAGCCGCTGGAAGCCGCCGTCCGGCAACGAGGACGGCCCGCGGGCGCCGCGGCCGGCCTGGCTGAGCACGAGGTCGATCAGCCCGGCGGTCTCCTCGCGGCTGCCGTTGAACAAGGCGAGACCGCCGTCGCCGTGCCGCATCACCCGCAGCGCCGCCGCCGAGCGCTCGATGGCCCCGGTCAGGGCCGGCGGCGGGACGATCTGGGCGGCCTGCAGCAGGGTGCGGATCTCGGTCAGGTCCTGCAGCGCGCTGAGCTGCATGGCCGGGCTACGCTCGACATGGCAGCCGTCGGGCAGGATCTGCCGCCCGATCTCCTGCGGCAGGAAGCGCAGCGCGCGGGTCATGTACGCGGCATGGTCCGGCAACGCGGCGGCGGCGGCGATCAGGCCCTTGAGCGCGGTCAGCACGCGCGCGTCGAGCTCCTCGGCGGGCAGGCCGGCGCTGAGCGCGCGCGCGTCCGCGACGAGGCGGCCCATCATCCGCTGACGAAATCCGTCATCGGCCGAGGCGGCGAAGAAATCGTAGTGGCCGAGCCACGCCGCGATGCGCGCGCCGGCGATGTCCGGCACCTTTGCCATCGGGTCGGCGGCCCCGGTCGCGATCCAGTCCGCCGCCAAGGCGCGGGCGCGCAGACGTGCGGCGTCGGTGCCGAGCGCGCGCAGATCGCGCAGCCATCCGAACGAGTGCGCAGCGGCGCGGAACGGCGGCGGCGCGGCCGCCAGTGCCACCCAGTCGCCCGGCCGCAGCACGCAGGCGCCGCCGGCGCAGAGCAGCTCACCCTTGATGAGGCGCGCGCCGCGCACCGGATCGCCGGGCCACGGATCGCGCACCGGCAGCGCCGGCGCATCCGGCGGCCGGCTGATGCGCAACGTCGGCAGTCGCGCCATCGCGCGGCGCGCATCACGCATCCAGCGCCGCGGAGCGGACATGGCCAGGGCCGTCACCACCTCACCGCCGGACGCGCACGCACGACATGCTCGCTCGTGCCACGCGGCGATGGAGTCGGAGAATAGCTAGACATCCTGCGTGTCTAGGGGTTGTGCTGCTGACCGCACAAGCCGCCGGGGTCGCGCGAGAGGCTTTTGCTGAAGCATTTCAGACCTCGCGCATCCGACGGAGTTCTGTGTGTGTCCGTTCGCAGCGCCGGAGGGCCGCCCGGCGCACAGTCCGCGTCGTCGGCGAACGAGCAGCGGGATGGTCCCGGGCAGCGCCGAACGAATGGAGACACAGACGATGTTGAAGAAGATCGCGACCCGCACAGTGCTCGCCGCCGTGGCCGTGGCGAGCATCGCCTCGCTCACCATGGGTGATGCGAAGGCGTGGGTCATCTACCGCACCTGGGGCTGGCACTACTACGGCTACGGCCCGCGTTACGTCTACGTCGCCCCCGTGCGCGTCTGCGTTCCCGGGCATCTCTCGTGGAACGGCTACTGGATCCCCGCGCACTGCTAGTGATCCCGGGCTTCGCCGTGGCCGCTTCCGAGCGAGGCGGCCATGGCCTAGCCTGCCCGGATGCAGTTCGTCCTTGTCGGGATCGGCGGCGCGCTGGGCAGTATCGCGCGTTACGCAATGGTGTTGGCGTTCACCGAACTGGCGCCGTCGACGTTCCCGCTCGGCACGGTGATCGTGAACATCCTCGGCTCGGCGCTGATCGGCGGACTGGCTGGGCTGGCGTCGACGCGCCACGCGATGAGCCCTGAGCTGGCAACGTTCCTGATGGTCGGCGTGTGCGGCGGCTACACCACCTTTTCGTCGTTCAGCCTGCAGACCTTCGACCTGCTGCGCAGCGGACGCCCGATCCAGGCGATCGCCAACGTGACGGTCTCCGTCGTCTTCTGCCTGGTCGCGACCACGCTCGCCTACCGTCTCGTCGTCGGGAAGTTCTCCTGACGGGCCTCGACCTGCCGGGTTGCCGGGTCCATCTCTAGCCGATGCCCGATACGCCCATGCCGGCCACGCTCGAAGCCCCGCCCCTCTTCATGCCGCCGCGGCAGCCGCCCAAGCCGCGCACGCGCGCGCTGCGCATCGTCTCCGAATACGAGCCCTCGGGCGACCAGCCGACGGCGATCGCCGAACTGGTACGTGGCGTCGAGAGCGCAGAGCGCGACCAGGTGCTGCTCGGCGTGACGGGCTCGGGCAAGACGTTCACCATGGCCAAGGTGATCGAGGCGGTGCAGAAGCCGACGCTCATCCTGGCGCCGAACAAGACGCTCGCCGCCCAGCTGTATGGCGAGATGAAGGGATTCTTCCCCGACAACGCGGTCGAGTATTTCGTCAGCTACTACGACTACTACCAGCCGGAAGCGTACGTGCCGCGCACCGACACGTACATCGAGAAGGACGCGCAGATCAACGAGCAGATCGACCGCATGCGCCACGCCGCCACACAGGCGCTGCTGGAGCGCAACGACGTGGTCATCGTCGCCTCGGTCTCCTGCATTTACGGCATCGGCTCGGTCGAGACGTACGCGCGGATGGTCGTGCGGCTGCAGCTCGGCGGGCAGATCGTGCGCGACAAGCTCGCGCGCGCCCTGGTGGATCTGCAATATCGGCGCAACGACGCCGCGTTCCAGCGCGGCACGTTCCGCATGCGCGGCGAGACGGTGGACATCTGGCCGTCGCACCTGGAAGACCGCGCCTGGCGCATCAGCCTGTTCGGCGACGAGGTGGACGGGCTCAGCGAGTTCGACCCGCTGACCGGCGAGATCGCAGGCAAGCTCGAACAGGTCACGGTATACGCCAACAGCCACTACGTCACACCGCGCCCGACGCTCATTCAGGCGATCGCGGGCATCAAGGTGGAGCTCCGCGATCGGCTGGCGCAACTGAATGCCGAGGGCAAGCTGCTGGAGGCCGAGCGCCTGCAGCAGCGCACGACGTTCGACATCGAGATGATGGAAACCACGGGCAGCTGCAAGGGCATCGAGAACTATTCGCGCTACCTGTCGGGCCGCAATCCGGGCGAGCCGCCGCCGACGCTGTTCGAATACCTGCCCGAGGACGCGCTGCTGATCGTCGACGAGAGCCACGTCACGGTGCCGCAGCTCGGCGGGATGGAGCGCGGCGACCACGCGCGCAAGTCGATCCTGGCGGAGTTCGGCTTCCGGTTGCCGTCCTGCATCGACAACCGCCCGCTCAAGTTCGAGGAGTGGGAACGCTTCCGCCCACAGACCCTCTTTGTGAGCGCCACCCCCGGCCCTTGGGAGATGGAGCGCGTGCAGGGCGTGTTCGCCGAGCAGGTGATCCGCCCGACGGGCCTCGTCGATCCGGTGTGCGACGTGCGCCCGGTCGAGCGCCAGGTGGACGACCTGCTGGCGGAGATCCGCGTCGTCGCGTCGCGAGGCGGCCGCGTGCTGGTGACCACGCTCACCAAGCGCATGGCCGAGGACCTGACCGACTACCTGACCGAGAACGGCGTGAAGGTGCGCTACCTGCACTCCGACATCGACACGCTGGAGCGTATCGAGATCATCCGCGACCTGCGGCTGGGCGTGTTCGACGTGCTGGTGGGGATCAACCTGCTGCGCGAGGGGCTCGACATCCCCGAGTGCATGCTGGTGGCGATCCTGGACGCCGACAAGGAAGGCTTCCTGCGCAGCCAGACCAGCCTGATCCAGACCATCGGACGTGCGGCGCGCAACGTGGACGGCCGCGTGATCCTGTACGCCGACACGATGACCAACAGCCTGCGCGTCGCACTGGAGGAGACAGAGCGGCGGCGGAACAAGCAGATCGCGTGGAACGAGGCGCACGGCATCACGCCGCAGACCGTGCGCAAGCAGATCGGCCGTGTGCTGGAGAGCGTGTTCGAGCAGGACTACGTCACCGTCGCGCCGGTGAAGGATGCGAGTATCGCCGAGTTCGTTGGCAAGGACCTCAAGGCGTCGATCGCGGAGCTGGAGAAGCGGATGCGCGCCGCCGCGGCCGATCTCGAATTCGAGGCGGCCGCCCGCCTGCGCGACGAGATCAGACGGCTGGAGGCGCTGGAGCTCGGACTGGAGCCGCCGCCGGCGCCAAGCGTCAGCCTGCGGCCCAAGAGGGACCGCACGCCCGAGCCGCTTGGTCCCGGCGGAGGCGGCTACGATCCGGCGAAGATGAAGCGCGGCCGGCGCCGACGTGGCTGAGCGCGTCGCCGACAATATCCCCGCTGCGATCCCGCGGGCAGCACTTGTCACGGGTGCTGCCAAGCGCCTGGGCAAGGCGATCGCGCTGGCGCTGGCGGAGGCGGGATTCGCGGTGGCGCTGCACTGCCGCAAGTGGGATGCGGTGGCCGAGCAGACGTTGAACGAGCTGCGCGCCACGTCGCCGCAGACCGTCCTGATCGAGGCCGATCTGCGCGACGAGCACGCCGTCGGCGCCATCATCCCGCAGGCGACCGAGGCGCTCGGCCCGCTCGGCGTGCTGGTCAACAACGCGAGCGCATTCGAGCGCGACGAGTGGGACACGGTCACGCGAGACAGTTGGGATCTGCACCTCGAACCAAACCTGCGCGCACCCTTCGTGCTGACGCAGCTGTTCGCCCGCGCACTGCCAGACGATGCCGAAGGCATGGTGCTGAACATGATCGATCAGCGCGTCTGGTCGATCACACCGCACTTCGTCTCCTACACGGTCTCGAAAGCAGGACTTTGGGCACTGACGCAGTCGCTCGCACTCGCGCTTGCGCCGCGCATCCGCGTGAACGCGATCGGCCCCGGCCCCGCGTTGCCGAATCAGCGACAGACCGAAGCGCAATTCGCGCACCAGGTTTCGCGGCTGCCGTTGCGTCGCGGACCTCAACCCGCCGAGATCGCACGTGCAGCATTGGCCTTGCTTGCGCTGCCGTCCGTGACTGGTCAGATGCTTGCGCTCGACGGCGGCCAACATCTGAACTGGCATCCGCCCGCCAGCGCGCCTCACAGCGACGCGGGGGAATGACGTGGCGGGCCATGATGTTGCAGATGTGGCGGGCCACGATTTTGCACTGGAAAGTAGCGACCGCGGCCAAGCGACCACAGCTACGGGTTGTGGGTCCTGTAACACTTGGTCGCGACAAGAGTGCTACAGGTCGGCGGGGACGGATTTTTTGTCCACCTCGACCATCCGGGGGAGGGCGACGTTCAAGCCGGGAACCCAAGCGCTTCCAGCGGCAAGACAACCGGCGAGTAATCTCGGCGGTATCAATGGCTTCCGAGCGACGGCTGATCGCTCCCTTTCTCGTGATGTTGCTGTATAAACAGGCTCTTAGCGTGGCTGTAGCCGCGACCGCCCACAGTGTTGTCCACAACCGCGCCGCAGATGGCTGAATCCGTTGAGCTTCCACCGGAGGCTGTAGAGACCGCTACCAAGGGCCGGGCCGTGATCGAGGCGGCACTCGTCACGATGCCGCTCGCGCCCGGGGTCTATCGCATGCTGGATGCGAAGGGCGACGCGCTCTACGTCGGCAAAGCGCGCAGCTTGCGCAAACGGGTCGCTTCGTACGCAACCACTTCGCGCTTGCCGGAGCGACTGCACAGAATGGTGGCGGAGACCGTCTCGATCGAGGTCGTCACCACACATACCGAAGCAGAAGCGCTACTGCTCGAGGCGAATCTCATCAAGCGGCTCAAGCCGCGCTTCAACATCGTGCTGCGCGACGACAAGTCCTATCCCTGGCTGATGCTGACGGAGGACCATCCGTTTCCGCAGATCACCAAACACCGCGGCGCGCAGAGCCGAAAGGGCAGCTATTACGGCCCATTCGCCTCGGCCTGGGCGGTGAACCAGACCGTCACCGCGATGCAGCGCGTCTTCCTGCTGCGCTCCTGCGCGGACACGGTGTTCGCCAACCGCACGCGACCGTGCCTGCTGTACCAGATCCGCCGCTGCTCCGCTCCCTGTGTCGGGCGCATCAGCGAAATCGAGTACGGCCGGCTGGTCGCGCAGGCGAAGGCGTTCCTGGCCGGCAAGAGTGCTGCGGTGCAGCAGGAACTCGCAGCGGAGATGGAGCACGCCGCCGCGGCGCTGGAGTTCGAGCGCGCCGCGGCAGTGCGGGACCGCATTCGCGGCCTGACGCACGTGCAGGGCGTGGGCGTGGTCAACCCTTCGAGCCTGGGCGATGCCGACGTGATCGCGGCGTACCAGGCGGCCGGGCAGACCTGCGTGCAGGTGTTCTTCGTGCGCGGCGGCCGCAACAACGGCAACCGCGCGTTCTTCCCGACGCACACCAAGGCCGAGGACATCCCCGCGGTGCTCGCCGCCTTCATCGCGCAGTTCTACGACGACAAGACGCCGCCGCCGTTGCTGCTGCTGGACCAGGCGCCGCCGGAGCGGGCGCTGATCGAGGAGGCGCTGTCGCTGAAGGCCGGCCGCCGCGTCGAGATCGCGGTGCCGCAGCGCGGCGAGAAACGCGCCGTGGTCGAGCATGCGATCACCAATGCGCGCGAGGCGCTGGAGCGCAAGCTCGCGGAAAGCGCCGGACAGGCGAAGCTGCTGGAGGCGGTGGCGGCAACGTTCTGCCTGCCGGCGACGCCGGAGCGGATCGAGGTTTACGACAACAGCCACATCATGGGCGCCAATCCGTACGGCGTGATGATCGTCGCGGGGCCCGAGGGCTTCGCCAAGCAGGCGTACCGCAAGTTTGCCATCCGTGGCCCGGTTACGCCCGGCGACGACTTCGCGATGATGCGCGAGATGCTGGAGCGGCGCTTCTCCCGCGCGCTGAAGGAAGCCGAGCAGGGCCAGCGGATGCCCGACCTCGTGCTGATCGACGGCGGTGCCGGGCAGCTGTCGGCGGCGCGGCAGGTGTTGCAGGACCTGGGCGTGCAGGACGTGCCGGTGGTGGCCATCGCCAAAGGCCCCGACCGCGACGCCGGACGCGAATGGTTCCACATGGACGGGCGCGAGCCGTTCCAGCTGCCACCGCGCGATCCGGTGCTGTATTTCCTGCAGCGGCTGCGCGACGAGGCGCACCGCTTCGCCATCACCACGCACCGCGCGGGGCGATCGAAGGCGATCCGCGGCAGCGAGCTGGACGACATCCCCGGCGTGGGGGCGGCGCGCAAGCGGGCGCTGCTGAACCATTTTGGCTCGGCGCGCGGCGTGAAGCAGGCGGGATTGGCGGACCTGGAGAGCGCGCCCGGGATCAGCCGGGAAACCGCCCGGCGGGTCTATGCCTTCTTCCATCCGGGCGCACGGCTCGACGAAACGTAACACGCCGCCTGCCCCGGTTCGGCTGACCCGGCCAACGCTTTCCGCTAAAGGTGCGATCGGATGCCCACCGATCTGCCCAACGTGCTGACGCTTTCGCGCATCGCCGCGATCCCCGTGCTCGTCCTCCTCGTGGCGACGCGGAGCTCGGCCTGCGACCTCGCGGCCTGCGCGGTCTTCACCGCGGCCGCCATCACCGACTATCTCGACGGCCATTTCGCCCGGCGGTGGCGGCAGCAGTCCGATTTCGGCCGCATGCTCGACCCGATCGCCGACAAGCTGCTGGTCGGGGCGACGCTGATGATGCTGGCTGGCGAAGGCCGGCTGAGCGCCGCCGGCCTGTTCCCCGCGGTGGTGATCATGCTCCGCGAGATCCTGGTCAGCGGGCTGCGGGAGTATCTGGCCGGCCTGCGCGTGGGCCTGCCGGTCACGGCGCTCGCCAAATGGAAGACCGGCGTGCAGATGGTGGCGCTTCCCGTGCTGCTGGCAGGGGACTCGGGCGCCCGGCTCATCGGCTTGGGCATGCTGCGCATCTCGGCGATCGGCGAGGGGCTGCTGTGGATCGCGGCCGGGCTGACGCTGGTGACCGGCTGGGACTACCTGGTGGCCGCCCTGCGCAACGTCAGCGGACCGGTGCCGGTGGCGCCCGACCCGGCCCCCCCGCCGAGCGGTCACCAGCCGCGCGGCGCGGGCCGCTGAACATCCGAGAGGCCATCCGCTTGCGGCGGATCATGCGGCCGGGCTGCCTGCCGCAGTGTTGCGGCAAAGCCAACACCACTGCCGGTCGTGCCTTGAGGGTCGTAGATAGTGACGGCTACACCTGCCAGGGTTGAGCGGGGCGGCTAGTGTGCCCCAACGAACGTGGCTGGCCGCTTTCTCCGCCGGCCTGGGAGCCTGATCCGCATGTGGCGTTACGCGCTGCTAGGCCTGACCCTGCTTCTGCCCGGCTGCGCCACCTTCGGCGATTTCCTCGGGGACACATTCACCTACGACACGAACCCGAACCGCCCCGTCGGCGATTCCGAGAACATGAAGCGCGTCGAAGGCAAACAAGTCCCCGTCGGGCCCCTGCTGCCCGAGCCCGGCGACGTGTGGCCGACCCAGATCGAGGCCGTGCCGACGTTGCAGGAGCTGGAGAAGCAGACCAACCAGGGCCTGCCGGCCCCCGCGCTCACTCCCGAGTTCGCCCCCCTCGCAGCGCACGCGCAGCCGCGGCCGGGGGCCGGGGCCGCACCGGGCACCGGACCGTCTCCCACCACGCCGGCGCCGAGCATCACCACGCCGTCGCCAACCCTGACCACGCCCAGCGGTCCGCAGGCGCCCGCGACGGGCGGCAGTGGGCTGCAGACCATCCCGCCGAGCAGCACCAGCCCGGGCGGGATCGTCGTGCCCAACGGCAACGGCACCAGCACGCTGATCAGCCCCAACGGCACCGTGACAACGATCCCGACGCCGGGAAAATGAGCACTCGCGGGGTCACCGTGCTCTACTTTGCCTGGCTGAAGGAGCGCGTGGGCGTCGGCGAGGAGCTGGTGGAACTGCCTGCCGGAATCGGAACCGTGGGAGTGTTGGCAGACTGGCTGGCGGCGCGCAGTCCCCGCCATGCGGAGGCCTTCGCCGCGCGCGCGACCATCCGCGCCGCCGTCAACCAGGACTTCGCCACCCCCGACACGCCAGTCTCTCCGGGCGACGAGGTCGCCTTCTTCCCGCCCGTCACCGGCGGCTGAGGCCGTGGCGACGATTCGCGTGCATGAAGCGCCGTTCGACGCCGGGGCGGAGATCGCCGCGTTGTCCGCAGGCCGCACCGACATCGGCGGGATCGGCTGCTTCGTCGGCGTGGTGCGCGGCGGCGACGGGCGGGACGCGGTGGCCGAGATGACGCTGGAGCACTATCCGGCGATGACGGTGCGGGCGATCGAGCGGGTGGTGGCGGAGGCCGAGCAGCGCTGGCCGCTGCTCGGCTGCACCGTCATCCACCGCACCGGCACGCTGCGTCCGGGCGAGCCGATCGTTCTGGTGCTGGCCGCCAGCGCGCACCGCCAGCCAGCGCTGGAGGCGACGCAGTTCCTGATCGACTGGCTGAAGACCTGCGCGCCGTTCTGGAAGCAGGAACGCATGCGGGACGGACAGGCCCGGTGGGTCGAGGCGCGCGCGGAGGACGACGAGGCGGCGGAGCGGTGGCGATAACGAATGCCCTCCGCGTCCCACCGGCGCGTCATCCGCCGGCCAAGTCTCCTGCGTAAGGGGCCGCGCCCTGCCGATATCGCAGCTGCACGCGCTACGCAGTCAGACCGTCACGCCCAGTTTCCCTTGGGGCGCCGGCGACGCAGCCGGTACGGATACGGAGTCGCCGGACGGCTCAGACGGAGCGGGTGGCTTCGGCAGCGTAACGGTCTGACCGAGCGCCTTTGCAGCATCCGTGATCTGCTTCGCAAGCGATGTCAGCTGCGACGGAAGCTGGCCACGCTGCAAGTCGGCCGTGTAGGTGCGCAACAGCCGGGCCAGCGCCCCCTGCTCCGTGGCTCGCTGAGAACTCGGTCCGGCGTCGGCGACAGCGGACGAAACTGTCGCGGATGCGGCAGACGATGGGATTGCGGATACGGACACGTGCGGGTCCTCGGCCTTCATTTACCGAGACCGGTCTACGCGGACGACACTAACGCGGCGTTTCGACCGAGCCGGGTAGCTCGACGAGCGCGCCCCCGCTGATGCGTCAGGCCGCGATCTGCTTCTCCACCTCGGCCGGCGTCATGCGCACCAGCTTCTCGTAGTCGCCCAACAGCGTCTCGGTGATCTGACCCGGCGTGTAGTGGTGCTCGCCGATCTGCCGCACGGGCGTGACTTCGGCGGCGGTGCCGGCCAGGAACACCTCGCTCGCGCGCCCGAGTTCGTCGGGCATGATCGCGCGCTCGACCACCTTGATCTGCCGGCGGTGCGCCAGCGCCATCACCGACCGGCGGGTGATTCCATCAAGGAAACAGTCTGGCGTCGGCGTGTGCAGCTCGCCGTCCATGACGAAGAAGATGTTTGCGCCCGTCGCCTCCGACACCAGGCCGCGCCAGTCCAGCATCAGCGCGTCGTTCCAGCCCTCGGCCTCGGCGTCGTGCTTGGCCAGCGTGCCGATCATGTAGAGCCCGGCCGCCTTCGAGGCGGTCGGCGCGGTCTCCGGGTGCGGGCGCTTCCACTTGGCCACACCTAGCCGCACGCCGGCCATCCGGTCGGCGCCGAACAGGTTCGGCCAGGGCCAGACCGCCACCATCAGATGGATCTTGGTCAGCTGCGCAGAGACGGCGAGCTGCTCCGACCCGCGCCACGCCAGCGGGCGGACATAGGCCTCGGTCAGGTTGTTGGCCCGCAGTGCCTCGTTGCAGGCGTCGTCGATCTGCTGGGCGCTGAACGGGATCTCGAAGCCGAGGATCCTGCCAGAGTTGATCAGCCGGTCGGTGTGCGCCCGCAGCCGGAAGATGTGCCCGCCGTAACAGCGTTCGCCCTCGAAGACGGCGCTGGCGTAGTGCAGCCCGTGCGTCAGGACGTGAATCTTGGCGTCCCGCCAGGGGATGAGCTTCCCCTCCCACCAGATCCAGCCGTCCCGATCATCAAACGGAACCAACGCCACCGCTTCTCTCCCTCTTGCAGTATCGTGCAGAACTCCACGTTGTAAGCTAGAATTCCGAAAAACAATGCGTCAATGTTGCTGACCCTTATGCCCGGAATGACAGCCATGCCGGTGAAGCTGCCATGACCGACCATGCTTCGGCGAGCGCCGTGCGCCAGGTCCCGCCCGAAGCGTCGCGCGAGCCCGCGCGCGCGCATGCCGACGGTGGAACGGCCGGCACCGGCCTGCTGTTCCTGCGCGAGGAGGAAATCCGCCTCGCCCAGGACCTGATGTTCTTCGCCTACCGCGACTTCACCCACGCCGCCGACGCGGTGCTCGCCACGCTCGATCTCGGCCGGGCGCATCACCGGGCGCTGCACTTCATCGGCCGCAATCCCGGTATCGCGGTCACCGAGCTGCTGACCATCCTCGGCATCACCAAGCAGAGCCTCGCGCGCGTGCTGACCGTGCTGGTCGAGCGCGGCTACGTGACGCAGACGCGCGGCCGTACCGACCGCCGCCAGCGCCTGTTGTCGCTGACGGCGGAAGGCGAGTCGCTCGAACGGCAGGTGTTCGAACGCCAGCGCGAGGTGCTGACCGCCGCCTTCCGCGACATGGGCGCGCCGTCGGTGGAAGGCTTTCGGCGCATCCTGACGCGCATCATGGGCGATCCGGCGCGCCGCTACATCGACCGCGCCCACGCCCGCCCGCCTGCCGCGCGCCGGGTCTGGTAGGCCCTCGCTCCGCACCGGGGTCCGCGGGCGCTTACACAAAAGTTTTGCTGCAGCCGCGTTTGCGTCCGCGGCGCGCTTCTGAGACACCGGCGCCATGTCTCACATCCGCACCGTCGCCGTATTTTGCGGCGCACAACCGGGCGATGACCCGATCTTCCGGGCCCAGGCGCGGTCTCTCGGCGAGGGGCTCGCCGCGCGCCACATCACCCTCGTTTTCGGCGGCGGACGCGTGGGCCTGATGGGTGCCGTCGCCGATGGCGCCTTGGAGGCCGGCGGCGACGTCATCGGGGTGATCCCGGAGTTCCTCACCCGGCTCGAGGTTGCGCACGAAGGTGTGCCCGACATGCTCATCGTGGACAGCATGCATACCCGGAAGCGGCAGATGTTCGAGCTGTCGGACGCCTTCGTCTCGATGCCCGGCGGGCTCGGCACGCTGGACGAGACCATCGAGATCATCACCTGGCGGCAGCTCGGCCTGCACGACAAGCCGGTGCTGATCTGCGACGTCGACGGATCCGCCGCGCCGATGCTGGCGATGATGGACCACGCCATCGGACGCGGTTTCGCGCGCCCGGAGATCCGCCGCCTGTGGGAGCGTCACGACGGCGTGCCGGCCGTGCTGGCCCGGCTGGAGACGCTCGGCCAGCCGCACGAGGCCGACGCCGCCCGGCTGTGATCGCGCCGCCTGTGGTTGCACGGGCTGTGAGTTGCGCGCGCCGCACCGGCGGGGCTATAGCCCGCGCGGCCGGAGTGTAGCTCAGCCTGGTAGAGCACTGTGTTCGGGACGCAGGGGCCGGAGGTTCGAATCCTCTCACTCCGACCAATGTCAGTCCGCGCCGAAAGTACGCAGGGCAATCGCCGATGGCCGCGCCGGTGCAGGTTCACGCCAGCTGTGTCGCGCGCGATGGCGAGGGCGTACTCCTTGCCGGGCCGCCGGGCAGCGGAAAATCCGACTTGGCCCTCCGCCTGCTGAACCGTGGCTTCGTCCTCGTCTCGGACGATCGCACCGACATCGAGGACGGCATCGCCCGCGCCCCCGCTGCCATCGCCGGCCTGCTGGAGGTGCGCGGTCTCGGCGTGTTGCGCGTGCCGTACGCGGCAGAGGCGGCGCTGCGGCTGCTCGTGCGGCTGGGGGAGGACGCGCCGCGCCTGCCGGCGCCGGAACGCGACGCACAGACCGGCCTGCCGCTGGTCCGTATCGCGGCGATGACGCCGAGTGCGGCAGACCGGGTGATCGCCGCGCTGGACTGCGCCTGCGGCCGGATTTCGCAGCTCGCCGGGGCCTTCGCCGATGGCTGATCCGCCACCCGAGCGGCGCCCGGTGGTGCTGGTCACTGGCCTGTCCGGCAGCGGCAAGGCCTCGACGCTGCGCGCCCTGGAGGACCTCGGCTACGAGGCCGTCGACAACCCGCCCGTGCCGCTGATGGAGCAGCTCGCTGCCTCCAGCCAGCGGCCGCTGGCGATCGGCGTGGATTGCCGCACGCGCGGCTTCGATGCGGACAAGGTGCTCGAAGCGCTCGGGCGGCTGCGCGCCGACCCGGCCATCACCGTGCAGCTCGTCTTCACGTGGGCCGAGCGAGACGTGCTGCTGCGACGCTACGGCGAGACGCGGCGGCGGCACCCGCTGTCGCCGGCGGGTCCCGTCGCCGCCGGGCTGGACGCCGAGGAGCGGCTGACCGCCCCGTTGCGGCTGGTGGCCGATCTCGTGATCGACACGTCCGAGCTGCCGCTGCCGGGATTGCGGCAGATGATCGAGCGCCGGTTCGGCACCGACGCCACCGTCGAGGGCCGCGCAGGGCTGCTGGTCGGGCTGATGTCCTTCGCCTACCCGGCCGGCCTGCCGCGGCAGGCGGATCTGGTATTCGATGCCCGCTTCCTGCGGAATCCGCACTACGAGCCCACATTGAGGGACGAAACCGGCCTTAATGCCGCCGTCGGCGCCTACATCGCGGCCGACCGGGATTATCGGGGTTTCTACGACCGCATCACGGCGTTGTTAGACCTCCTCTTGCCGCGGTTCGTGGAGGAGGGCAAAAAATACGTGGTCATTGCGGTGGGCTGCACAGGAGGGCGCCACCGGTCCGTGCATCTGGTTGAAACCTTGGCGAGGGATCTTCGGCAGGCCGGATGGCG
>DATEQV010000506.1:0-19702 GCA_035272265.1 Acidisphaera sp. | reverse complement strand
CGCCGCCCCAGCCGCCACGCCACCAGGCGTCAGCCGGTTGCGCCGCGAGCAGTCCAACGGCCAGCAGAGGGATCGCGAGAAGAAGCTTTCCGCGCAACCTCATGGTTGCCTCCTGTCATCAAGCCGGCCCACAGCATACCGGCACTCTATGACCCAAATTTGGCACGCATTCCCGACGGCTCAAGTTAACGAATGTAACGCCCGTGTATCGTGCTTTGTAGGTCCGAAAACGCCTCCGTCGCGGCACTCCCGGCCAGCGTTCCCACGGCACAGCAGTGTCAGGTCGCCATCTTCAGCAGGCCCTGCACGTGGAGCGCGCGGGCGATCCGGCACCGGCACGCGAGCCTGCATCGGTCGCGGTCAGTTCTGCGGATAGTTCAGGTCCTGCCCCGAGGGGCCGAAGCCGGGGGCATAATACCCCGACGGCGGAGCGTAGTAGGCCGGCGCGGCGTAATACTCTGGCGGGGCATAGTAAGCTGCCGGCGGAGCGTAGTAATAGGGAGCCGACGCCGCTGCGCCCACGGCCGCACCCGCGACAACGCCGGCCGCCGCTCCAGCGGCAACGGCGCCGCCGCCCCAGCCCCAGCCGTAGCCCGGGCGCCCGCCCCAGCCGCCATAGTAGCCGCGATAGCCACCCCAGCCGCCTCCGTAGTAGCCGCGGTAGCCACCCCAGCCGCCGGTGCTGCCATACCCGCCGGTTCTGCCATACCCATAGACCGTGCCTCCCGGTCCCGTGGTGCGCGCGCCCCAAGCGCTCGAGTAACCGTTCGATCCGACGTGGCTATAGCCGAACGAGCCATTCGCCGCGGTTCCGGTGTGATAGCCGTAGGTGCTGCCGTAGCCGCCCGAGCCCACATGGCTGACGGCATAGGTCCCGTTCGCCGAGTAGCCGTAAGTGCTGCCGTAGCCGTTCGGCCCCACATGGCTGTAGGCGAACGACCCGTTCCCCGGGGTTCCGCTACGGTAGCCATAGACGCTGCCGTAGCCGCCCGACCCTACATGGCTGTAGGCGAAGGACCCGTTCCCCCGGGTTCCGCTACGGTAGCCGTAGGTGCTGCCGTAGCCGCCGGATCCGACATGACTGGATCCGAAGGCGCCCCCGGATCTGAACCCCCAGCCGCCGCGGTACCAAGCATGGGCCGGCTGCGCCGCCGAAAGGCCGGCGGCGATGACCGAAGCGGTGAGAAGCGTCGCGCGCAACCGCATGGTAGCCTCCTGTATCGGCAGTCGCCGGTCGCGTGCCGGCGTGTGCTGCGCCGAAGTTGGTGATGCGTTACGTTCGGCTCAAGTAAGCGAGTGTAACCCCGGTGTTTCGCGCTTTCCGCCGAGCAACGGCCGGGCCTTAACGTCAGGCCGCCTTCTTCAGCAGGCCCTGGGCATGCAGCGATTCGGCGATCTGCACCGCGTTCAGCGCCGCCCCCTTGCGCAGGTTGTCGCTGACGCACCAGAACGCGAGCCCGTTCTCGACCGTGGGGTCCTTGCGGATCCGGCTGACATAGACCGCGTCCTCGCCCGCGCACTCCGCCGGCGTGATGTAGCCGCCGTCCTCGCGATGATCGACCACCACCACGCCCGCGGCGTCGCGCAGTGCGGCGCGCGCGTCGGCCACCGAGATCGGGCGCTCGGTCTCGATCACCACCGCCTCGGCATGGCCGATGAACACGGGGACGCGCACGCAGGTGGCGATGACGCGGATGTCGGGGTCGAGGATCTTCCGCGTCTCGACCGCCATCTTCCACTCCTCCTTGGTCGAGCCGTCGTCCATGAAGCGGTCGATGTGCGGGATGGCGTTGAAGGCAATGGTCTTGGTGAAGACCTCCGGCTTGACGGGGTCATTGACGTAGGTGGCCTTGGTCTGGGTGAACAGCTCGTCCATGCCCTCCTTGCCGGCGCCCGAGACCGACTGGTAGGTCGCGACCACCACGCGGGTGACGCGGAAGCGGTCGTGCAGCGGCTTGAGGGCGACGACCATCTGGATCGTGCTGCAGTTCGGGTTGGCGATGATCCGCCGGCGGGCGAAGCGCGACAGCGCGTGGGTGTTCACCTCCGGCACCACCAGCGGCACGTCCGGCTCCATGCGGAACTGGCTGGTGTTGTCGATCACCACGCAGCCGGCCTCGGCGGCGCGCGGGGCGTGGACGGCGGAGACCGACGCGCCGGGGCTGAACAGGCCGATGTCCCATCCGTGGAAGTCGAATTTCTCGAGGTTCTGCACCTTCAGGTCGCGGTCGCCGAACGAGACCTCGCTGCCGGTCGAGCGGCCGGACGCGACGGCGGCGACCTCGCTGACGGGAAAGCGGCGCTCGGCGAGCGTCTTGAGCATCTCGCGCCCGACCGCCCCGGTGGCACCCACGACCGCAACCCTGTAGCCCATCGCCATCGTCTGTTTCTCCTCACGGCGCGTCCTAGACCGTCTGAGATCGGGTGTCGCGCGCCGGTTACGAAGACCTGTCCTGGCAAATCCTTAAGGACCTTAGCCGTCGCGGTCACGTGGCGAGAGGCAGCCGATCAGGCTAGGGTGGCAGGATGGATGTGGACGCGGACCTGTACGATCGGGATTTCCTCGCCTGGACCCAGGCGCAGGCCGAGCGGCTTCGTGCCGCGGCCAATACCCGCTCGAATCTGCCGATCGACTGGGAGCACGTCGCCGAGGAGATCGAGGACTTGGGGAAACGCGAGCGCCGTGACCTCGAGTCCCGGCTTCAAACCATTGTTGAGCACCTGCTCAAGCTGGAGTTTTCGCCTGCGCGGGCTCCACGTGGCGGTTGGGCGGAGACGGTCGCGCGGTCGAGGAAAGAAGTCCAGAAGTTGTTGCGACAAAGCCCGAGCCTGCGTCACGAACTCGAGCAGATGATCTTAGAAGCCGGCAACGATGCTCGGGACGTAGTTCGAGCATCGTTACGGGAACACAGCGAAGCTGATGCGATGGCGCGAGTTCTGGCAGCCGGGAAGCACACGCCAGAACAAGTCCTCGGTGACTGGTGGCCCGAGGGACCGGCGGCCGCCCCGTGAAGAACGGCCGCCTTCGGATCAGGTCCCGATCCCGCCGATCGTGAGGTACTTGATTTCCAGGTATTCCTCGATGCCGTATTTCGAGCCCTCGCGGCCGAGGCCCGACTGCTTCACCCCGCCGAACGGCGCCACCTCGGTCGAGATGATCCCCTCGTTGGCGCCGATGATGCCGCTCTCCAGCGCCTCGGCGACGCGGAAGATGCGGCCGACGTCGCGGGCGTAGAAATACGCGGCGAGGCCGAACTCGGTGTCGTTGGCCAGCCGGATCGCCTCCTCCTCGGTCTTGAAGCGGAACAGCGGGGCGACGGGGCCGAACGTCTCCTCGCGCCAGATCGCGGCCGAGGTCGGCACGTCGGCGAGCACCGTCGGCTCGTAGTAGGTGCCGCCGCTTGGGTGCCGCTTGCCGCCGGTCACCACGCGCGCCCCCTTGGCCAGCGCGTCGGCGACGTGCTCCTCGACCTTCTTGAGCGCGTCGACGTTGATCAGCGGGCCTTGGGTGACGCCCTCCTCCATGCCGTTGCCGACCTTCAGCTTCCGCACGGCGGCGGTGAGCTTTTCGGCGAACGCGTCATACACGCTGTCCTGCACCAGGATGCGGTTGGAGCAGACGCAGGTCTGGCCGGTGTTGCGGTACTTGCTGGCGATCGCGCCCTGCACGGCGGCATCGAGGTCGGCGTCGTCGAAGACGATGAACGGCGCGTTGCCGCCGAGCTCCATGCTGGTCTTCTTGATCGTCGCCGCGCACTGCTCGAGCAGCTTGGCGCCGACCGCGGTCGAGCCGGTGAACGACAGCTTGCGCACCAGCGGGTTGGACGTGAGCTCGGGGCCGGTTTCCGACGAGGCGCCGGTGATGATGTTGCAAACGCCGGCCGGCATGCCGGCGCGTTCTGCCAGCACCGCGAGGGCGAGTGCGGAGAACGGCGTCTGGCTGGCCGGACGGATGACGCCGGTGCATCCGGCGGCCCAGCCGGGGCCGGCCTTGCGGGTGATCATCGCGGCGGGGAAGTTCCAGGGCGTGATCGCCGCGAAGACGCCGATCGGCTCCTTCTGCACGATGATGCGGCGGCCCTTGGCGAAGCTCGGGATGGTGTCGCCGTAGACGCGCTTGGCCTCCTCGGCGAACCACTCGATGAAGCTGGCGGCGTAGGCGATCTCGCCGCGGGATTCCGTCAGCGGCTTGCCCTGCTCGGCGGTCATGATGATGGCGAGGTCGTCGACGTTGGCGTGCATCAGGTCGAACAGCTTGCGCAGGATCGCGGAGCGCTCCTTGGCGAGCATGGCGCGCCACGCCGGCTGGGCGCGGTTGGCGGCCTCGATCGCGCGGCGTGTTTCGGCCGCCGACATCGCGGGCACTTCGCCCACGAGCTCGCCGTCGGCGGGGTTGCGGACCACGAGGGTCTTGCCGCTGTCGGCCTGCACCCACTTGCCGTCGATGTAGTTGGCCTGCCGCAGCAGGGTGGGGTCCTTCAGCGGCAGCTTGGACGCTGGGTTGAGCATGGCGTTCCTCCTGTCGATCGACCGGACATGGGCATGTCGGGGAGCGCGTGCCACCGGCCTGGCAAGGCCCCGCAGGCCCGCCATGACACTACGCCGAATTACGGTGGCGGCGAGGCCGCCGGCCCGTATCTCACCCGGAACCAGTCGGCCATGTCCCGGTCCCAGGCAGTGTCGTCGGCCACGGGATTACGAGCTTCTATCCTGACCGAGCTAATTTATCTTGAGAAGCCTCGCAGGAATAATCCCGTCATAGCGCGGCGGCATCAATTATCAGGCCCGGGATAAAGCTGGATAATTCGGGCGGCGGGCGCGCGATCCGGCAGCCTTCACTCCACGGTCACCGACTTGGCGAGGTTGCGCGGCTGATCGACGTCCGTGCCCTTCAGCACCGCCACGTGATAGGCCAACAGCTGGACCGGGATCGCATACAGGATCGGTGCGACGAAGGGATCGACCTTCGGCAGCACAATCGTATCGGCGGCAATGTGCTTCAGCTTCGCCGCCCCCTCCTCGTCGCTCAGCACGATCACGCGGCCTCCCCGGGCGTGCGCTTCGTGCAGGTTGGACGCGGTCTTCTCGAACAGCGGGCCCGACGGCGCGATGGCGATCACCGGCACGCTTGGATCGATCAGCGCGATCGGGCCGTGCTTCAGCTCGCCAGCGGCGTAGCCCTCGGCGTGGATGTAGCTGATCTCCTTCAGCTTGAGCGCGCCTTCCATCGCGATCGGAAAGCAGTTTCCGCGGCCGAGATAGAGCACGTCGCGAGCTTCCGCGACCGTCGCGGCGATGCGCTGGGTCGCGGCGTCGTGCTCGAGCGCCTCGGCCGCGCGGCCGGGCACTTCCAGCAGCGCGTGCGTAAGGACCATTTCCTCCGCCGCGTCGATCGCACCACGCGCGCGGGCGGCGGCGATGGACAGGCACGCGAGAACGGCGAGCTGCGCGGTGAACGCCTTCGTGCTGGCCACTCCTATCTCCGGGCCGGCGACGGTCTCCAGCACCGTCGTGCTCTCTCTCGCGAGGCTGCTCTCGGGCACGTTGACGATCGACAGCACGTGCTGGCCCTCGGCGCGCATGTAGCGCAGCGCGGCCAACGTATCCGCCGTCTCGCCCGACTGGCTGACCAGGATGCCCAGGCCACCCGCCGGCAGCGGCGGCGTGCGGTAGCGGAACTCGCTGGCGACATCGCCGTCGGTGGGCAGCCGCGCGATGGCCTCGAACCACCAGCGGCCGACAAGGCCGGCGTAGAATGCCGAGCCGCAGGCGGACACGGTCGCGCGCGGGATGTCGGCAAAATCGAACCCCAGATCGGGCAGCACGACGGCGCGCGTGCGCGGGTCGATCATCCGGTGCAGCGTGTCGCCGATCACGGCGGGGTGCTCATGGAGCTCCTTCTCCATGAAGTGCCGGTAGTTGCCCTTGCCGATCGAGGCCCCGGTCAGGCGCGTCAGCTTGATCTCGCGCGACACTTCCGCGCCGGTTGCATCGAAGAAGCGCGCGTCGCGGCGGCCGACGACGGTCCAGTCGCCGTCCTCCAGATAGGCGATCCGTCGCGTCAGCGGCGCCAGCGCCAGCGCGTCGGAGCCGACGAACATCGCGTCCTCGCCGAAGCCCACGGCCAGCGGCGCGCCGCGCTGGGCGGCGACGATCAGCTCCGGGTGCCCCGCGAAGATCATCGCCAGCGCATACGCGCCCTCGAGCCGCGCGAACGCGGTGCCGGCGGCGGCCACCGGGTCCATGCCGCGCTGCAGATGCAGGTCCACCAGCTGGGCGACCGTCTCGGTGTCGGTCTCGGTCTCGAAGGTCTGGCCGGCGGCTTCCAGTTCGGTGCGCAGCTCGGCGTGGTTCTCGATGATGCCGTTGTGCACGACCGAGACCCGCGACGTGCCGTGCGGGTGCGCGTTGGACTGCGTCGGCGCCCCGTGCGTCGCCCAGCGCGTGTGGCCGATCCCCGTCGTGCCGGACAGCGGCGCGCGATCGAGCGCGGCGGCGAGGTTGCCGAGCTTGCCCTCGGCGCGCCTGCGGTCGATGTGGCCGTTCACCAGCGTCGCGATGCCGGCGCTGTCGTAGCCGCGATATTCCAGCCGCCGCAGCGCATCGAGCAGCAGCGGCGCCGCCTCGGTGCCGCCGACCACGCCGACGATGCCGCACATCAGGCTTTCTCCTTGCGTCGAGCGTTGCGGAACGCGGCGGCGCGCCCCGGCCGGTTGTCCTGCCGCGCGCGGCCGAACGCCATCGCGTCCGGCTCCACGTTGTCGGTGATCACGCTGCCGGCGGTGACCAGTGCGCCGTCGCCGATCGTGACAGGTGCGACCAGCACGCTGTCGGAGCCGATGAAGACGTCCGCGCCGATCACCGTGCGATGCTTGGCGAAGCCGTCGTAGTTGCAGGTGATGGTCCCGGCCCCGATGTTGGTGCGCGCGCCGACCTCGGCGTCGCCGAGATAGGTCAGGTGGTTGACCTTGGCCCCCTCGCCCAGCACCGCCGCCTTCGCCTCGACGAAGTTGCCGACATGCGCGCCGGCGCCGAGCACGGTGCCGGGACGCAGGCGCGCGAACGGGCCGACGACCGCGCCACGCCCGACGGTGCAGCCTTCCAGGTGGCTGAACGCGCGGATCTCCGCACCGGTCTCCACGACAACGCCCGGGCCGAAGACGACGTTCGGGCCGATCGTCACGTCCGGCGCCAGGCGCGTGTCCGCGCACAGCCACACCGTCGCCGGATCGGTCATCGTCACCCCGGCCTCCAGCGCCGCCGCGCGCAGGCGCGCCTGCACGGCCGCCTCGGCGGCGGCGAGTTCGGCGCGCGAGTTGATGCCTCTCGCGTCGTCCTCGGGCGCTTCGATCGCCGCCACCAGCCCTTCGGCGGCGGCCAGCGCAATGACGTCGGTCAGGTAGTATTCGCGCTTGGCATTGTCGGCCCGGACCAGCGTCAGCCAGCGCGCGAGGTCGGCGCCGGCCGCGCAGATCACGCCGGCGTTGCACAGCGTCTCCGCCAGTTCGGCGTCCGTCGCGTCGGCCCATTCGACGACATGCACCACCGACGCGTCGCGAACGATGACGCGGCCATACCGGCCAGGATCGGTCGGGCGCATCGCCAGCAGCACGGCCCGCACGTCGCCCCGCGCGCGGCGGGCAAGCAGTGCGCGCAAGGTCCCCGCCTCGATCAGCGGGCTGTCGGCGTACAGCACGGCGACATCGCCGTCGCCGAACAGCGGGGCGGCCTGCAGCGCGGCGTGGCCGGTGCCGGCGCGTTCGTGCTGAACGACCGTCGCGTGCGGCGCCACCGCACGGGCGAGGTCGTCCATGCCAGGGCCGATGACGACGACGATGCGGTCGAACACCGCCTCGCAGGTCGTCAGCAGGTGGCGGATCATCGGCTGGCCGGCCAGGCGGTGCATCGCCTTGGGCAGGTTCGATTTCATGCGTGTGCCCAGCCCGGCGGCCAGGATCACGGCGGTGGTGGTCATCTTCGTCCTTTCGCGGCCGGGGTAGCGGCCGCGAGCGTGCCATGTCAAAGCCGGGCCGGTCACATTCGATGACGGAGTTTGCCCGAGGGGGTTTGGCCTATGCGCTGCGTGGTGTTCGACCTGGACGGGACGCTGGTCGATTCGGTGCCGGACCTGACGGCGGCGGCGAACCGCATGCTCGCCGCACGCGGCCTCGCGAGCGTGACCATCCCGGAGGTGACGCGGATGGTCGGCGACGGCGTGGCCGCGCTGGTGCGGCGGGCCTTCGCCGCGCGCGGCGCGCAGGCCGACGAGGCGGCGATCGACGGCTTCACCGCCGACTACACGGCGCACGCCGCCGACGCGACGACGCTGTTCCCAGGTGCTGCCGAGGCGCTCGCGGAACTGACCGGTAGCGGCTGGCGGCTGGCGATCTGCACCAACAAGCCCGAGGCGGCGGCGCATGCCCTGCTGGCCGCCCTCGGCGTGGACCACCTGTTCGCGGCGATCGGCGGCGGCGACAGCTTCCCCGTCCGCAAGCCCGATCCGGCGCACCTGCGCGCCACTCTGGAGCGGGCCGGCGGCACGCCCGGCCGAGCCGTCATGGTGGGCGACCACCGCAACGACGTGGCGGCGGCCGCGGGCGCGGGCCTGCCGTGCATCTTCGCCGCCTGGGGCTACGGCACGCCCGAGATGTCGGCGGGTGCCGCACGGGTCGCGCACCGCATCGCCGAGGTCCCCGCGATGGCGGCCGACCTGCTGGGTGCCTGACCGCTCGCGGGGGGCGCCTCGCCCGGCGGTCAGCCGACGGTATCGGTTCCTGCGCGGCTTGGGTGTGGCTCCGGCCGTCCCGCCGCGCGCCGGCCCGCCCGGCCAGTTGCACGCCTGAGGCGAAAACCCTAAGACCCGCTGGCTTTTCGGGGTCCCGGGCGCGTAGCTCAGCGGGAGAGCACTCCCTTCACACGGGAGGGGTCACAGGTTCAATCCCTGTCGCGCCCACCACGTTCATCGAAGACCGCGCGTCGCCGTGCCGCTTCGAACGCAAGCATATGTATACGGCATATACGAATGCGGGGAGCAGCAGCAGGAACCCGATACTGACCCCGAACCCCACGACGGCAAGAGTCATGAGCGACGGCGCGAGGATCAGCACAGTGAACGCGAGAAGCCCGACACCTCGTCGCGGACCCTTGGACGGCATGGCTTGCCAAAGCCAAAGCGGGACAAGCGCGGTCGCTACCAGGTCATAGACGTGAGCGTACGGGGTCGCGAAGAAGAGACCCATCATGAGCGCGGCGTTTTTCGCGGACTGGGGAACCTCGCGCGACCAGCACCAGCCTACCAATACGGCCGCGACAACAGCCGCGGCGGCTTGCGCGGCGTAGGCGGCCGTCACCGACGCAGGCAGATGGCGCACCGCCACGAACACGGACGTGAAAAGCTGCCAGACTCCGCTGCCGTCCTCGAGAATCCGTTGCTGCAACACCGGCATACGCTCGACGAACGCCCACCATGGCGCCATTCCGAACCATGCGACCGTCGCGGCGATCAGTGTCGCGGCCGTGGCGGCGGCTGAGACGAGCGCCGTCCATCGTCGCCCGGCGATCAATGCGATCGGGATCAGCAAGCCCAGTTGAGGTTTTGCCACCATCAGTCCGAGCAGGATGCCGGACACCACCGGCCGGCGCTCCAGCGTCATCAGGCCGAAGCCTAGGACGGCCGCGACCCACGTGCCCGTCTGCCCGAACTTCACGTTCATGATGACGGCCGGGATGGCGAGCGAATACAGGACGACGTCGAAGACCCGCGGAGCTTTGCGGGGCCACGCACACAGGACGGTCAGCAGGAACACCAAGCACCCGCCGATCATCCAGCACGCCACCGCACCGAGGTACGGCAGGACACCCAGGGGCAGACACAACAGCGCCATGACCGGCGGATAGGCGTAGTGATAGCGGATAGTCGTAGTGATACAAGTGGATCGGACCACCCAGCACCGCTACCTGGAAGTCGTGGAATCGTCCGAAGTCGTAGACGTCGCCGATGCGGCCTTGCAGCGCGAGCCTCGCAGCCCCCAGAAATCGACGGTGTCGTCGCCGAAGGCGTAGATCCCGCTGCTCAGCCCGAAAGCTGTCTCCGACCTGAAGTGCAGAAACAGCACCAATGCTTCGCCGATCAGCGCGGCCAGGCCGAACCAGCGCAGTCGCGCTGTCGTACGAAGCCATCTCGAGCTTCCGTCCGAGATCGTCCGTCCGGGCGGGCGGCCCGAAGCCCCTATCCCGGATTCGATGCCGACTGCCTCAGGGGCATAGCCGCGCCCGATGTCGTTCTCCGGCTGCATCCGCGTACCGAGCCTTTTCGAATGGGGAGACGGCGCCTACGACTCCAGGAACCGCGCGACCACGGGATCGGCCCGCAGCGCCGCCAGTTCGCCCGCGGTCGGCAGCTTCGGCTTGTCGCGCTCGCGATTAACCATGCACAGGAAGCCCATCGCCTCGCCCGCGCTGGCGCGGAACTGGTGCCAGGTGTCCGACGGGATCGTCACCAGGTCGCGCTCGCCGACCTCGCGTACCCGGTCGCCGACCAGGCAGGTGCCGCGGCCGCGCAGGATCATCACCGCGTGCCAGTGCTCGTGCCGCTCCAGCGTCGAGTGGCCGCCGGCCTCCATCTCGAAGTAGCGCAGCTCGCAGCCGAGGGCGGGTTCGGAAAACAGCACCTGCCGCGAGATCGCGCGGAACAGCGCCGCGCCGTCGGCCTTGTACGGCAGATGCTCGACGCCCTCCCAGCGATAGTCGTCGCTTGCGGCGCGCAGCGTGTCGTCCACGTTCAGCCTCCGTATCGATGCTCGGCGACCGCGCGGGCGAAGCCCTCTGTCGCCTCGGCCAGCCGCTCGCCCGCCGCGAGCAGGCTGCCGCCGATCAGCAGCATCACGTCGGGCCCGTAGAAATCCAGGATCTCCGGCACCCTCGCGAGCGTCATGCCGCCGGCCGCCACCGGCATGGCCGGTGCGATGCCCGATATGGGCGAGCGGGCGGCCTGCGCGAGTGCCGCGCATTCCCGCAGGCTGTAGCCGAACCGGCCGCCGTGATGCGGATAGATCACCGCGTCCGCCCCGAGCAGGCGGAAGAACGTGCCGATCAGCAGCGCGGGCCGGATCGCCGTGCCGCCCATGCTGGGATGGGCGAAGACGGCGAGGTCCGGATAGTCCCGCCGCAGCGCCTGCACGTTCGACCAGCCGGCGATCATCGGCGCGACCATCACCGCGCGCAGCCCTTCGTCGCGCGCCACGCCGGCCTGATGGCGCAGCGCGTCGAGGCTGCCGGACAGGCTCGGCACGTAGCGCGTCGGATAGCCGGTGCGCGCGGCGGCTCGACACACCGCGTCGGCACAGGCGCGCACGCGCGCGGCGAACGGAGCGGCGCCCTGATCGGCGAGGCCGTGATCGTCCTTGATGTAGTCGAGGCCGCCGAGCGCCATCTGCTCGGCGATCTCCGCCAACCCCTCCGGCGGCAGGCCCTGCGGCTTGATCGCCGAGCAGGTGAGCGCGCGACCGGCGGCGCCGACCAGCGACCGCAGTCCCGCGATGCCGAGCGACGGGCCGCCGAACGACGCCGCCTGTGCCGGCGTGAGCGCGATATCGTGCAGCACCACGTCGTCGTGCAGCGACGTGTTGCCGAACAGCATGTTCAGAAGCTGCCCCGCGTCCGCGCCGATCGTGGAGGCCGCGAGGCGGATGGTAACGTCGAACAGGTCGCGGGACTCGTCGACGGGCGCGATCTGTTGCACCGCGCCCATGACGTCGCGAAGGACCGTCGCGTCGGCGATCGCCTCGACCGGCATCTCGACGCTTTGTTCGACAGCGATCGTTCGCGCGCGTGCCTCGATCGCTTTGTGCGTGCTGCGGACGCGGTAGGTGACGGCGATGCGGTCGGCCAAACGCTGGGCTCCTGCGGGCTCGCGGCCGGGATCTGCCGGCCGCACGGATCTCTGCCGCCGGCACCCGCACGGATGCAAGTCCCCGGCAAGCGTGTCTATATGAGCTCGCTATTCGGCCGGGCCATCGGTTCGATTGCTTCTTTATGCGCGTCGGGACTGCACTGGCGCGGTCTCGGACGTGTTGACGTCTCGGCAGGAACCCTGTCGCGGGATGCGACGCAAGGAGTCGCCGTGCTCGATCTTGCAATGCTGGTGGTGCTCGGCGTGGCGTTCGCCGCGGCGGCAGCTTATGTGCGGGGGTGCGACGCGCTGATCCGGACGAGCCCGCAGACGCCGGAGAAGTCGCAATGACCTGGCAGGGCTGGCTGCAGATCGCCGTCTTTGCCGTGCTGACCCTCGCGGTGGTGCGCCCGCTGGGGGACTACATCGCCCGCGCGATCGACGGCACCGGCCGGCTGGCCCGGCTGGGCGCGCGCATCGAAACCCCGCTCTATCGGCTGGCGGGGGTCGATCCCGCCCAGGAACAGGGCTGGGTCGCCTACGCGATGGCGCTGCTGTGGTTCAACCTGGCCGGCGTCGTTGCGCTGTATGCGCTGCAACGCATCCAGCACGTGCTGCCGATCAATCCGCAGCACCTCGATGCGGTCGATCCCCTCCTCGCGCTCGATACCGCGGTGAGCTTCGTCAGCAACACGAGCTGGCAGTCCTATTCAGGCGAAACCACACTCAGCTACCTCGTGCAGATGGCGGGGATCACCGTCCAGTCGTTCGCGTCAGCGGCGAGCGGCATCGCCGTCGGGATCGCCCTCATTCGCGGCTTCGCGCGCCGCTCGAGCCGCACGGTCGGGAATTTCTGGGTCGATGTCACCCGCATCACGCTCTACGTACTGCTGCCGATCTGCGCCGTCGTCACGCTGTTCCTGGTGTGGCAGGGCGTGCCGCAGACGCTCGGCGCTTATGTCGACGCGACCACGCTGGAAGGCGCGCACCAGGTGCTGGCGCGCGGTCCGGTCGCCTCGCAGGAGGTGATCAAGCTGATGAGCGGCGACGGTGGCGGCTTCTTCAACGCCAACTCCGCCCATCCGTTCGAGAACCCGACGGCGCTGAGCGGGATGATCGAGATGCTGCTGATCTTCCTGATCGGCGTCGCGCTGACCGCCACCTTTGGCCGGATGATCGGCGACCGGCGGCAGGGATGGGCGCTGCTGGCCGCGATGGCGGTCATGTTCGCGGCCGGCGCCGCGGCAATCTACGCCGGCGAGGCGACGCGGACCCCGGCCTTCGCCGCCTTGCATGTCGACCAGAGGGCGGGCGACCTGCAGGCTGGCGGCAACATGGAGGGCAAGGAGGTCCGCTTCGGGATCGGGCAATCGGCGCTGTTCGCGACCGTCAGCACCGCGTCGTCCGACGGCGCCGTCGATTCGATGCACGACAGCTACATGCCGATGTCCGGCTTCGTGCTGCTCGCCAACATGATGCTGGACGAGGTGATCGTCGGCGGCCCCGGCTCAGGCCTGTTCGGCATGCTGCTGTTCGCCATTGTCGCCGTCTTCGTCGCCGGGCTGATGGTCGGGCGAACGCCCGAGTATCTGGGCAAGAAGATCGGCGGCAACGAGGTCAAGATGACCATGCTGGCGCTGTTGTGCGTGCCGGCGTTCATCCTCGGCCTGACCGCGCTGGCGTCCGTGCTGCCGGGCCCGCTGGCGAGCCTCGGCAACGCCGGGCCGCACGGGTTTTCCGAACTGCTGTACGCCTACACGTCGGCCGCGGCGACCAACGGCAGCGCGTTCGCCGGGCTGAACGCCAACACGCCGTTCTTCAACCTGACGCTGGCCGCCGCGATGTTCGCCGGGCGCTTCCTGGTGATCGTGCCGGTGCTGTGCGTCGCCGGCACGCTGGCGGCGAAGCGCTCGGTGCCGGTCTCGCTCGGCACGCTGCCGACGCATGGCGCGCAGTTCGTGGCACTCCTGGTCGGCACCGTGGTGATCGTCGGCGGCCTGACCTTCTTCCCCGCCCTGGCGCTCGGCCCCATCGCCGAGCACTACGCCATGCTGGCCGGCACCAACTACTGACGCGGCCGCGAGTCAGGACCGGACGGGACGCCCCTCAAGCGGATAGGCCGGGTCGTTGTACCCGGGCGTGGACGGGTGGCCGACCGGCACAAGGCTGTCGACCAGCGCCTCGTCCTCCGCCGTGAACCGGTAGTCGAGCGCGGCGAGGTAGCTTTCGAACTGCGCCAGCGTGCGCGGGCCGGCGATGGCGCCGGTCACCAGCGCGTTATGCAGCACCCAGGCGACCGCGAACGCGATCGGCGTGGTGCCGCGCGCCTCGGCGTGCTGCTTGAGTTTCTGTGCGATGCGCAGCGACTCCGGGCGCCATTCGCTTTCCATGATGCGCTTGTCGCCCCGCGCGGCGCGCGTGCCTTCGGGCGGCGGTGCATCGACCGGGTACTTTCCGGTCAGCACGCCGCGCGCGAGCGGGCTGTAGGGAATCACGCCCAGGCCGTAGAAGCCGCAGGCGGGCAAATGCTCGGTCTCCGGCATGCGGTTCATGGCGTTGTAGTAGGGCTGGCTGACGATCGGCCGCGGGATGCCCCGCCGGTCGCACAGCGCGCACACCTCGGCGACACGCCAGGACCGGAAGTTCGACACGCCGAAATGCCGGACCTTGCCCGACGCGATCAGGTCGCCCATCGCGGCCACGGTGACGTACAACGGTGTGCCCAGGTCTTCGCGATGGAGATAGAGGACGTCGATGCGGTCGGTCTTCAGGCGCCGCAGGCTCCCCTCGACCGCCTGGAACATCCACAGCCGCGACAGCCCGGCGCGGTTCGGCCCCTCGCCCATGCGGTTGCCGAGCTTGGTGGCCAGCACCCAGTCGTCGCGGTGCGGCGCGATCGCGCGGCCGACGACCTCCTCCGACGCCCCGTCGTTGTAGACGTCGGCGGTGTCGATGATGTTCACGCCCGCCTCGCGCGCGGCCGCGATGATGCGCCCGCTCTCGGCCTCGTCGGTCTGGCCGCCGAACATCATCGTGCCGAGGCAGATCGGCGAGACGGCGATGCCGCTCGCGCCCAGCTTCCGGTATTCCATGCGTCGCCTCCGCCCAGTGCGCGGCGCAGCGAACACGAAAAACCCGGCGCCGGACAGTCCGGGCCGGGTTTTTCCCGCAGCTTCGGGGAAGGACGCTACTGCGGAGAAGTCGCCGCCACCGCCGTGCTGGCGGGCGCCGTGGCAGCCGAATGCAGCGTCTCGGGCGAGGGGCCCGCCAGCTCCGGGTTGTCCTTCAGCACGTCCGCGCCATACAGCGGCTTGAAGGCGCCCTGGTGGCAGGTGGCGCAGTTGATCTTCGGGACGTCCCCGGTCGGGCCGAGGCGATTGGCCGGGAAGACGTCGGCGATGCTCTGCAGGTAGGCGTTGTTCAGGTTGCGCACCATGCGGATGCCGTACCAGGCGGTCACGCGCTGCGGCGTGCTCTGGCTCCAGTCGCGCCATTCGCGGCTGTTGTGGCAGTAGGTGCAGTTCAGGCCGAGCGCCTGCGAGAAGTGGATCATCAGCGCATACGTCCAGTCGGTCTGCTTGATCGACGCGTAGTCGTTGGTCGGCAGCGCGGTCTCCGACTGGATGCGGATCTGCGCGTCGTGCAGCAGGAACGGCGTGAACGGATCGGCGGGCAGCGATGTGTCATTGATCGCAGCCGCCGGATGGTTCTTGCCCGACCAATCCTGCGCCACGCCGCCCGCATGCGGCGGGCCCGGGTCGGTGAACCAGATCTCCGACGGCACCGAGTTGCCGCGATGGCATGTCCAGCAGGTCACGCCGACGTTCTGCACGTGGGTCTGCCAGTCGGCGTTGATATGGCGCGTCATCTGCAGCATCCGCCGCGAGACGACCTTCGTGTAGAGCGCGTCGGAGGCGAGGTTCGCGCCCGCATGGCAGTAGGCACAGCCCTGCTTCGGCGCCACCCAGTTGGTGATCGTCGCCATCACGCGGGTGAACTGCCCGACGCTGAGGTCACCGAGCACGCGGACGTTGTGGTAGACCTCGCCGGCCTTCGGGCCAGCCGGCGAGGCGAGCGGCAGCTCGGCCGGCACGATGTTGGCCTCTTCCTGCCGCGCGAGCAGACGCGGATTGTAGTTCTCATTCATCCCAACGCCGCGATAACCGCGCTGCACGACGTCGATCGGCGGATAGTCGAGCGTGAAGGCGGCGCCGATCGTGACGAGGATGGCGACCGCGGCGGCGATGCGGAAAGCGAGCGGGAATGTCGGGATCATTTCGGTGCTCCCGGCAGCGTCGCTGGATCCACGACGCCTTGCCACACTTGCGGGTAGGTCGGCACGATGCCGTGCTTCACGCCCCAGAGGTACCAGTTGTCGACGACGGTGCCGGTCAGCAGGATGCCGATGCCGCCGGTGAAGGTGCATAGCACCGCGAACCACCAGCCCCAGCGGTGGATCGACTCGAACGTCGCGTTGAAGCCCATGCACCAGCGCCAGAACAGGGCGGCGCGCTCGGCGGCGGTGCCGCGCTCGACCGTCTGCTCGATCTCACGCTCGCCGCCGAAGCGGCTGACCGCGAGCACCGTCGCGCCATGCATCGCGAACAGCAGCGCCGACCCGTACAGGAAGGCGATCGAGAGCATGTGGAACGGGTTGTAGAACAGGTTGCCGTAGCGGATCGAGAACGAGGCCGTCCAGTCGAGGTGCGGGAAGATGCCGAACGGGACCGCCTCGCCCCAGCTGCCCATCAGCAACGGACGGATGAAGCCGAGCACGAGATAGAGCCAGATCGCCGAGGCGAACGCCCAGGCGACATGCGTGCCCATGCCGAGCGCACGCGCGCGGCGATACATGCGCGCCCACCACAGCAGGATCGAGGCGGTGAGGAAGAACCCCGCCATCAGCCACCAGCCGCCCTGGTTGAGCGGCGGGAAGCGCAGCCCGTTGGCCGGCGGCGGCGGCTCCAGCGCCAGCCAGGGCAACTGGCGGATGAACTGGATCGGGTCCCAGTTCACCGAGGCCCACATGTTCAGCCCGATGATTTCGATCGCCACGATCCCGCATGCGATCGAAGCGAGGCCGAGCGGGCCGAGATAGAACGGCCCGACCTGCGGGTCCCCGAACTGGCCAAGCAGCCAGGAGAAGACGCCGCGGCCCTGGCGCGGCCAGTTGCCGGACGGCAGCGGCACGCCGGGGTAAGGCGGGTAGCGAACCTGAACGCGGTTGAAGATGTTCTGGTATTCGGCCATCGGATGGTCCCCCGTTACCCGGTCACGACCAGATCGGCAGATGCAGCCACCAGCCCCACCATTCCGGCCAGCCACGCGTCCAGAACGGTCCGCTGATGATGATGCACACGGCACTCCAGAAGGACGCCGAGCACGCGAGGAACATGCCGAGGCGGTGGATGCCGAGGGTGCCGATGGAATAGCCGATCGTGTCGCGGAAGAAGGTGTTTTCGTGCTCGCCGGTCTTCACCCGCTCGCCCTTCGGCGGATTGATCGCCGACAGCACGAGGCCGCCGTGCAGCGCCAGCGCGAAGCAGTTGGTGAAGAAGAACGTGATCGCCAGCATGTGCGCCGGGTTGTAGTGGAAGTGCAGGTACTGGTACCCGACGTTCGACACCCAATCGAGGTGGCTGAGGATGCCGTACGGGAAGCCGTGTCCCCACGCGCCCATCAGCACCGGCCGGATCACCACCAGGCTGAAGTAGGCGAACACCGCGAACGAGTAGGCGACCGGGATGTGATACCCGATGCCGAGCTTGCGCGAGATCTCGAGCTGGCGCAGCGCCCATGAGACGAAGGCGCCGAGCGCGCAGATGGTGATGATCTGCCACAGGCCGCCCTTGGCGAGCGGCGCGACGCCGAGGCCGTAGCTGAGGTCCGGCGGGGCGATGTTGATGGTCCAGATGTCCGCGGTGCCCTGCAGAGCAGCCCCCCACACGATCAGCGCGGTGCCGAGCAACGCAAAGAACACCGTGGTGACGCCGAAGAAGCCGACCCAGAACGGACCAACCCAGAAGTCGAACAGGTCGCCGCCGATCAGCGTGCCGCCGCGTACGCGGTACTTTCGTTCGAAACTGAGCATCGCCATACGGTTATCCCCCGAAAAAGTGGCGGACGAGGCAAAACAGCCCGCTGTTACCTCGTCCGCCGTCGTCAGACGCGGACGCTACTTCCCAGTGCCTTCGGGCGCCGGCAGCGGGCTGTTCTGACTCGCAATCCCCGCCGCATGGGCGTGCGGGACTGCCAGCCAGTTGAACCGGTCGGTGCCGAGCAGGATGAAGTGGATCAGCAGCGCAAGCGCCAACAGAAAGACGGCCAGACCGACCAGGGCTCGCCGTGGATCGAAGATCAGCCAAATACGCCACATCGCTTCTCTCCTCCCCGCTTAGCTGATCATCGTCAGCAGCGTGCTGACGTGCTGATGCAGGTCGTTGAACGCAGTTGGGGAGCTGACGCCCCAAGGACGCCATGCCCACGCGAGGATGTGGGCGATGACGGCAACGATGATGAAGACGGCGAAGCTCTGCATGAAGATAGCGTGGAACTCCCTCGCTTCGGGCTCAGTGAGTCCCGATAGCGACGCGTCCCGTTTAGGCAGGTCGCTCATGAGTAGTACCTCCTTAGGCAGCGGGCCTTGCGGCCGTTACCGCGCAACTCCCGCGCGGCCGGGATCGCCGGGGCCTCATGTGCCCCGACGCTTGTTCTGCCGGCACAACTGCCGGCAGTCTGGCTGGGCTGCGCGATGCAGCCCGGTCCTGTGAGCGGCCGCGTCATTCGGCCGGCTCCATCACGGCGTCGTCTTCGACCGGCGCGGCGGCCGACGGCGTGTCTGGCATCGGGCCGAGCGCCAGCGTGGCGATAGCGAGCGTCACCCGCTCCTCGCCCGCGCTCTTCGCGGCCGCCTCGGCCTGTTCGCGCAGGCGCTTGGCGTTGGAGATGCGCAGCAGGAAGGGCGCGGCCTCGACATGCGCGTCGAGCAGGCGCAGTGCGGCCGGGTCCCATTGCAGCGGCGCGGAGCGGTCCATGCGAGACGGCGTGGCCAGCGCGTCGCGGTCCATCTCCGTACCGAGCGGCAGGATGTGGAACAGCGCGTCGAACAACGCGTTGCAGTATTCCTGCACGATGTAGGTCGCGCCGGCGTAGCCCATAAACGGGGTCCCCGTGGCGCGGCGCACGATGGCGCCGGGGAACGACGCCGGGATGTAGGTCGCGCGGGCGCCGCACTCGGCGGCGTACATCCGCTCGTTGTACGAGCCGAACAGCACCAGCGGCGGCGTCACCCGCATCGCCGCGCGCACCGCGGCATTGTCCGGCTTCACCCCCGGCTTGCGCGCGAAGCTGAACGCGCACGGCACGCCCATCTCCTCCTCGAGGAAGCGGCGCAGGCCTCGTGCGTAGGTTTCGGTCGCGACGACGGCGAAGCTGGCGGTGGCGAAGAAGTCCTGCGTGACGCTGCGCCACAAATCCCAGATCGGCTTGATCGTGGTGTGCTTCTCGTGCTCGATGAACTTCTCGGGATCGAGCCCCGTCAGCTCGCCGAGCTTGCGCAGGAACTTCGTCGTCGAGAACAGGCCGATCGGCGCTATCAGGTAGGGCTTGCCGAGCTCCTCGCACAGCTTGCGGCCGAATTCGCGATACAGGCAGACGTTGACGTCGGCGTTGGCGAGCTTCGGGATGTCCTCGATGTGCGCGCCGAGCGGGAAGACCAGGTTGATCTCGCAGCCGATGCCCTCCACCAGGCGGCGGATCTCGGCGAGGTCGGACGGCATGTTGAACGTGCCGTAAATCGGGCCGATCAGGTTG
>DATEQV010000505.1:0-2916 GCA_035272265.1 Acidisphaera sp. | reverse complement strand
CGATCCGACCTCCACAAGTTCGTCATCTTACCGAAACGCTGGATCGTGGAGAGGACCATCGGCTGGCTCAATCGATGCCGACGCCTCGCCAAGAATTGGGAATGCCTCAACCGTAACGCGCTCGCCTTCCTACGCTGGGCCTCCGTCCGCCTGATGGTCAGAAAGCTTTGCCAAAACATACCATGATTCCGGATAGACTCTTAGCGTATTGTTCGACTGCCGCGCCCTGCCACCCGACGGCCGGGGCTTTGACGGATCGGTCATGGTGTTTGAAAAGGGCGCGCGATGCGGCCCACTGTCGGTTGCTCCCGGGCCGGACGGCGAGTCGATTGAACGGCGGCCACTCCGGCCATGCCATAGTTCGTGGATCCGACACGGCCTTTCATGCAGCGTTTCTCGGCCCTCTCGCTCCTGCGGCATGCCTTCTCCGGCCACTCGAAATGGGGCGAGCAGTGGCGTTCGCCGGAACGCCCGGCCAAGGACTACGACGTCGTCATCATCGGTGGCGGCGGTCACGGGCTCGCCACCGCCTATTACCTCGCCAAGGAACACGGCATCCGCCGCGTCGCGGTGCTGGAGAAGGGCTGGATCGGCGGCGGCAATACCGGGCGCAACACGACGATCATCCGGTCGAACTATTTGATGCCGGAAAGTGCCGCGCTCTACGAGCACGCGCTGCAGCTCTGGGCCGGGCTGTCCCAGGAGCTGAACTACAACGTGATGTTCTCGCCGCGCGGGGTGATGATGCTGGCCCACACCGTGCACGATGTGCAGGTGTTCAAGCGCCACGTCTGCGCCAACCGTCTTGCCGGTGTCGACAATGACTGGCTGACGCCGCAGCAGGCGAAAGCGTTCTGCCCCCCGCTCGCGATCGACAGGATCATGCGCTACCCCGTGCTCGGGGCGGCCCTCCAGCGCAAGGGCGGCACCGCGCGGCACGATGCGGTCGCCTGGGGCTATGCGCGCGCGGCCTCCGCACTCGGCGTCGACATCGTGCAGAACTGCGAGGTCGCGGGCATCCGGCGCGACGCATCCGGCGCGGTCGTGTCGGTCGATACGACACGAGGGCCGGTGAGCACGCGCAGGATCGGCGTGGTGGCTGCCGGGAATACCAGCGTGGTGATGGCGATGGCGGGCGTGCGCCTGCCACTGGAAAGCTACCCGTTGCAGGCGCTGGTGTCTGAACCGGTCAAGCCGGTGATGCCTTGCGTGGTGATGTCGAACACGATCCACGCCTACATCAGCCAGTCCGACAAGGGCGAGCTCGTGATCGGTGCCGGGACCGACGCCTACGTCTCGTACAGCCAGACCGGCGGGCTGCACATCATCACCCACACGCTCGACGCCATCTGCGAGCTGTTCCCGCAATTCCGTCGACTGAGGTTGTTGCGCAACTGGGGCGGCACCGTGGACGTGACGCCCGACCGCTCGCCGATCATCGGCACCACGCCCGTCCCCGGGCTGTTCGTGAACTGCGGCTGGGGCACGGGCGGCTTCAAGGCCACCCCAGGCTCGGGCCACGTATTCGCGCACACGATCGCGAAGGGCGAGCCGCACCCGATTGCCGCGCCTTTTTCGCTGGATCGCTTCCGCACAGGCCGGCTGGTCGATGAAGCCGCTGCCGCGGCCGTCGCGCACTGAAAGCAAGAGATGCTGCTGATTCCCTGCCCGTTCTGCGGCCCGCGGCCCGAGATCGAGTTCACCTATGGCGGTGAGGCGAACATCGCCCGCCCGCGCGATCCGCAGGTCGTCGACGACGACGCGTGGGCGGAATTCCTTCACACGCGCACCAATCCGAAAGGCATGCATGCGGAACGCTGGCGCCACCTGCACGGCTGCGGCCGTTTCTTCAAGGTGTGCCGCGACACCGTCACGGATCGCTTCGTGGCTGCCGCGTCGTCTGCACTGGACACCGGCGCATGACCCAGACTTTTCGCACCGCGTCCGGCGGCCGGATCGATCGCGCTCGCCCGCTGGCTTTCAGCTTCGACGGTCGCGCGCTCACCGGGTACGCGGGCGACACGCTTGCCTCGGCGCTGCTTGCGAACGGCGTGCACCTCGTGGCCCGGTCGTACAAGTATCATCGGCCGCGCGGCATCCTCGCGGCTGGTGCGGAGGAGCCGAACGCACTTGTCGAAATCGACCGCGGGACCGGCCGACGCACGCCGAACCTGCGCGCGACGCAGGTCGAACTGCATGACGGGCTCGTCGCGGCGAGTCAGAACCGATGGCCGTCGCTTTCGTTCGACGCCGGCGCCGTCACCGGTCTTCTCGCGCCGGTGCTCCCGGCGGGCTTCTACTACAAGACCTTCCTCTGGCCGCCGCGCGCCTGGGCGACGGTGTACGAGCCGCTGATTCGGCGCGCCGCGGGTCTTGGACGTCCGCCTGACGCGCCGGATCCGGACCGCTACGCCAACCAGTACGCGCATTGCGACGTCCTCGTCATCGGCGCCGGCCCGGCCGGCCTTGCCGCCGCTCGCGCCGCCGTCGAATGCGGGGCGCGTGTGATCGTTTGCGATGAGCAGGCGGAGTTCGGCGGCACGCTCCTCGCCGAGCGCCGCGCCCGCATCGGCGGCAGCAACGCCGAGGCGTGGCTGCGCGAGACGCTCGCGTTGCTCTCCGCCGCGCCTCGCACCGCGTTGCTCGCGCGCACGACCGCGTTCGGCGTCTACGCGCAGAACATGGCCGGGCTGGTCGAGCGGGTGACGGACCACCTCGCCGTGCCGGACGGTTCGTTGCCGCGCGAGCGCCTGTGGCAGGTGCGTGCGAAGCAGATCGTGATCGCCGCCGGCAGCATCGAGCGCCCGCTCGTCTTTCCGGACAACGACCGGCCCGGGATCATGCTGGCCGACGCCGCCCGCACGTATGCCAATCGCTACGGCGTGCGCCCGGGCACGCGCGCGGTGATCGCGGCCT
>DATEQV010000504.1:0-3087 GCA_035272265.1 Acidisphaera sp. | reverse complement strand
CTTCATACTGGAAACCCAGAACACCCTGTGCCAGCATCCCACACCCCGTTGGTGATGGTTTTGGATTCGCAAACGGAGCCTATCTCCCTGATTCTTCAGGGCCAACGGGGAACTCGGATTATTTTGGCGCGGAATTCAGGCGCCCTGCAGTCCGTGAATCGCGCAAATCGCCTTCATTTCGATGAACGCGGTGTCCGGGTCGGGCTCAAACACGGTTGGTCCCGCAAGATAGACCGTTGGAGCACCACTTGTGGCCATCAGAGCCCTATTGCATGCGAATCACAGGATGAAGCTACCATAGCTCGCGCGGCGAACGCACCTAACTTCACGCCTGTCAGCGGCAATCGAGGATTTCGATCACTCCGCCAGGTGGGTTCGTCAGACGACCGCCTTAACCCGCACGTAGCCGCCGGGCGCGTCCTCGATCGGCGTCAGTTCGCGGTCGCCGGGGTGGCGCGCGGGCACCTGCGTGTTGTCGAACGACGTCACCCAGTGCTGCCAGTCCGGCCACCAGGAGCCGGCCATTTCGGTGCCGCCCTTGAACCAGTCCTCGGCGTCGGGCGGCAGGTCGGTGTTGATCCAGTGGCCGTATTTGCCGCCGGGCGGATTGACCACGCCGGCGATGTGGCCCGAGGCGGCCAGCACGAACCGCTTCGAGCCGCCGAGCAGCTGCGTGCCGCGATAGGTCGATTGCCACGGCGCGATGTGGTCCTCGCGCGTGGAGAGGAAATACGACGGCACCTGCACCTTGCCGAGGTCGATCGGCACGCCGTCGAGCGTGATGCCGCCCTGCTCGCGCAGCAGGTTCCGCTGGTACATGTTGCGCAGGTAGTAGCTGTGCATCTTCGCGGGCATCCGCGTGGAGTCCGCGTTCCAGTACAGCAGGTCGAACGGGAACGGCTCGTTGCCCATCAGGTAGTTGTTGACAACGAACGACCAGATCAGGTCGTTGGCGCGCAGCAGGTTGAACGTCGTCGCCATCTCGGCGGCGTCGAGATAGCCGACCTTGTTCATCTTGTCCTCGAGCGCGCGGATCTGCTCCTCGTCGATGAAGACGCTGAGCTCGCCGGCCTGCTCGAAGTCCATCATGGTGACGAAATAGGTCGCGGTCTTGATGCGGTCGTCGCCCTTGACCGCCATGTAGGCCAGCGTGGAGGCCAGCAGCGTGCCGCCGAGGCAGTAGCCGATCACGTTGACCTCGCGTTCGCCGGTGGCGCGCTCGATCGCGTCGAGGGCGCCGAACAGGCCCTCCTTCATGTAGTCCTCGAAGTTCTTCTCGGCGAGCCGCTCGTCCGGGTTGACCCAGGAGATCACGAACACCGTGTGCCCCTGGCTGACCGCGTAGCGGACGAAGCTGTTGTTGGGGCGCATGTCGAGGATGTAGAACTTGTTGATCCACGGCGGGATGATCAGCAGCGGGCGCTTGAGCACCGTCTCGGTCATCGGCTCGTACTGGATGAGCTGCATCAGCTCGTCCTGGAAGACGACCTTGCCGGGCGAGATGCCGATGTTGACGCCGAGCTCGAAGGCCGTGCTGTCGACCATCTTGGGCGACAGTTTGCCCTTGCCGCGCTCGAGGTCGGACAGCAGGTTGCTCAGCCCGCGCAGCAGGTTCTCGCCGCCGGTCTCGGCGGTCTTGCGCAGCACTTCGGGGTTGGTGAGCAGGAAGTTGGTCGGGCTCATCGCGTCGATGAACTGGCGGGCGTAGAAGTCGACCTTCTGCGCCGTCTTGGGATCGAGGCCTTCGACCTCCTTGACCACCTTCTGCATGTAGCGGGCGGACAGCAGATAGCTCTGCTTGATGAAGTCGAAGATCTCGTTCTCTTTCCAGGCGTCGTTGCGGAACCGCTTGTCGCCGGAGGCTTCGATCACCGGCTCGACCTCGAGCCCCATCATCCGCCGCGCGGTGTTCTGCCAGAGCGTCATGTAGTCCTGCCAGAAGCCGATCTGCGCGGAGACCAGCTTGGCCGGATTGGCCATGATGCGCGCCGTCATCTCGATGAACGCGCTGCCGACGTTGTACGGGTCGGGCGAGGCGGTGCTCAGATCGGACTGCCGCTTGAGCCAATCGGTGACCAGCCGCTGCGAGCGTTCGGCGATGTCGGACATCGAGCGGCCGAGCATGGCCGGGTCAGGCAGGCGGAACGGTCCCGCGTCGTTGCTGCCTTCGCTCTGCGACATAGGACGTGTCCTTTCCCTCGGTCCCGCCTCCGGCTATTGCTCCGCACATGAGCAGGACTACCGCGGGACGTATGATACGGGCAGGTAAGGCGCAAGGCGCGCGCCACGCCGGGCGCCATGTGGGGCGCCATGCTGGGCACGCCTGGGCGGCGCGCGCGGCGCTGGCGGCGGGTTGGTGCATGTCGCTGGCGGCATGCTCGTCGGTGCCCGACAGCGTCAATCCGGTCGCCTGGGTGCATCACCTTGAGGGCGGCGCGATCGAACAGCCACGGCCGCCGCCGCCGGGTGCGACGCAGCCCTACCCGAATCTCGCGTCGGTGCCCGACAAACCGGTTGCAACCGATCCGAAGCTGCGCGCGCAGATCGCCAGCGCGCTGATCGCTGACCGAACGAACGCGCAGTATGTGGCGTCGCAGCAGCCGATCCCGGATCCGTCCAATCCGCAGGCCTCGCCGCACCTGTTCGGCGCCGGCACCGCCCGGCCGCCTGCGGCGCCGGGCGCCGCTCCAGGGGCCGCTCCAGGGGCCGCTCCAGGGGCCCCGGGGGGCGGCGCCCCAGGGGGCGCGCCGGGGGCCGCACCGGGGTCGGCCCAGTCCGCGACGCCGGCTGCCACGGCCTCGCTGGTCGCGGCCGAGGCGCCGCCTGCCAGGCCGGAGCCGGCCGGGCCGCCCGCTCCGGGTACGCGGCCGGCGCGAGCCGCGGCAGAGGCGGCGGCTCCGGCCGGGCCGGCGGCCACGCCAGCGGCGCCTGCCGGACCCGCGGCCGGCGGGACGTCGGGTGGCGCGGCGACCCGTGCAGCCACTGGCGCGGCGAACGGCGCGGCCGACAGCACGCCGCTCATGCCGACCCAGCAGATGACCAGCGCCGAGCCGCTGCCGCCGGAGACCGACCTGCCGCCGTTGCCGG
>DATEQV010000503.1:0-8987 GCA_035272265.1 Acidisphaera sp. | reverse complement strand
CCTCCTCGGGCGGGGTCTGCAGGGTGGTGGTCATCGTCGTGCTCCTGGCTGAAACGCGGGGACCCTACCGCAGGCGATCTTGCTGGCCATCACGGCCAGTGCATGACAGGAAGCCGGTCAGGAGGACCAAACCATGGCCAGCGTTCCGAAACCCGTGATGCTCGTCATCCTCGATGGCTGGGGCTGGCGCGAGGAGGCGGCGGACAATGCCGTCCGCCAGGGCCGCACGCCCACCTTCGACCGGCTGTGGTCCGGCTGCCCGCACGCCCTGTTGCGCACCTCCGGCGGCGATGTCGGCCTGCCGGACGGGCAGATGGGCAATTCCGAGGTCGGGCACCTCAATATCGGCGCCGGCCGCGTGGTGCTGCAGGAACTGGTGCGCATCGGCCGCGCCTGCGCCGACGGCAGCATCGCGCGCAGCCCCGCGCTGCTGGCGCTGATCGATGCGCTCAAGACGTCGGGGGGCACCTGCAACATGATGGGCCTCGTCTCGCCCGGCGGGGTTCATTCGCACCAGGACCATGCCGTGGCGCTCGCCCGCGTGCTGGCCGATGCCGGCGTGAAGGTCGCGGTCCACGTCTTCACCGACGGGCGCGACACGCCGCCGCGCTCGGGTGCGGACGACGTGCGCCACTTGGAGGCCGCCCTGCCGCAGGGTGCGACGATCGCCATGGTGTCCGGCCGCTACTACGCGATGGACCGCGACAAGCGCTGGGAGCGCGTGCAGAAGGCCTACTCGGTGATGGCCGAGGGCGAGGGGCCGCGGTTTCCCGACGCCGTGGCCGTGGTCGAGGCCGGCTATGCGGCCGACGTCACCGACGAGTTCATCCTGCCTGCCTGCGTCGGCGACTGGTCCGGCATGAAGGACGGCGACGCGATCCTGTGCTTCAACTTCCGCGCCGACCGCGTGCGCCAGATCCTCGGCGCGTTCCTCGATCCCGCGTTCGACGGCTTCCCGCGCAAGCGCGTGCTGCACTTCGCCGCCGCCGTCGGCATGACGAGCTACAGCGAGCGGCTCGACACCATGCTCGGCACGCTGTTTCCGCCCGAGCAGCTGCACAACCTGCTCGGCGAGCTGGTCTCCAAGGCCGGGCTGCACCAGCTGCGCATGGCCGAGACCGAGAAGTACCCGCACGTCACCTACTTCATGAACGGCGGGGAGGAGACGCCGTATCCGGGCGAGGACCGCATCATGGTGCCGTCGCCGAAGGTGGCGACCTACGACCTGCAGCCGGAGATGTCGGCGCAACCGCTGGCCGACAAGGCGGTCGAGGCGATCGACTCCGGCCGCTACGACCTGATCGTGCTGAATTTCGCCAACCCCGACATGGTCGGCCACACCGGCATCCTGGCGGCGGCGATCAAGGCGGTGGAGACGGTCGACTTCGAGCTCGGCCGTATCGAGCAGGCGATCGCGCGGCAGGGCGGCGCGTTGCTCATCATCGCCGACCACGGCAATTGCGAGCTGATGCGCGACCCGGAGACGGGCGGGCCGCACACCGCGCACACCACGAACCCGGTGCCGGTGATCATGGTCGGCGGCGGCCCCGGGCCGCTGCACAACGGCCGGCTTGCGGATGTTGCGCCGACGCTGCTGGACCTGATGGGGCTGAAGCAGCCGCCGGAGATGACCGGCGCGTCGTTGCGGAGGTAAGCGCTTCGTCATTGCGAGGCGCGTTAGCATTCCGCGAGGTGTGTCAACCGCCCCGTCATCGCGAGGCGCGCAGCGCCGTGGCGATCCAGGGCCGCGCGGCAGGCGTTTGTCACGCGGCCCTGGATCGCCACGCTTCGCTCGCGATGACGGGAATCTAGGGCGGCTCGCAAAGATCGCCGGGCGGAGTCATGATCGGCCTCGCGCCAGGGGAGGGCCAGACCATGCCGCAAGATCGCAAACTGCGCAGCCGTCGCTGGTTCGACGACCCGACCAACCCCAGCATGACCGCGCTGTATATCGAGCGCTACCTCAACTACGGCCTCACGCGCGAGGAGCTGCAAGGCGGCAAGCCGATCATCGGCATCGCGCAGACCGGCTCCGACCTGTCGCCCTGCAACCGCCATCACCTCGACCTCGCCACGCGCGTGCGCGACGGCATCCGCGATGCGGGCGGCATCCCGATGGAATTCCCTGTCCACCCGATCCAGGAAACCGGCAAGCGCCCGACCGCGGCGCTGGATCGCAACCTCGCCTATCTCGGCCTGGTCGAGGTGCTGCACGGCTATCCGATCGACGGCGTCGTGCTCACCACCGGCTGCGACAAGACCACGCCCGCCTGCCTGATGGCGGCGGCGACGGTGAACATCCCGGCGATCGGCCTGTCGGGCGGGCCGATGCTGGACGGCTGGTGGCGCGGGCGCCTGTCCGGCTCCGGCACGATCGTGTGGGAAGGGCGCAAGCTGCACGCCGAAGGCAAGATCGGCTACGACGAATTCATGGACATGGTCGCGTCCTCGGCGCCCTCGGTCGGCCACTGCAACACGATGGGCACGGCGAGCTCGATGAACGGCATGATGGAGGCGCTGGGCATGTCGTTGCCCGGCTGCTCCGCCATCCCCGCGCCGTACCGGGAACGCGGCCAGATGGCGTACGAGACGGGCCGGCGCATCGTCGCGATGGTGCACGAGAACCTGCGTCCGTCCGACATCATGACCAAGCAGGCGTTCGAGAACGCGGTCGTGGCCGCCGCGGCGCTGGGCGCGTCGTCGAACTGTCCGATCCATATGATCGCGATCGCGCGGCACATGGGCGTCGACCACACGCTCGAGGACTGGCAGCGCCTCGGCCCGGAGATTCCGCTGCTGTGCGACATGCAGCCTGCGGGCCGCTTCCTCGGCGAGCGGTTCCACCACGCGGGTGGCGTGCCGGCGGTGATGCGCGAGCTGCTGAACGCCGGCAAGCTGCACGGCGACGCGATGACGGTCACCGGGAAGACGTACGCGGAGAACCTGCGCGACGTGCCCGAGCCCGACCGCGAGGTGATCCGCGCCTACAACCAGCCGCTCAAGCCGCACGCCGGCTATGTCGTGCTGACCGGAAACATCTTCGACTCGGCGGTGATGAAGATCAGCGTCATCGACGAGGCGTTCCGCCAGCGCTTTCTCTCGCGCCCCGAGGCGCCGAACGTCTTCGAGGGCAAGGCAATCGTCTTCGAAGGCCCCGAGGACTACCACCACCGCATCGAGGATCCCGACCTCGGCGTCGAGGACCAGTCGATCCTGATCATCCGCAACTGCGGCCCCGTGGGCTATCCGGGCGGCGCGGAGGTGGTGAACATGCAGCCGCCGGCGGCGTTGCTGAAGCGCGGCATCGACGCGCTGCCGACGATGGGCGACGGCCGCCAGTCGGGCACGTCCGGCAGTCCGTCGATCCTGAACGTCTCGCCCGAGGCCGCGGTCGGCGGCGGGCTGGCGCTGCTGCGCACCGGCGACCGCATCCGCCTCGACCTCAACACGCGCCGGGTCGACGTGCTGCTGCCCGAAGGCGAGCTGGAGGCCCGCCGCGCCGACTGGCGCCCGCCGCTTCTGCTGAACATGACGCCGTGGGAGGAGATCTACCGCAGCATGGTCGGCCAGCAGGGCGTCGGCGCGTGCCTGGAGCCGGCGACGCTGTACCTGAACATCATCGAGACGCGCGGCGAGTCCAGGAACAACCACTGACGCGTCCGGCCGAGGGGCGCGCGGCAGGCACGCGCGTCAGCGCGGCGCCTGCTTGGCCAGCGGCGCGATGAACTGCGGCTCGGTGTCCCAGGGGAACAGGATCCAGGTGCTCTGCGACACCTCGGTGATGAACGTGTCGGCCATCGGGCGGCCGGCGGGCTTGGCGTAGACGCAGGCGGCGTGCGCGCGGGGCAGCAGGCCGCGCACCACGCGCAGCGTCGTCCCGGTGTCCACCAAGTCGTCGACGATCAGCCACCCCGCGCCGTCGCCCGCCGCGGTCGGCGGCTTGACGACGGCCGTCTCGCCTTTGGCTTCCTCGTCGTAGGTGAGCACGGAGACGCTCTCGATGACGCGGATGTCGAGCTCGCGGGCGACGATCGCCGCGGGGATCAGGCCGCCGCGGGTGATGGCGACGATGCCGGCGAACGGGCCCTTCTCCATCAGCCGCCACGCCAGCGCCTTGGCGTCGCGGTGAAGCTGGTCCCAGGTGACGGTGTAGTAGTGGGCGGCCATCGGATGATCCCGTTCAGAACAGTCTGCCGCCGTTGGGCACCTTGTGGTCGGGGCGGATCAGCACGACCGCGCCGTTTGCATCCGGCATGCCGAGGGTCAGCACCTCGCTCATGAAAGGGCCGATCTGGCGCGGCGGGAAGTTCACCACCGCGCAGACCTGCCGGCCGATCAGCTGGTCGGGCGCGTAGTGGACCGTCAGCTGGGCCGAGGAGCGCTTGCGGCCGATCTGCGGGCCGAAGTCGATGACCAGCCTGAAGGCGGGCTTGCGCGCCTCGGGGAACTGGGTTGCCTCCACGATGGTGCCGACCCGGATGTCCACCCGCTCGAAATCGTCGTAGGTGATCTCGGACATAAGGATATCTCCATACTTGAGGGATGAGGCGGATGCGCGACTTCCACCTGCCGGGGCGCAGCCCGGTCTACGCGACCTCGGCGATGGCGGCGACCTCCGTGCCGGTCGCCACGCTGACGGCGCTGGACGTCATGCGGGCCGGCGGCAATGCGGTGGACGCGGCGGTGGCGGCGGCGGCGGTGCTTGGCGTCGTGGAGCCGCACAACACCGGCATCGGCGGCGACTGCTTCTGCCTGTATGCGCCGGCCGGCGAGGGACGGGTGGTGGCGCTGAACGGCTCCGGCCGCGCGGCGGCGGCGGCGACCATCGACTGGTATGAGGCGCACGGCATCGCCGCGCTGGAGCCGACGTCGGTGCAATGCATGACCGTGCCCGGGGCGGTGTCGGCGTGGCAGACGCTGCTGGCGGCGCATGGAAGCCGCGACCTGGGCGCGCTGCTGCAACCGGCGATCCGGCTGGCCGAGGAGGGCTGGCCGGTGGCGGATCGCGTCGCGTGGGACTGGGCGCGCAACGTCGACAAGCTGCGCGCGGGGGGTGCCGACGCGTTCCTGCCCGGCGGGCGGCCACCGGCGCCGGGCGACGTGTTCCGTCAGCCGGCGCTGGCGGCGACGCTGCGCGCGATCGCTCGGCATGGAGCGACGGCGTTCTACGAGGGGCCGGTCGCCGCCGACATCGTGGCGACGTTGCGGGCGCGGGGCGGCCTGCAGACCGAGGCCGATTTCGCCGAGGGTGCGAGCGGTGCCGCGTTCGTCACCCCGGTCAGCGCGCGCTGGCGCGGCTACGAGGTGTTCGAGTGCCCGCCGAACGGATCGGGGCTGATGGTGCTGATGCTGCTCGGCATCCTGGAGGGGTTCGAGAAGCCGTCCGGCGGGCCGCTGTCGGCGCTGCGCCTGCACCGGCACGCGGAGGCGGCGCGGCTGATCTACCGCGACCGCGACGCCTTCATCGCCGACCCGGCGCAGGTGGACGTGCCGGTCCAGAAGCTGCTCGATCCGACGTATCTGGACGGGCTGCGGCGGCTGATTTCGGATCGCGCGGCGCTGCGCGATCTGCCGCGCGCAGGCGAAGCGGTGCTCCCGGCGCATCGCGACACGGTGTACGTCGCGATCGTCGACCGCGACGGCACCGCGTGCAGCTTCATCAACTCGCTGTACAGCGATTTCGGCACCGGTATCCTGGCGCAGAAGAGCGGCGTGATGCTGCACAACCGCGGCTACGGGTTCCGCGTCGAGCGCGGCCATCCGAACTGCATCGCGCCGCGGAAGAGACCGATGCACACGATCCTGCCGGGCATGCTGATGAAGGATGGCCACGCGGTGATGCCGTTCGGCGTGATGGGCGGGCATTTCCAGCCGATGGGGCAGACGCTGCTGCTGACCAACATGATCGACTTCGGCCTGGACGTGCAGCAGGCGCTGGATCTGCCGCGCGTGATGACGACCAAGGGCAAGCTGGAGATCGAAAGCGGCGTGCCGATGCCGGTCGTCGAGTCGCTGCGGCAGCTCGGGCACGACGTGGTGCGGGTGGAGAAGCCGCATGGCGGCGGCCAGGCGGTGTGGATCGATCGGGCGCGCGGCGTGCTGGTCGGCGGATCGGACCCGCGCAAGGACGGGTTGGCGCTGGGGTTCTGAGGGGAGGCGGAGATGGACGCCTGCGATCTGGACGCGGCGCTCGCGCGACGCTTGATCGGGGCACGCAAGCTGTCGTCCCGTGAGCTCACGCAGAGCTGCATCCGCCGCATCGAGGCGGTGGACCATGCGGTGAACGCGATGGTGGCGCGCAGCTTCGAGGCGGCGCTGGCGGAGGCGGACGCGGCGGACGCGATGGTCGCGCGCGGCGCGGCGCTGCCGCTGCTGCACGGGCTGCCGGTCGGCATCAAGGACCTGGAGGAGACGGCGGGCCTGCGCACGACCTACGGCAGCCCGATCTTCCGCGACTTCGTGCCGCAGGAAGATGCCGGCGTGGTGGCGCGGGTGCGCGCGGCCGGCGGCATCGTGCTCGGCAAGACCAACGTGCCGGAGTTCGGCCTGGGCGCGAACACGCGCAACAGCGTCTATGGCGCGACCGGCAATCCGTTCGATCCGTCGCGGTCTGCGGCCGGATCGTCGGGCGGCTCGGCGGTGGCGCTGGCGACCGGTATGGTTCCGCTTGCAACCGGATCCGACACGGGCGGCAGCTTGCGCAACCCGGCGGCGTTCTGCGGCGTGGTGGGCTTTCGTCCGACGCCGGGCCTGGTGCCGAACGAGCTGCGCGGCCACGGATGGAGCCCGTTGTCGGTGCTTGGGCCGATGGCGCGCACGGTGCCCGACCTGTGCCTGCTGCTGGCGGCGATCGTGTCGGACGACGCGCGCGACCCGCTGGCGACGACGATCTACGGGAGAGCGGTTCGCCGGGCGGAGGACTTCGCGCAACCCGGGGCGGTGGATCTGACGTCGGTGCGCGCCGCGTTCTCGCCCGACCTCGGCTTCGCGCCGACGGAGCGGCACATTGCGCGGGTGTTCGCGGCCAAATGCGCGCTGTTTCGCCGCGCGTTCGCGAGCGCCGAGGACGCGGCCCCTGATTGCACAGGTGCCGACGAGGCATTCGAAGTGCTGCGCGCGGTGGGCGTGCTCGGCAACCATCTGGAGAAAGTGCGGACACGCCCGCAGGACTGCGGACCGAACGTGCACGCGAACGTCGAGGAGGGGCTGCGCTACACGGCGGCCGACGTCGCACGCGCGCAGAGCCTGCAGACGGCGATGTACCGCCGCTGGCAGGCGTCCTTCGCCGGCTTCGACGTGCTGATTACGCCCGGGATCACGATCAGCCCGCGCGACTGGCGCGAACTGTATCCGGCCGAGATCGACGGCCAGCCGACGCGCACGTATTTCCACTGGCTGTCGCTGGCGTACGCGGCGACCTTGGCCGGCCATCCGGCGATGTGCCTGCCGGTGGGGCGCGACGAGGCGGGGCTGCCGTTTGGCTTGCAGATCGTCGGCCCGCGCGGCGGCGACGCGTATGTGCTGGCGGTGGCGGCGGCGATGGAGCGCCTGCTCGCCGGCGATGCGCGCGCCGCGCGGCCGGTGCCGGACATCGCGGCGCTGGTGAAGGCCGCGCCGATCGCGGACATGCCGGGGTTCATCGGGTTCGGCTGAGGCGGCGCCTGCAACAGGCTTCAAGTTCGGCGGATAAGTGTGTATAGATATACACATGGATAGCCGGGCGGTGATCCGCGCGCTGGAGGCAGCCGGCTGGGTGCACGTCGCGACGAAGGGCAGTCACTGGCAGTTCAAGCATCCGGTTCGCGCCGGACGCGTGACGGTGCCGCATCCGAAGCGTGAGCTGCCAATCGGCACGCTGCGCAGTGTCGAGCGGCAGTCTGGCGTGAAGTTGAGGTAAGGTGATGACGGGCTACATCGCGCTCATTCGCAAGGAAGGATCGAGCGACTTCGGCGTGGACTTCCCCAACTTCCCGGGCTGCGTCACAGCCGGGAAGACGCTGGAGGAAGCGCGCCGGAACGCGGACGAGGCGCTCGCGCTGCATATCGAGGGCATGGTCGAGGATGGCGATCCGATCCCTCGCCCCTCGCCCCTCGACGCGGTCATGGAAGCGGCCGAGAATCGCGACGCGGTTGCGTTTCTTGTGCAGGTTCGGACGGAGCCGGCCAGGGCCGTGCGGATCAACGTGACGTTGCCCGAGGACCTGCTCGAAGAGATCGACCGCCGAAGCGCCAATCGCTCGCGGTTCCTCGCAGAGGCTGCGCGCGCGAAGTTGCGCGAGATGGCTTAGCGCCGGTCGAAGCTGTCGCGTGTCGGACGTCGTTACCCCCGCCGCGGCGTGAAGGCGTTGAACGTGATCAGCGTGTAGGTGTCCTTCGCGCCGGGCAGCGACTGCACGCGGTCGGTGACGAAGCGGCCGATGTTCTGGCCGGAATCGAGATAGAACTTGGCCAGCAGGTCGTGCTGGCCGGAGGTGGAATTCATCTCCGACAGCTCCGCGATCGCGTCGGCCGCTTCCTGCGCCATGCGATAGGCCTGTGCCCGATGTGGCGGCGCTGATGAAGGCCCCCGCGATCACGGAGATGCCGGGGTTCATCGGGTTCGGCTAGCTACCAGCCGCGGTCTGACGCGGGCCGCGCAACTTCGGGTAGTCCATGCGCGCCGCGCCACGCGCCGTAACGGTGCGACGCTGGACGTTTCCATCGCACGGGTCTATGGCCGCCGGACGGGGCGCGGGACGCAACCCGGGCCCGATCATCGGGAGGAACCATAAAAATGGCAGGTGGCGGCGGTGGCGGCGGCAACGTCGACGTCTACAACACGAACGGACAACTGGCTGCCAGTTTCTTCAGCAGTTCTCAATGCGATTGAGTCGCGTTTGCGCGGGTATGGTCTGGGCAAGGTGAGTCCAGAATGCCACAGTTTGTGTTGGAACATGTTGCAACCGCACGATGAAGGATTCCCAAGGATCGGGATATCGGATTCTTTG
>DATEQV010000502.1:0-6852 GCA_035272265.1 Acidisphaera sp. | reverse complement strand
CCTGCCGCATGCCGCCGGGCTGACGATGATCGTGCTGTGCGGCGCTTCGCTGGGCCGTGCCGGGGCGAGCTACGCGCTGATCGAGAAACCGGGGCGGGAGCTGGCGCGCACGATGCTGGCGCGGCGCGTGGCAGAAGCGGGCGCGCGCTGACCCATACCAACGGCGGAAAGTACTGACCCGTCGTCATGCCGGGCGAAGGCCCGGCATCCACGCCTTCTTGACGCTCACGTCGAAGAAGAAAGGCGTGGATCCCGGGCCTTCGCCCGGGATGACGCTGCCTCTGACCACGAGTCATCACTTGCGCCGGCCGGTATCATTCGGCCCGCAATGCCGCGCGGATGAAGCCGACCGCGCCCGGGTCCTCCATGCATGCGAGCCGCCCGGCCGCCAGGGCTGCGAAGCGCTGCGTCAGCGCGCGGCGACGGGCGGGCGCGAGCCGGTGCGCGGGCGCGTCGGTCAGGATGTCCGCGCCGGTTTCGTCCGCCACGATCACGCCCACGCCGTCGGGCAGCACGTCGCGCGGGAAGTCGCAGTCGACGGCGAAGAACAGCGCGTCGCAGAAGTCGCAGTAGCCCGGCCACTTCGCGTCGGTCAGGAAGTCCCGCAGGCCCGACTTGATCTCGATGCAGGCGAAGGCGCCGTCCGGCCGCAGGGCCAGGATGTCGGCCCGCCTGCCGTTCGGCAGCGGCACCTCGTGCAGCGGCGCCCATTCCAGCGCCAGGCACAGCCGGGCCACTGCCCGGCGGATCGCGGCGGCGCGCTGTGGAAAGCTCGGGGCGCCGATCTGCATGTCCATGCGGTTGTGATACGCGGGGGCGCCGATCCGCGCTATGGTGCGCCGATGCGCCGCCCCCCGTTCGCCTTGCCGCCCAGCGCCGACGACCTCGCCGACATGGCCGAGCGCGCGCTCGCCGCCATGCCCGCCCGCCTGTCGCGCCACGTCAAGGGGGTGGGGATCGTCGTCGACGACATCGCGGACGACGAGACGCTCGACGAGATGGGGATCGAGAACGCCTGGGAGCTGACCGGCCTGTATCGCGGCGTGCCGCTGATCCACCGGAGCCACAGCGACATCGCCCGCCAGCCGGACATGATCCATCTGTACCGCGAGCCGATCCTGCTCGAATGGATCGAAACCAACGTCGATCTCTACAAGCTGGTGCGCAACGTGCTGGTGCACGAGATCGCGCACCATTTCGGCTTCAGCGACGCCGAGATCGAGGCGTTGGAGGCGGAGCTGGACTGAAGCCGGCGAGGGCCGCGGCGACTTCCTGCCGCAGCGCCGGCAGTACCTCGGTCGCGAACCAGGGGTTGCGCTGTTCCCAGCCCACGGTGCGCCAGGACGGATGCGGCAGCGGGAAGTGGCGCGGCAGGTGGTCGCGGAAGGCGCGCACCCGCGTCGTCATGTCGCCCGGGCCGAGGTAGTAGGCCTGCGAGTACGACCCGATGAGCAGCGTCAGTCGCAGCGCCGGCATCAGCGGCAACAGGCGCGGGTGCCAGAGCGTGCGGCATTCGGCGCGCGGCGGCGCGTCGCCGCCGTTCGGCAGGCGGCCGGGATAGCACAGCCCCATCGGCAGGATGGCAATACGGGAGACGTCGTAGAACTCGGCCTCGGTCATGCCGAGCCACGCGCGGAGACGTACGCCCGACGCGTCGGTCCACGGCGTGCCCGACGCGTGCACCTTGGTGCCCGGCGCCTGGCTGGCGATCAGGATGCGGGCGGTCGCGGAGACACGCAGCACCGGCCGCGGCCCGAGCGGCAGCTCCGCCGCACAGACCGTGCAGGCGCGGGCGGCCGCGGCGACGTCCTCAAGCGTTTCGGGCGGCTGCGGCTTCGTCAACTTTGGTCACTAAGGCAAGTACATCGAACGGATCGGCCAGCAGCTCGTCCAAAGTGAACGGGCAGGCCTCCGGTAGAGAACGCGCGTAATCCGGATCGCCCGCTGCAACAACCTGGCGTGCGCCTCTGTAGATGTCTTCGAGGTCGGTACGCTCTCGGATGGAGGGAGACTGCCTGTCCTCCGCATCGCACAGAGCGGCGCACACTTTGTCCCACCAGTCGCTGCGCATTCGGCGTGTCCCGGACAAAATCAGGACGAGCGCGGTCAGCAGCGACGAATAGAACTCGTTGAGTTCCCGCCGGCCGACGCACTCGATCTCGTGGATGACGTTTTCCCAATCGATGAGGCCGACCACGCGATCGTCGCCGGCCGCCAGCCGGTGCAGCAGGTCGGCCTGCTGCTCGGACCAGATCAGGATGTCGCGGTCATACAGACCGTCGGGCATCGCGGTCAGCCTAGCACCAGCGCGCCAGCAGGTCGTCGACGAAGGCGGGCACCACCTCGGTCGCCGGGCCGTGGACGGCACGGTCGAACAGCGCCGCGCCCTCGCTCGGCTCCAGGTTCAGCTCCACCGTCTCCGCCCGGCCGCGCACCTGCTCGACGAAGCCCGCCGCCGGATAGACGTTGCCGGACGTGCCGATGCTGATGAACAGGCCGCAGCGGTCCAGCGCGTCCTCGATCGTCTCCATGTGCAATGGCATCTCGCCGAACCACACGATGTGCGGACGCATCCGCCCGGTGGTGCCGCAGGTCGGGCAGGACGTGTGCCGCGCAATGTCCTCGCGCCAGCCGCCATGCGTCGAATCGCAGGCCAGGCACCACGCCCGCAGCAGCTCGCCGTGCATGTGCAGCAGCCGCCGGCTGCCCGCGCGCTCGTGCAGGTCGTCGACGTTCTGCGTCACCAGCAGGAAGTCGCCCGACCATGCCTGCTCCAGCCGCGCCAGCGCCTGGTGCGCCGCGTTCGGCTGCACCGCCGGATCGAGCAGGCCGCGCCGCCGCGCGTCGTAGAACGCCAGCACCGTGTCGGGATCGCGCGCATACGCATACGGCGTCGCCACGTCCTCCAGCCGCACCCGCCGCCAGACCCCGTCCTCGTCGCGGAAGGTCGCCAGCCCGCTCTCGCGGCTGATCCCCGCCCCCGTCAGCACCACGATCCCAGGCCGCGACCGCATCCCCGCCACCCTCACGCCAGCTCGTACTCCGCCTCGGCCGTATATACCGACGCCTCCTTGCCCAGGCGCGAGCTGAACAGCGTGAAATGCTCGACCGGCAGCGGCTCGGCCCGGAACAGGTTGTGCGCCTGGAGGTAGGTCACCAGCCGTTCATGCGGCACGCCGTCCACCCGCGCGAGCGTCACATGCGGGTTGAAGCGGCGGCGCTCCGGCTCCAGCCCGGCCCGCTGCAAGGCGGTCTCGATCTTGCCGCGCAGGTGGTCGAGGCCCGGGTTGCGCTCCACCCCCACCCACAGCGCGCTCGATCGGCCCGCCTTTTCGAACACCCCCAACCCGGCGAGCGTCAGCGCGAACCCGCGCGCCCGCAGGGAGGCGAGGGCATGGTCCACCTCCTCGGCGCGCCAGCACGGCAACTCGCCGATGAAGCGCAGCGTCAGGTGGTGGTTCTCAGCCGGCACCCAGCGCGCGCCCGGCAGGCCGCCGGCCAGCGAGGTCAGCCGCTCGCGCAAGGTCCACGGCAGGTCGAGCGCCACGAAAAACCTGATCATCCCGGCCACGTCCCCCCGGCCGGCCATCCTGCATGCATCCGCCCGAGTCCGGGCGGCAGCGCGATCATGAACATCGTACGACGAAACGCTGCCCGGCCTGCCTCTGCCGGTCAAATGCCCACGGCCGGGTGCGCCGGCGGCTTCGAGCCTCTGGCGCGACGGCCGAAGGTATGTATCCTGCGGCCCTGCCTGCCTGCCTGCCTGCCTGCCTGCCTGCCGGCGGCGGTCGCCGCCGCGGCCCAACCCGGCGGTCGAGCCCGGGACGCGCGACCGGGACTAACCGGATTTCGCTTGAACCGTCTTGGCCGATCCACAAATGCTCTGCACGTCACAGGCATAGCGCCTGAAAGGATACAGACCAACCATGGCCTTCGAACCCAACACTCGCGCCTACCCGACGACGCAGGGCGTCGCCTCGACGGCGGTGCTGGACGCCGGGCTGCGCGCCTACATGCTGCGGGTCTACAACTGGATGGCCTCGGGCCTGGTGCTGACCGGCATCATCGCCTACGCCATCGCGACCATCCCGCAGCTACACCAAGCTTTCTATCGCGAGGTGACCACCGCGGCTGGCCTTCAGGTCACGCAGCCGACCGGCCTCGCGGTGCTGGCGATGCTGGCTCCGCTGGGTTTTGTGCTGGTGCTCAGCTTCGGCGTCAACCGGCTGTCGAGGACGGCTGCACAGACGCTCTTTTGGTGCTTCTGCGCCGCAATGGGCGCTAGCCTCACAAGCATCTTCTTGGTCTACGAGAAGACCTCGATTGTCGAAGTCTTCTTCATCACGGCAGGTACGTTCGCCGCGATGAGCATCTGGGGCTACACGACCCGCAGCGACCTCACGCGCATGGGCAGCTTCCTGTTCATGGGCCTGATCGGCATCATCATCGCCAGCCTCGTGAACTGGTGGTTCCAAAGCTCGCAGCTGCAGGTCATCATCAGCATCATCGGCGTGATCGTGTTCACCGGGCTCACCGCCTACGACACCCAGCGCATCAAGGCCGACTACGTGCAGTATGCCTATGCGATCGGGCCGGACGGCGTCGCCAAGCGGAGCGTCTACGACGCGCTCAACCTGTACCTGAATTTCATCAACCTGTTCATGCTGCTGCTGCAGCTGCTGGGCAACCGCAACAGCAACTGACGCGGCCCAGACCGGCAAGAAACCCTCCCCCGCCCCGCGGGGGAGGGTTTTCCTTGTCCGACACAATTTTGTAAGCCTGCCGGCGTGCTGTTCAATTCCCAGGCCTTCATCCTCGGATTCCTGCCGCTGGTCCTGGCGGGCTACTACGCGCTGGCGCGCCACCGGGCGTGGCGCCAGGCCTGGGTGGTGCTGGCCTCGCTCGGCTTCTACGGCTGGTGGGACGTCCGCTTCGTCCCGCTGCTGGTCGGCCTGACGCTCGCCAACTGGCTGATCGCGCAGTGGTTCGGGATTGCCCGCCGGGGCTGGATCCCGGTGCTCGGCGTCGTCCTCAACCTGCTGGCGCTGGGGGTGTTCAAATACGCCGACTTCATCCGCGGCAGCATCTATGGCCTGGTCGGGGCGCCGTGGACGCCCTGGGCGCTCGTGCTGCCGCTCGGCATCAGCTTCTTCGTCTTCCAGAAGATCAGCTACCTGATCGACCTCAAGCGGGGCGACCAGCACATCTACGGCTTCCTCGACTTCTGGATGTTCGTCACCTTCTTCCCGCAGTTGATCGCCGGGCCGCTGGTCCGCCACAACGAGATCATCCCGCAATTCGACAACGACCCCCGCCGCCCCGAGATCTGGGAGAACCTGTCGCGCGGCTGCGTGCTGTTCATCATCGGCATCGCCAAGAAAGTCGCACTCGCCGACACGCTGGCGCAGATCGCCGACCCGATCTTCGCCCACGCGGCCGAGGCGAAACTGTCCACCGCCGAGGCTTGGATCGGCGATGCCGCGTACACGATGCAGATCTACTTCGACTTCTCCGGCTACTCCGACATGGCGATCGGGCTGGCGCTGATGTTCGGCCTGCGCCTGCCGTTCAACTTCAACGCGCCGTATCGCAGCACGTCGATCCGCGACTACTGGCGGCACTGGCACATGACGCTGTCGCGCTTCCTGCGCGACTACCTGTACATCCCGCTCGGCGGCAACCGCTGCAGCCTGCCGCGCCAGGCCGTCAACATCTTCCTCACCATGCTGCTCGGCGGCCTGTGGCACGGCGCGGCCTGGACGTACGTCGTGTGGGGCGGGATGCACGGCTCGGCGCTGGCGCTGAACCATGTGTGGGAGAAGACCGGCATCCGCCTGCCGCGGCTTCTCGGCTGGGCGATGACGCTGCTGTTTGTCATGGGCGCGTTCGTGCTGTTCCGCTCGCCGAGCTTCACCGTGGCCGGCAGCATGTGGCAGGCGATGGGCGGCGCGAACGGCCTCGGTCACGTTACTTTCGACCCTGAGCACTGGATCGCGCTGCTCGGCGGGGCGGCGGTGGTGCTCGCCGGCATCCCGAGCCAGGACCTCGCCTTCACCCGCCTGGAGCCGCGCCCCTGGATCGCCGTGCCCGTGGGTGCAGCCGGGGTATGGCTCGTGCTGCTGATCGGCGGACGGCTGCCGAATGTCTTCATCTATTTCCAGTTCTGACGCGATGCAGGAAGGCGCCGCACCGTGACGGCCGAGTGGCGGCGCTTTCTGTACGCGCTGATCGGCACCGCGCTCGGCGGCCTGCTCGCGGCGTTCCTGTTCGCCGCCATCGTCGATCCGTACGAGGACCTGCCGCTGTCGCCGCCGCTCGACCGCGCGCCGGTCGACACCAACGCACGCTACGCGCACCCCGCACTCGCGCGTTCCGCCCGGTTCGACAGCGCGGTGTTCGGCACATCGAGCAGCCGCCTGCTGCGTCCGGCTGTGCTGGACCCGCTGTTCGGCGCGCGCTTCGCCAACCTGGCGATGAACGCGGCGACGCCCTACGAGCAAAGCCGCCTGATGGAGGTCTTCGCCCGCGCGCATCGCGATCCGCGCGTCGTGGCGCTCGGTCTCGACGTCGTATGGTGCGTCACCGGACCCACCTTCGCGCATTTCACGCCGCGTCCGTTCCCCGCGTGGATGTACGGCGGCAACCGCTGGGCCGGCTACGTGCACCTGCTCGATCTCGGGACGCTGGAAATGGCCGGCCGCGAGCTGGGCGTGGCCACGCATCTGCGTGCGCCGCGATACGGGCGCGACGGCTATACGAGCTTCGTGCCGCCCGATGACCAGTACGACCTCGCCCGTGCCCGGACGCATCTGCTGCATGGCGCGTACGACCCTGACGGCGAACGCAACGGAC
>DATEQV010000501.1:0-9247 GCA_035272265.1 Acidisphaera sp. | reverse complement strand
CGCGCAGCCGTGCGCGCGACGACGGCTCCGTCTGCCCGGGGCGCTGCACGTCGTAGAAACCCTCGGCATCCGAGTGCCAGACCTCGACCACCGCGCCGGGCAGCGGCGTGCCGCCGACCGAGGAGACCTGTCCGCTGACGTGCAGCTTCTCGCCCGACGCGCCGCCGGAGATATCGCCGCCGTTCGCCACCTCGGGCGCGCCCTCGACGAAGAACGGGCCGAGCACCGTCGTCTCCGTCGCCCCCGCCGGCTGGCGGTTGTTGATCGCATCGACCAGCATCGACACGCCGAGCACGTCGGACAGCAGGATGAACTCCTGCCGCTTGTCGCTGCACATCTGGCCGGTGCGGGTGAGGAAGTCGATGCCGCGCGACCACTCGTCGAAGGTCGGCTCGACCTCGCGCACGAAGGCGTGAAGGTGGCGCGCGAACGCGGTGACGATCTGCTTCAGGCGAGGATCGGGCGTGTCCGCGAAGCGCGCGAGCACGGCATCGGTCAGTGTGGTCTCGTTCAGGTCGGTCATGTCCGGTGTGTCTCCCCGGACGTATCCTAGGGCAGGCCGACCCCGGGCAGAACTCGCGGCTTTGCGAGCGTCACTGGAGCAAGGCCAGCATGATGCCGCCCGATAGGGCGGTGCCGAACACGCCTGCGAGGTTGGGCCCCATCGCGTGGTAGATCAGGAAGTTCTCCGGATCGTCCTGCAGCGCGACCATGTGCGCCACGCGCGCGGCGATCGGCACCGAGGCGATGCCCGCCGAGCCGAGCAGCGGGTTGATCTTCTCCTTCAGGAACAGGTTCATGATCTTCGCGCCGATCACGCCGGAGCCGGTGCCGACCAGGAAGGCGAGCAGGCCGAGCAGCACGACCTCGACCGTGGTGCCCGTGAGGAACTTGTCCGCCCCCATCGTCGAGCCGATGGCGAGCGTGAGGACGACGATGACGATGTTCATCACCTCGTTGGCCGCCGTCTTGGCCAGACGGTCCGTCACCAGCACTTCCTTGAACAGGTTGCCGAGCATCAGCATCGTGATCAGCGGCGCCACCGGCGGCAGCAGAAGATTGACGATGATGCCGATCACGATGGGAAAGCCGATGCGCTCGACGCGGGTGACGGGACGCATCTGCTTCATGCGGATCATCCGCTCCTGCTTATTGGTCAGCAGCTTCATCACCGGCGGTTGGATGACCGGCATCAGCGCCATGTAGGAGTAGGCGGCGACCGAGATCTGCGGCAGCAGGTGCGGCGCGAGCTTGACGCACATGAAGATCGCCATCGGCCCGTCCGCGCCGCCGATGATGCCGATCGCGCCCGCTTCATAGATCGTAAAGCCGATCAGCTTCGCGCCGATGAGGGCGACGAAGATGCCCAGATGCGCCGCCGCCCCCAGGATCACCAGCTTGGGATTGGCGATCATCGGGCCGAAATCGGTCATCGCGCCGACGCCGAAGAAGATCAGCGGCGGCAGGATCAGCAGCTGCACGCCCTCATAGGCGTAATGAAACAACCCGCCGGGCAGCACGAGGTCGGAGCCGGGGACGTTGGTGATGATGCAGGCGAAGCCGATGCCGACCAGCAGCAGCGGCTCGTAGTGCTTGATCATGGCGAGCAGGATCATCGCGATCCCGACCGCGATCATCACCACGTTGCCCCACCAGAACTGCGCGAGGCCGGTCTGGGCACCCAGGGCGCCCAGGAACGAGAGGGCCGCGTCGAACATCGTCAGGGGCCCTTCGTCTGGTGCGCGGCGTGCGGCTCAGTGACCACGCCGCATCTTCTCTTCGTCGAATTTCCCGAAGCGGTTCAGCAACGGCAGCATCTTCAGCACGAGGCCGATGAAGCTGATCATCACCATGCTGAGGAAGAAATCGATCAGGCTGAGCACGATGGCGAAGGTTACGCTGTCTTTCTGCACGTGCGCCTCCTGCGGGGCCGAACGGCGGGACCGGGCGCGCGCGTCATGCCAGAGTCACGCGTCATGCCAGGGTCATCAGCAACTGGCCGGTCTCGACGCTCTCGTTCACCTTGACGGCGACGCTGGCCACCGTTCCCGCGATCTTGGCGAAGACCTCGGTCTTCATCTTCATGGCCTCGATCGTGGCGACCCTGTCGCCCACGGCGACGGCGCGGCCGACCTGCACGTCGAGACCGAACACGACGCCGCCGAGCGGTGCGACGATCGCCCCCGCGCCGGGCGCGGCTTGTGGAGCAGCGGGCGCCGGCGCCGCGACGGGTGCGGCGACCGGCGCCGCAGTGGCCGGTGCCGCGGCCGGAGCCGCCTGCGCCGGTGCAGCTTGCGGCGCGGGGCCGTCGACCTCCTCGACCACCACGTCGTAGCTGCGGCCGTCGATGGTGATTCTCAGGTTTCGTTTCATGGCGCCTACCTCGAAACCTTTTACCGGGGACGGTGGGATGTCTGGTGCAGCCAGCGGCCTTCGATCGCCCAGGTCTGGTTCTGGTCGGCCGCTTCGATGTGCACGATGCGATGCCGCCCCACGATCGCATAGGCGGCGGCCGCGATCACCACGATGTCGTCGCCGGCGCCCGGCGCGAGCGTCGCCAGCGGGGACGACCGTGCCAGCGCCGGGTTTGCGGGCGCGGCCGGGGCGTCATGCCTCGCGCGGCGCGCCTGAATGGCGACGGTGATCCGCCAGCCCGCGTAGATGACGAAGATGACCGCGAAGATGGCGAGCCACTGGCCGACCCATCCGCCGCCGATGCCGCTATGCATGGCGGGCGCCTCGGTGCGAGCGGCTCACAGCGGGATGTTTCCGTGCTTCTTCGGCGGCCTTGTCTGGCGCTTGCTGCGCAGCTTGCGCAGCGCCAGCGCGATGGTCCATCGCGTCGCACCCGGCTCGATCACGTCGGTGATGTAGCCGCGCCCGGCCGACAGATAGGGCGACGCGAACTCCGCGCGGTATTTCGCGGCGAGCTCGGCGGCGAGCGCGCGCGGATCGGCGGCCGCCTTGATCTCCTTGCCGTGCAGCACGTTGACCGCACCCTCGGCGCCCATCACCGCGATCTCGGCGGACGGCCACGCATAGACGAAATCCGCCCCCATCTCCTGGCTGCACATCGCCAGGTACGAGCCGCCATAGGCCTTGCGCAGGATGACCGTGAGCTTCGGCGTGGTCGTGGCAGCGTACGCGAACAGCAGCTTCGCGCCGTGGCGGATGATGCCGCCGCGCTCCTGCTCGATCCCCGGCAGGAAGCCGGGCACGTCGACGAGCGTCAGCAGCGGGATGTTGAAGGCGTCGCAGAACCGCACGAAGCGGGCGCCCTTGTCGGACGCATCGATATCCAGCGCGCCCGCCCTGACCTTCGGCTGGTTGCCGACGATGCCCACCACCATGCCGCCGATCCGCGCGAAGCCCACGATGATGTTCTCGGCGAAGCTCGCGTGCACTTCGAGGAAGTCCTGCGCATCGACGAGCTGCAGGATCACCGCGCGCATGTCGAGCGGACGCGAGACGTCGTCGGGGACCAGCTCGCCGATCGCATCGTCCGGGGTCTCGTCGATGTCGGCGACGGGACGATGCGGCGGGTCCTCGGCATTGTTCGACGGCAGGAACGCCAGCAGGCGGTGGACGAGCTGGACAGCGTGCGCATCGTCCTCGGCGAGGAAATGCACGTTGCCGCTGACCGCGGCATGCATGGCGGCGCTGCCGACGTCGTCCATCGAGACCGTCTTGCCGGTGACCGCCTTGATGACCTCCGGCCCGGTGATGAACATCTGCGCGTGCGACTTCGTCATCACGATGAAGTCCATCAGCGCCGGCGAATACGACGCCCCGCCGGCGCACGGCCCGCAGATCACCGCGATCTGCGGCACGAGGCCCGAGAGCAGCACGTTCTGGTAGAACACCTGCCCGTAGCCGGACAGCGCGTCCACCGCTTCCTGGATGCGCGCGCCGCCGGAATCGTTGAAGCCGACGAGCGGCATGCCGGTCTGCGCGGCGGTCTGCATGGCGCTGACGATCTTGCCCGCGTGTACCTTGCCGAGCGTGCCGGCGGCGACGGTGAAGTCCTGGCTGAAGGCGGCCACGGCGCGTCCGCTGACATAGCCGGTGCCGACGACCACGCCGTCACCCGGCAGCGGCTTCGCTCCGTCGGCGGTCACGCTGCGGGCGTGCATGCCGATCTCCTGGAACGTGCCGTCCTGGAACAGCGCGGCGAGCCGTCCGCGCGCGGTCATGCGGCCTTGGGCGTGGCGTGCCTCGGCCTTGTCGGGGCCGCCGCCGGCGAGGATCTTGGCCTGCCGCTCCCTGAGCTCGTCGAGGGCCTGCGCGTTCAGCGTCATCGCGTGTCGACCATGGCGACCATCCCCGCGTGTTCAGGTCTGCTGCAGCTCGACGAGGCAGCCGTTGACGTCCTTCGGATGCAGGAACAGCACCGGCTTGTCATGCGCGCCGATCTTCGGCTCGCCGTTGCCCAGCACGCGCAGCCCGTGCGCCTTCACGCCGTCACGCTCCGCCAGAAGGTCGTCGGTCTCGAAGCACATGTGGTGGATGCCGCCGTTCGGGTTCTTCTCGAGAAACCCCTTGATCGGGCTGTCGTCGCCGAGCGGCAGCAGCAGCTCGATCCTGGTGTTCGGCAGATCGACGAACACGACGGTCACGCCGTGCGCGGGTTGCGGCACCGGATCGGAGACCTTCACGCCGAGCACGTTGCGATACACGGCGGCCGCCTTCTCCAGGTCGGGCACGGCGATCGCCACGTGGTTGAGCCTGCCGATCATGGTGCGTCCCCTCCCTGCCGCGTGGTGTCGTGCGCCGTGGACATCCTGACGCAACACGACCGTACGGAGCGTTGATCTAGATCAGGCTGCATTGGCTGCATCCGCAACGTCCTCCATCTGCGCAACGTCGGCCGGTTCATGCAACGGCGGTGCCGTCCCGGCGAAGAGTGCGTCACGAATACGCTCGGCCGCCACTACCGGCGACAGCGTTCCGGCGCGGACCTGCGCAGCGGCGTTGCGCGCGATCCGGTTCAGCGCGGCCTTTTCGTGCAGCATTTCGCGGAGTTGCTGGTCGACCAGCGACCACATCCAGGTGGTGTTCTGGTCGCTGCGCCGCTTGGCCAGCGCGCCGGTCCGTTCGCGTTCCGAAATCCGGTCGGAGATCAGCGTCCAGATCTCGCCCAGCCCGGTGCCCTGCAGCGAGCTGCACGTGACCACCGGCGCGTCGTCCCTGTCGGGGCCGGCGAGGATGTGCATCGCATAGGCATATTTCGCCGCCGCCTGCCGCGCGGCGATGACGTTGTCGCCGTCCGCCTTGGTGATCGCCAGCAGGTCGGCGAGTTCGAGCAAGCCGCGCTTGATGCCCTGCAGCTCGTCGCCGCCGCCCGATGTCAGCAGCACCAGCAGGAAGTCGGTCATGTCGGCGACTGTCACCTCCGACTGGCCGACGCCGACCGTCTCGATCAGCACGATGTCGAAGCCCGCCGCCTCGCACAGCATCATCGTCTCGCGCGTCTGCCGCGCGATGCCGCCCAGCACCAGCCCGCTCGGCGAGGGCCGGATGAACGCGGCCGGATCGACGGAAAGCCGCGCCATGCGCGTCTTGTCGCCCAGCAGGCTGCCGCCCGACTTGGCGCTCGACGGATCGATCGACAGCACCGCGACGCGATGCAAGTGGCCCGTCAGCAGGACGCCGAACGCATCGATGAACGCGCTTTTCCCCACGCCGGGGGCGCCGGTGATGCCGAGCCGGATCGACTTGCCGGCATGCGGCAGCACGCGCTGCACCAGCTCGCGCGCCATCGCCTGATGATCCGGACGCACGGATTCGATCAGCGTGATCGCGCGCGCCAGCACCACGCGGTCACCCGCCAGGATGCCCGTCGCATACTCGTCGACCGACAGGCTGCGCGGCCGCCGTGCCCGCCGATCCCCGCCTCCGGCCGCCCACTCCCCGCCCAGCGCCATGCCCAGCGCCTTGTGTCCAGGGGGGCCGGTCAGGCGGCCTTCTCGCCCGCGCCGTCGAGCAGCACGTCCAGGATCTTCCCGGCCGCCTCGGAGATCACCGTTCCCGGTCCGAAGATCGCGTCCACGCCGTTGGCGTACAGCTCGTCGTAGTCCTGCGGCGGGATGACGCCGCCGGCGATCACCAGGATGTCGTCGCGTCCGCGCGCCACCAGCGCCTGCTTCAGTTGCGGCAGCAACGTCAGATGCCCGGCCGCGAGCGAACTCGCGCCGATCGCGTGAACGTCGTTGTCGACGGCTTCCTGCGCGGCTTCTTCCGGCGTCTGGAACAGCGGCCCCACGTCGACGTCGAAGCCGAGATCGGCGAACGCCGAGGAGACGACCTGCTGGCCGCGGTCGTGTCCGTCCTGGCCGAGCTTGCAGACCAGGATGCGAGGGCGCCGCCCTTCGATCCGCGCGAACGCCTCGACCTTCTCGCGCACCTGCGTGACGGCGTCCATGCTCTCGCCGACCTGCTTGGCGTACACGCCGGTCGCCAGCTGCGGCCGCGGCTGGAACCGGCCGTAGATCTTCTCGAGCGCGTCGCTGATCTCCCCCACCGTCGTTTTCAGCCGCGCCGCCTTGATCGACAGATCGAGCAGGTTGCCCTCGCCGCTGCGGGCGGCTTCGGTCAGCGCGGCCAGCGCTGCCTCCACTGCGGCCGGGTCGCGCTCGGCGCGCAGCTTGCGCAGCCGCTCGATCTGGGCGGCGCGCACGGCGGAGTTGTCGATCTTCAGCACGTTGATCGGCTCGTCCTTCGACGGGCGGAACTTGTTCAGCCCGACGATGGTCTGCCGCCCGCTGTCGATCCGCGCCTGGGTGCGCGCGGCGGCATCCGCGATGCGCGCCTTCGGCAGGCCGGCCTCGATCGCCTTGGCCATGCCGCCGTGCTCCTCGCACTCCACGATGTGCGCCCACGCGCGCTGCGCCAGCGCCATCGTCAGCGCCTCAACGTAGTAGCTGCCGCCCCACGGGTCGATCACCGCGTCGGTGTCGGTCTCCTCCTGCAGGAACAGCTGCGTGTTGCGGGCGATGCCGGCGGAGAACTCGGTCGGCAGTCCCAGCGCCTCGTCCAGCGAGTTGGTGTGCAGGCTCTGCGTCTGTCCCTGGGTCGCGGCGATCGCCTCGACGCAGGTGCGGGTGACGTTGTTGAACACGTCCTGCGCGGTCAGGCTCCAGCCGCTGGTCTGGCTGTGCGTGCGCAGCGACAGGCTGCGGGTGTTCTTCGGGCCGAACAGGTTGACGATCTTCGCCCACAGCATGCGGGCGGCCCGCAGCTTGGCGACCTCCATGAACAGGTTCTCGCCGATGCCCCAGAAGAACGACAGGCGCGGCGCGAAGTCGTCCACCGACATGCCGTTGGCGACACCCGTGCGCAGGTACTCCAGCCCGTCGGCGAGCGTGTAGCCCAGCTCCAGGTCCGCCGTCGCACCCGCCTCCTGCATGTGGTAGCCGGAGATGCTGATGCTGTTGAACGACGGCATGTGCTTGCTGACATAGGCGAAGATGTCGCCGACGATCCGCATGCTCGGTCCGGGCGGATAGATGAACGTGTTGCGGACCATGAACTCCTTGAGGATGTCGTTCTGGATCGTGCCGGACAGCTTCTCCTGCGGCACGCCCTGCTCCTCGGCGGCGATGACGTACATCGCCAGGATCGGCAGCACCGCGCCGTTCATCGTCATCGACACGCTGATCTGATCGAGCGGCAGGCCGTCGAACAGGATGCGCATGTCCAGGATGCTGTCGATGGCGACCCCCGCCATGCCGACATCGCCGGGCACGCGCGGATTGTCGCTGTCGTAGCCGCGATGCGTCGGCAGGTCGAAGGCCACGCTAAGCCCCTTCTGCCCCGCCGCCATGTTCTTCTTGTAGAAGGCGTTGGACGCCTCGGCGGTCGAGAAGCCGGCATACTGGCGCACCGTCCACGGCCGGGTGACGTACATCGACGCATACGGCCCGCGCAGGAACGGCGGGAAGCCGGGATAGGTGTCGAGATCGTCGAGCCCGTGCCGGTCGGCCGCCGCGTACAGCGGCTTGATGTCGATCCCCTCGGCGGTGTCCCACGCGAGTTCGTCGAGCGGCTTGCCGGCCACCTCCTCGGCGCGTCGCAGCCACTGCGCCAGCGTCGCCGCTTGCGGCATCGCGGGATAGGCGATCGACGCGAAGTTCGGGATCCTGCTCATGACTCGGCGTCCTCCTCGCGCAGCAGGGTCCACAGCGTTTCCAGCACGTCGCAGCGCATGTAGATGAAGCGGTCGACGCCGGCGGCGCGCCACGCCTCCTCCGCCTCGCCGGGCCGCCCCGCGAGCACCACCGTCCGCGCGCCGGCCTGCTTCAGCCGCGCCGCGAGTTCGGGGACGACGGTCGCGTAGTGCCGGTCGGTCGAGCAGATGACGGCGATCTTCGTATCCGTGCGAGCGAACGCCTCCGCGGCATCTTCGATGTCGAAGTGGCGCTCCTCGGCGATCACCTCGAAGCCGCCGGCCTCGAAGAAGTTGCGCGCGTAGTTCTTGCGCGCGACCTGCTCGGCGATGCTGCCCACGCCCGCGACATGCACGCGCGGCCGGCGTCCGCGCCTGGCCTCGAACGCGTCCGCCGCGTCGCGGAGTTCCTCGTACGCCTTGGCGTAGGGATGCACCGCCAGCGGTGCGATGACGGTCGGCTCCTCGCCGGTGCGCGTCAACGCGGCGGCCAGGTCGCCCAGCGTCGCACCGCGCTCGGCCGCGGCGATCGCGGCCGCGGTCAGGGCGCCGCTGCCGACGGCCGTCGCGGCGAGGGTGCCGAGCGTTTCCGGACTTGGGTTGGCGCGGCGCCACCCCGACACGCGCTGTTTCGCCGTCTCGGTGATCGCGTCGAAGTCCGGCACTTCCTGGTCGGTGCGGTGCTCGACCTGCGTGGGATGCTCGCTCACCCCGGTCACCGCCAGCTTGCGCGTGGCCGCGTCGCGCTCGCGCGCCGCCTCGGCCGTCCTGACCTGCCGTGCGACCCAGCCGTTCAGCACCGCCTTGATCATGCCGCCCTGCGCCTCGACCTCCTGCAGCACCGACCACGCGCGGCGGGCGATCTCGTGCGTGTACCACTCGAGGTACCAGGCGCCGCCGGCCGGATCGACGACCTGCGACAGGTGGCACTCCTCGGCGAGAATGAGCTGCGTGTTGCGGGCGTTGTGGCGGCTGCCCTCGGTCGGCAGGCCGGTGGGCGCGTCGAACGGCGTCGTCGTGATGACGTCCGCGCCGGCAACAGCCCCGGCATAGCAGGCGACGGTGTTGCGCAGGATGTTGAGC
>DATEQV010000500.1:0-7080 GCA_035272265.1 Acidisphaera sp. | reverse complement strand
CCGATGTGCTCGCGCCTGCCTACCTGGATGCGCTGAACCGTACCGACCTCGCCGTGCTCGACTTCGAGATGGCATTGCGGGCCGAGTATTTCGCCGGCACCAGCAACTCGACCTTCGCGAACATGGTCGCGATGGAGACCTTCGCCGCGCGCGGGCAGCCGGTGCGGGGTCATTACCTGTGGAACCTCGCGGGACCGGTGCTGCGCGAGCGCACCGACGAGGGGCTGACCATCCATCCCGCCGACGCGACGGACCCGAACCGTCCTCGCTTCGCGCCGACGGCGGAGGCAACGCCGCCGCCGAGCGAAGCTCCGGTCGCGGCAGCCGAGCCCGCCACGCCACCCGTTCGGCACGCGAGCCCTGCGGCGCAAACCGGCAGCGGCGTCAGCCTGTGGAGTACGTTCCTCGGGCACCGGGGCCGCGAGATCGACAAGTGGAAGCACTACTTCCCCGCCTACGAGGCGCATCTGCGCCGATACGTGAACCGGCCGGCGGTGTTGGTCGAGATCGGGGTCGGCGAGGGCGGGTCGGTGGAGATGTGGCGGCGCTATCTGGGGCCGTTCGCGCAGATCGTCGGCATCAACAACAATCCCGCGAGGGCGGATGCCGCCGGTCCGCAGGTCGCGGTGCGCATCGGCGACCAGAGCGACGCCGACTTCCTGGCCGCGGTGATCGCGGAGTTCGGCGCCCCCGACATCGTCATCGACGACGGCAGCCACCAGGCGGCGGACATGGTCGCCAGCTTCCGCACGCTGTATCCAAGGCTCGCGCCGGACGGCGTGTACATCGTCGAGGATCTGCATGCCGCGTACTGGGACGAGTACGGCGGCGGGCTGAGGCGCGAGGGCACGTTCATCGAGCTGTGCAAGCAGCTGATCGACGAACTGAACGCCGACTGGACAAGGGGTGCGCTGGCGCCCACCGACTTCAGCCGCTCGACGCTGTCGATGCACCTGTACGACAGCCTTGCCGTCTTCCAGCGCGGGCGGCCCGCGCAGGACGCTGATCGTCAGCACAGGAGCTAGCCCGGCTCCCGCACCCCGGTCTGAGCGGTGATCGGGCCGTAGTGCATCGGGCGGCGGTGGGTGGCGAAGTCGAACATGTTCTGTTTGCCGTGGCGGCAAGCGTCCAGGTCGCAGTCGGCGACGATCACCTCGTCGTCCAGGGTCTCCGACTTCACGACGATGCGCCCGGCGGGATCGACGATGCACGATCCGGCGATCAGCGCCGCACCGTCCTCATTGCCTGCCTTGGCGACCGACACCGCCCAGGTCGCGTTCATGTACGCGTTCGCCTGCGCGACCAACTCGGAGTGGAAGGTGCGCAGCGCCATGTCCTCGTTCTCGCCGCCGTACGGGCCGAAGCCGGCGGTGTTGTAGCCGCAGCAGACCAGCTCGACGCCCTGCAGCCCGAGCACGCGCCACGCCTCCGGCCAGCGACGGTCGTTGCAGATCATCATGCCGAGGATCGCGCCCTTCAGCGACGCCGGGCCGCGGAAGGCGGGGAAGCCCAAATCACCGTAGGCGAAATACCGCTTCTCGAGCTGCTGCCACTCGAGTTGTGGCCGGGGCTCTACAAACCCCGGCAGATGCACCTTGCGGTAGTGGCCGATGGTAGCGCCATCAGGAGCGACCAGGATCGAGCTGTTGAAGCGCCGCCCGTCCGTCGTGCGCTCGGCATAGCCGAGATAGAAACCGACGCGGCGGGCGGCCGCGCGGTCGAACAGCGGCTGCACGGCGGGATTGGGCATGGCGGGTTCGAAGAACGCATCCAGCTCCCGTTCGTCCGTGATCAGCCAGCGCGGGAAGAAGGTGGTCAGCGCCAACTCGGGGAACACGACCAGCGCCCCGCCGTCGTCCGCCGCACGATCGAGGAGAGCGATCAGCCGCCCGAGCGTGCGCGCGCGCGGATCGTGGCGGGAGGTCGGACCCATCTGCGCGCCTGCCACCCGAAGCACGCGGCTGCCGTCATTCGTCATCGCCGACACCTTATATATGTGTCCTTGTCTGTCCTTCGCTGACGGCCGCGCGCTTGTCGGCCATCGGGACGAACCTTACGAAGTCGTCCCAAGGCTTGCCAGCCGGCCGGTCGGACGCGGCGCCACCGATCGCGGCGCACGAAGCATCAACGCGGAGAAAGACTGATGAAACTGCACGAGGTGAGGGTTCACCCGTCCAAGGCCAACCTCAAGCGCGAGGATCAGCTCGCCTGGAAGATCGCCGGCGTGGCCGCCGACCGGGTCGCGGTGGAGCGCGACGTGGCCGCGATGATCATCAACCGCATCATCGACAACGCGTCGGTGGCGATTGCGGCGATCAACCGCCACCCCGTCGTTTCGGCACGCGACATGGCGCTGGGCCATCCGCGGCGGGGCGGCGCGAGCGTGTTCGGCGTGCCGGTGGCGCGCCGGGTGAGCCCGGAATGGGCGGCCTGGGCGAACGGCACGGCGGTGCGCGAGCTCGATATGCACGACACCTTCCTCGCTGCCGACTACTCGCACCCGGGCGACAACATCCCGCCGATCCTGGCGGTGGCGCAGACGATGGAGAAATCCGGCCGCGAGCTGATCCGCGGCATCGCGACCGGCTACGAGATCCAGATCGACCTCGTACGCGCGATCTGCCTGCACGAGCACAAGATCGATCATATCGGCCATCTGTGCCCGGCGCAGGCGGCGGGAATCGGCACGCTGCTCGGCCTGAAGCAGGAGGTGATCTACCAGGCCGTGCAGCAGGCGGTGCATGTCAGCTTCACCACCCGCCAGTCGCGCAAGGGCGAGATCTCGAGCTGGAAGGCGTACGCGCCGGCGCATGCCGGCAAGCTCGCGATCGAGGCGGTGGACCGCGCGATGCGCGGCGAGGGCGCGCCGAGCCCGGTCTATGAGGGCGAGGACAGCGTGGTCGCGTGGATGCTTGACGGGCCGGACGCGCTGTACGAGGTGCCGCTGCCGGAGAAGGGCGAGCCCAAGCGCGCGATCATGGACAGCTTCACCAAGGAGCACAGCGCCGAGTACCAGAGCCAGGCGCTGATCGATCTGGCGTTCCGGATGCGCGAGAAGATCCCGAACCTGGAGGACATCCAGAAGATCATCCTGCACACCAGCCACCACACGCACTACGTGATCGGCACCGGCGCCAACGACCCGCAGAAGATGGACCCGAAGGCGAGCCGGGAGACGCTGGACCACTCGATCATGTACATACTTGCCGTCGCGCTGCAGGACGGCCGTTGGCACCACGTCGACAGCTACGCGCCCCGCCGCGCGTCCCGCGCCGACACCGTGCGGCTGTGGCACAAGATCGAGACCCGCGAGGACCCGGCCTGGACGCGGCGCTACCACTCGATCGACCCGCAGGAGAAGGCGTTCGGCGGGCGGCTCGAGGTGCACATGAAGGACGGCTCGGTGATCGAGGACGAGCTGGCGGTCGCCAATGCCCACCCGCTCGGCGCCAAGCCGTTCGGGCGCGAAGACTACATCCGCAAGTTCGAGACGCTGACCGACGGCATCATCAGCCGGCGCGAGAGCAACCGGTTCCTGGAACTGGTGCAGGACCTGCCACGCTTGGACGCCAGCGAGTTGGCGGGGCTGAACGTCGCCTTGCCGACCGGCGCGCTCGCCGCCGGCAAGCCGGGCATCTTCTGAGGAGAGACCCACATGAGCGATACGCTGACGCTGGCCAACAAGCCGAAGAAGTCGGTGGCCCTGTCCGGCGTGACCGCCGGCAACACCGCGATCTGCACGGTCGGGCGCACCGGCAACGACCTGCACTATCGCGGCTATGACATCCTGCACATCGCCGAGGAGTGCGAGTTCGAGGAGATCGCGCACCTGCTGGTGCACGGCTGGCTGCCCAACGAGGCCGAGCTGCGCGCCTACAAGGCGAAGCTGAAGCGGCTGCGCGGCATCCCCTCGGCGGTGGCCGACGCGCTGCAGGCGCTGCCGGCGGCGAGCAACCCGATGGACGTGCTGCGCACCGGGGTTTCGGCGCTGGGTTGCGTGCTGCCGGAGCCGCACGACCACAACGCGGCGGACGCGCGCGACATCGCCGACCGGCTGATGGCGTCGATGGGCTCGATGCTGCTGTATTGGTACCACTACAGCCACAACGACCGGCTGATCGACGTGCAGACCGACGACGACAGCATCGGCGGGCACTTCCTGCACCTGCTGCACGGGCACCCGCCGTCCGAGCTGCACGTCCGCGCCATGCACGTCAGCCTGATCCTGTACGCCGAGCACGAGTTCAACGCCTCGACCTTCACCGCCCGCGTGGTGGCGGGAACGGGGTCGGACATCTACTCGGCGATCGCGGGCGGGATCGGCGCGCTGCGCGGGCCCAAGCACGGCGGCGCGAACGAGGTCGCGTTCGAGATCCAGAAGCGGTACGGCACGCCGGACCAGGCCGAGGCCGACATCCGCCGCCGCGTCGAGGCGAAGGAGGTCGTCATCGGCTTCGGGCATCCGGTCTACACGGTCGCCGATCCGCGCAACGAGGTCATCAAGGACGTCGCACGGCGGCTGGCCGAGGCGGCGAGCGACACCAAGATGTTCGCCATCGCCGATCGGATCGAGCGGGTGATGGGCGAGACCAAGAAGATGTTCGCCAACCTCGACTGGTTCAGCGCCGTCTCCTACCACCTGATGGGGGTGCCGACGGAGATGTTCACCCCGCTGTTCGTCATCGCGCGGACGTCCGGCTGGAGCGCGCACGTCATCGAGCAGCGCGAGGACGGCAAGATCATCCGTCCCAACGCCAACTACATCGGCCCGGACAACCAGGTGTTCGTGCCGCTGGCCGAGCGCGGCTGAACGTACGCGCGCGATGACGGGCCTGCCGCGAGCAGGATGAACACGCGTTAGCCGACCCGAAGTTCCGTCGTCTGAGCGCCGCCGCAGTACCTGACTGCGGCGGCGTTTTCGTCTCGGCGTTGCACGCGTTGTACGTCGCGCAAGATTTTTTGTTCGAAACGCGCACGCGACGTTGCTTTTTGTTTGACACGCGCGTTGCGGACGCAGATAGCGGAATCGTCGCGCGTGCAAGCGATTCGCCCGACGTGGGTCAAGCATCGTCGCACGTGCGCACAGCAGAAGGACGGTCCATGGACCGCAGCCTTGTTCGAACGGACCAGAGGCCGCACGGCATCGAGACTCGGAGCAGTGCGTGTCCGGCAGGGAAGGAAACGATGGCGGCGTTTGCGTCGCACCATCATCCGACGCTGTCGTCTGGTTCCGGTGCGGCTCGGCATGGCGGCCATGGCGCGCGCGGGCGCAGCCCGTGGCGGATGCGTCGGACGAAAGCACGCAGGCAGGGCGCCGTTGGTGCGCCGGGACTGCGCGCGGCGCACGAGCGGGTCGCCGGCCGAACCACCGACCTTTCCGCGCGACAGGCGCGGGCGGGACGACACGCGCACGCGGCCGCGCTGCGGCCATCGCCAACGGCGCGCCTTGAAAACCCCCAAACGTGAAGGAGCTACGACGTGAGCACTGAAGAGTCTTCGACCCCGCGCGCCAAGCCGATGGCGATGCGCGCATCCGGCCGGAAGACCGCCGGCCGCAAGGCCGCCGGAACCCGCAAGGCGGCCGCGAAGAAAGGCCGCCCGGCAGCGAAGAAGGCGACGACCCGCAAGACGGCCGCCAAGCGCGCGCCGGCGAAAAAGAAGGCGACGACGCGCAAGACCGCCGCCCGCAAGACCACCGCGCGCAAGACCACCGCACGCAAGACCGCCGGCCGCAAGGCCACCGGCACCCGCAAGGCGGCGGCCAAGAAGACCACGCGCAAGGTCGGCGCTCGCAAGACTGGCACCCGGGCTGCGGCCAAGTCGACGACCCGCAAGACCGGTGTGCGCCGGAAGAAGGCGGAGACCCATCCGGCCGAGCTGGAGCACCACGAAGACGAACACCACGACCTGGGCTGAGGCCCGGTCGCCAGCACCGTTCGACGGACGGCGCTAGAACGAAAGGGCGCTCCTCGGAGCGCCCTTTTCATTCGGGAACGAGTGTGGCGCGCCTACTCGCGCGCGCGCCCGGCCAGCTCCTCTCGCGCGGCCGTCGCCAGATCGTGGGCGCGTTCGTTCATAGCGTCACCCGCATGGCCGCGGATCCAGCGCCAGTCCACCTCGTGCTTGCCGCTCGCGTCCAGCAGGCGGCGCCAGAGATCCATGTTGGCAACCGGATCGCCCGCACTGTTGCGCCAGTTCCGGCGTACCCAGCCGGTGTGCCAGCGCGTGATGCCGTTGCGGACGTACTCGCTGTCGGTGTGCAGCACCACGCGGCACGGCCGCGTCAGCGCCTCCAGCGCCGAGGCCGCGGCGGTCAGCTCCATGCGGTTGTTGGTGGTCGCCGGATCGCTGCCCGAGAGTTCGCGTTCGCGGCCGCGAAAGCGCAGCACCGCACCCCAGCCGCCGGGGCCGGGGTTCGGCTTGCAGCCGCCGTCGGTCCAGATCTCGACCAGTTCGTCAGAAGCCATAGGCGGCGGAATCCTTCGCCTGCATGTGGAAGCGCAGGCGGCGCAAATACTCGATCGGGTCCTTGCGCACCACCAGCGCGCCGGGCGGCGTGTTGATCCAGTCGTAGAGCCGGGTGAGCAGGAAGCGGATCGCCGCACCCCGGCACAGCACCGGCAGGGCCGCGCGCTCGGCGTCCGACAGCGTACGGCGCGCCGCGTACGCGGTCAGCATGGCGCGCGCCTTGGTGACGTTGAACGACAGGTCGGGCTCGAAGCACCACGCGTTCAGGCAGACCGCGATGTCGTAGGCGAGGACGTCGGTGGCGGCGAAGTAGAAGTCGATCAGTCCCGACAGCTGGCCGTCGAGGAAGAAGACGTTGTCGGGGAACAGGTCGGCGTGGATGTGTCCGACCGGCAGCCCGGACGGCCAAGCCGCCAGGATGCGCGCCAGTGCCGCCCCGAGTTCCGACGCCAGCCCCGGCTGCACGTCGTCCGCCCGGGCGCGCGATCGCTCGAACAGGGGGGGCCAGCCGTCCGGGCCGAGCGCGTTGCGCCGCGTCGGGGCATAGTCCGCGCCGGCGAGGTGCAACGACGCCAGCGCCACGCCGAGCGGGCCGCAATGCTCCACCCGCAC
>DATEQV010000499.1:0-9326 GCA_035272265.1 Acidisphaera sp. | reverse complement strand
CTGCCGCTATCGGTGGCGCAACACAGCCTCACGGTGCTGGCGCTCGCTACGCGCGCGGCAGGCCGGGCGCTCACGCCTGCCGAGGCGCTGCGCGAGCTGCTGCACGACGCGGTCGAAGCGCTGATGGGAGGCTGGGACCCGGTCACGCCGCTCAAGCCCTTGAGCCGCCGTGGACGGAGGATGAGATCGCAACCCTCCGGCGCGACTACGGCAAGGTGCCGACGTCGCAGCTTGACGCCTCTCTCGGCCGTAAGAAGAGCGGCGTCTTCAACAAGGCTTTCACGCTTGGCCTGGTCCACGGCTATCACCGGCCTTTCAACGACGACGAGAAGACGGCGATCCGCATCGCCCATGACGTCGGGCTGTCGCTGACCGACCTCAGCGCTGCGCTCGATCGCGACCTTGCCGTCGTCAGCAAGCACGCGATCCGTCATCTCGGCCTGTCGTTCCGCGCGCGCGCGAACAAGGCGCCGCGCGGCAAGCGCGCGCTCCGGCCGGACCTGACCCTGGCCGACATTCTGCAACTCGGCGACAAGCGCCAGGAGGCACCGTGACCGGCGCCGACGGCCGTTCCCGCAGCATCCCCGGCTGACTGCGCACTGCACCATCTCATCGCGGGACCCGGCATTCCGCCGATGAACACCGCCGTCCTGCACGGGATGCTCGCAGCTGGCCTTCTCACGAATGTCGGCTGCGGCGCGACACAGTTGGTTCTGGCCACACCGGCGGGCTGACGCGCACCACCACAGGAAACGACGATGACGAAACACCTGACGGCGCAGGCGGGGGCACCTGCGCCGGTGACCGACGCTGCCACCGCGCAATCCGACGCGGTCTGCCTGTTCTGCCGCCAACCCGAGATGGTTTCGATGCATGAGATCTAGGATCACGAATTCATGATCGAGACTTGCTGCGAGGGTTTGTATGAGTCCCTCGTTCACGAGCTCAACGCCGACCCGGCCTGGGCGCGGCGCTTTCTCCGGTTCCTCGACATCGAGGATCTCACCGGCCAGCGGCTCCGCCGCTTGGCCGATGACGACGCCTGCGGTCTTGTGCTCGACTGGCAGCTCGAGTTCGTGCACGTGTCGTTCCACGAAGCCCGGTGCGTCATCGCCAAGTACCACGCTCACTGTACAGCGCCGGTCGGGTGGCGTTTCGGGATCGGCATCCGCAACGGCAGGACGCTGATCGGCGTCGCCACTGTCGGCAACCCCGTCGCCCGAGCGCTCGGCGGCCAGGGGATCGTCGAGGTGAGCCGCCTGTGCGTCCGGCGCGACCTGCCCAGCGCTCTGTGCTGGAACGCCGCGTCGATGCTCTACGGCTGGTGTGCGCGCGAAGCGGCACGGTGCGGCTGGCGCAAGATCGTGACATATACGCGCGCCGACGAGCTGGGCACGTCCTTGCGGGCGGCGGGATGGACACCTGAAGCGCGCGTCCGTGGCCGCGGCTGGCACAGCACACGGCGAGACCGTTCCAACACGAACGGCTGGATCGACAAGGTTCGCTGGAGCAGGACGCTGACACCAGGCACCGCCAACTCACCGGCGCAGAACCTGCCGTCACACACCATCAGCGCCTCTACGCTGACACGGACGTTCGAACCGCTCTGACCGGAACGCGGACCGGCAAGTAGTTCCGATACCATGATCGGCAAACCCGAGGCGGTGCTCGCGGTTCAGCATCGCCTGACTTACGCACTGCGCTGACCAAGCTGTTCGACTCAGCACACCGACGGGGGCGCATGGCGATACCGCGCCGCGACCGGACCGCGGCAAGGGGCGGCCTGCGGCCTCGCGCTACGCGCGCCCTTGCCCCGGCCGGCGAGGGCGCGGGTGCAGGGGGGTGATCCAACCCATGAGAGGGCACCCCGATGCGCAATGCAGGCAGCGGCTCCGACGACGGGCGCACCCGTCGCGATCACTACGCAGAGGTGACGGCGCAGATCACCGCCGCCCTGGAGGCCGGAACCCCGCCCTGGCGCCAGCCATGGGACAGCGGCAAGGCGGGCGGGCCGATGATGCCGCAAAACGCGTCGACCGGCGCCCACTACCGCGGCGTCAATACCCTCATCCTCGGCATGTCCCCGGTCGCGCTCGCCAGCGGCGATCCGCGCTGGGCGACCTATAGACAAGCGGCCGAGCGCGGCTGGCAGGTGCGCAAAGGATCGCGCGGCACGACCGGGTTCTTCTACAAGCGCATCGAGATCGGCGATCGCGACAGCGACGGCGACGATGTCGGACGCAAGTTCGTCCCGGTGCTGCGGGCGTTCACATTGTTTCACGCGTCGCAGATCGACGGCATCCCGCCCTACGTCGCACCCGATCCAGGCGAAGCTCCCTGGCGCACGCCCGAGGCTGCTGCGACGATCGCGCGTAACAGCGGCGCGGTGATACGCACCGGCGGCGATCAGGCCTTCTACTCGCCGCGGACCGATCAGATCCAACTGCCGGCCGCCAACGCGTTCCGCTCGGCTGCTGCCTTCGCTAGCGTACAACTTCACGAGCAAGCGCACCGGTCCGGTCGCGCAACGAAACTGAACCGCGATCTCTCCGGACGCTTCGGCTCAGCCGACTATGCCAGGGAAGAGATCGTTGCGGAACTGGCCCAGGTGTTCCTGTGCGCTACCCTAGGCATCGAGGACTGCGACTGGACCAACGGCGCTAGTTACATTTCAAACCGGCTGACGATCTTGCGAAGCGACCGAAAAGAAATATTCCGCGCCGCCTCCGACGCGCAGCGCATCGCCGACTACCTGCTCGCCTTCCATCCCGACTTCGCACGACCCACACGTGACGACGAACACGCTCAGCCGCAAGCCGGTTCCGACGAGGCGCATGCAGAACCATCTTACATCGCGTCCGCGTCGTTGCAGGAGGCCGCGTGATGGCCCGCGTCACATGGACGGTCGCGCTACGCAACGTGAGGGCCGGTCACGACGGCCCGGTCGAGGTTCGCGACATGGACGCCGCGCCTGACGGCCGCATCATCTGCACCGTCCCAGGTCACCTGGTCCGTCACCGGAGCGATGGCTATGCGGTGTCACTACTCGATGAGGACGACGTTGCAACCGTCCGTCTCATCCTCGCCGCGCCGCGCATGAGGCAGATCCTCGAAGTCCTGCGCATCTGGCATGCCCGCATGGGCGACTGGCGGCCAGCGATCTGGGAAGAAGCCGAAGCCCTGCTCGACGAACTCGCTGGGGAGTGTCGCGCGCAGCACGGGGCGGAGCGATGAGATTCCGGCGCCGCGAACGCTGCCGCTACACCGTCACCGACCGCAAGCGGGCGGCCGCGGCGCGATCCCAGCAGCGGCAACGGGATGCGCTTCCGCTTCTGGCACGGCTTGTCGCCGAACAGCAGCCATCGATCGAGACGGTCATGTTGGAGCGCATCGCCGGTTTCGATACCAGCGAGCAGGCGCGGAGGGACCGGCGCGCACGCGACTGGTGCCGTGCCCGTCGCGCCGTCGAAGCCCTCTCTCCGGACCTTCGCTGCGCGTTGCTCAGCTACTGGAACAATCACCGCTGGCTGCCCGGTGATCCCGCGTACCTCCTCGATCTGCTGCACGGCTTCGAACACGGCCGGCTTTTGATCATCGCCGGGACGGTGCGACCTGCCCGCATCACCATCGACGCCGCCGACGCAACGGCTCTGGAAGCCACCAGCCGGAAGCCGATCCGCGCGGCTGGCTGGGACGACCGTAGGACCGTCCGGTCCACCGACCGATCACCGCTCTCCGTTCGCACGACGCGAGCGCATTCCCCCGTTTGAGGAAGGAGGACATCGATGCCGCAATCATCGAACGGCTTCGACTGGACCGATCAGGTCGTCACCAGACTCAGATCGCTGTGGGCTGCGGGACACTCGACCGCGGAAATCGGCCGACGCCTGGGTGTCAGCAAGAACGCCGTCGTCGGCAAGGCGCACCGCCTCGACCTGCCCGCACGCCCATCACCGATCCGCCGTGGCGGGTCCGGCAAGCCACGTGCCGCCCCCCGTCCGCGCTGCCCGCGCCTCGCCGATCTCATGCCCCTGCGCAGCGTCCCGGCGGAATCGGCACAGCCAAAGACGGCGCGCATCCTGCCGCGCATCGACGCTCCCGTCGTGCTCGGCAAGCTCCCGTGCTGCTGGCCCATCGGCCAGCCAAGAACGCCGTCGTTCCGGTTCTGCGAGAGGCCGAATCAAGCCGGCGAGCCATACTGCCCCGAACACTGCCGCATCGCCTACCAGAAGCCATCGGCGGGACGGGGCGCTGCTCCCATTGCGAGCCCGCTCACGGCGACGGCGGCAGTGAACGACCCAGCCCTTGCTCGCTGGGGTCGGTGTCAGGCTGCGTCTCCAATGCGCGGATCTCTTCGTCATTGAAGCCGAAATGGTGCCCGATCTCGTGGATCAGCACGTTTCGAACAATGCAGAACAAGTCATCGCCTGATCCCAGCCACTGCCGCAGGATCGGTCCGCGAAACAGAAAGATTTGATCCGGATAACGGGCGATCTGCATGACGCTCCGACGCGGCAGGGACACGCCACGATAGAGGCCGAGCAAATGCCAGGGCGATGTGATTCCCAATCGTCGCAGCGTTTCGTCATCGGCACGGTCCTCGACGATGATTGCACCGTCCAGGTGAATGCGCAGCTCTTCGGGAATCTCGGCCAGGGCTCGCTCCGCCATTGCGGCGATGTCGTCGATGCTCGGCAGTTGGTCCGATGTGTGCGGGTCCGGCATGGCGTGCGGACATTAAGCCGGATTGGCCGCGTCAGCCAGCCTCGCCACACAGGCCGTACGCGATCCTGATCTCGTCCCGGATCCTCCCACTCTGAACAATCGGCAGGGACTCATCCGGCGCGCTCGCACGCAAACGTCGGACGCTCCACGCCGGCGGTTCCACTGCGCCGTCGCGCGCGGCAAGGGGCCGCTTCGCGGCCCGGCTGCACCGGCTGGCGCCCTTGCCGCGCGCGCTGCGCAGCGGCCGACGGAGGCGGTCTTGAGCAACAGACTGGGAAAGCAGACCATGACACATCCCGCCGCCACGCCGAACGTGGAGCAGAGGCAGCGCGAACTACTGAGCGAACTGGCAATGCACGTCGGCTCGCTGGAACGCGTGCGTCACTGGACCAAGCGCTTCATCTACACGCCGGGGGTCGAACATCTCGCACAAGCCGCGGGCGCGCACTGGCTGCTCGACGCGATCGCCTCGCTTTGCCGCAATCCGAACCTGCGTGACGCCGGGTTCCAGGTCTGGACCTTGACCGTCAACCCGAGCCGAAGCGCGGCGTTGACCGTCACCGACGGCGACGAAGTCGAACTGCTCCGGCACGCCATCCTCTACACGGACTTCCCACTCGATCAGTTCAGCCTCTGGCTGATCGACGGCACGCTGCTGCTGCCAAGCGAATACTAACGGCTGACCTCCCGGCCATCGGACTGCGCGCGGTTCGCGCAGCCGGACAGCCGGCCATCCCACACCCCCCGCATCACGCTGCGCCGCGTCGCCGGCGCGCGCTCGCTTGGAGAGCAGCAGTGCCCGACGCCGCTCAATACACCCTCAGCCTGTTCGACAACTCCGCCCTCGGGTGGACCGTCGCAGCGCCCATCCCGGACGCCGAACCGCTTGGCGAGGCGCATGAGGAGCCAACCCAGGTCACGCACCCTCCGGATGCCCGGAGCGCCGGCGTCAACTACGCGCTCGACGGCGATCGGGGACTGGCACGCGGCTGGCCGGCCCGCGCACGCGACAACATCGCCGCGATTGTGCTCTCCAAGCAGATCGAGGACGAAGGTCGGCCCGCGACAGAAGAAGAGCAGGAACGGCTGCTGCGCTTCATCGGCTTCGGCGCGACCGAGCTGGCGCAGAACGCCTTCGCGCTGCCCGGCGCCGACGGCTTCCGTCCAGGCTGGGAGGAGATCGGCAAGAGCCTCGCCGACGCGACCACGCCGGCCGACTACGCGGCACTGCAGAGGTCCACTCAATACGCTCATTACACGCCAGAACCGTCGATCCGCGCGATCTGGCGCGCGGTGCTGCGTCTCGGCTTCACCGCCGGCCGCGTGCTGGAGCCCGGCATGGGCACCGGCCTGTTCTTCGCGCTGATGCCCGCCGAGCTGCGCGACACAACCCGCCTCACCGGCGTCGAATACGATCCGGTCACTGCACGTATCGCCCGGCTCATTCATCCGCAGGCCCGGGTACGCTGTGAGGACTACGCGAGAAGCACACTCGGCGGCGACTTCGATCTCGCCATCGGGAACCCGCCGTTCGCCGATCGGGTCGTGCGCGCCGATCCGACGACCGCCTCACTCGGCCTGCGCCTGCATGATTACTTCATTGCCCGCTCGATCAGCCGGCTGCGTGCCGGCGGCTTGGCTATCTTCGTGACCAGCACCGGCACGATGGACAAGGCGAGTGCGACGGCGCGCGAGCACATCGGCGGCATGGCGGACCTGATCGGCGCCGTGCGGCTGCCCGAGAGCAGCATGCAAGCGACGGCCGGTACCGAGGTCGTCGTCGACGTGATCGTCTTCCAGCGCCGGCCGGACGGCGCAGCACCGGCCGGCCATGCCTGGATGAAGCTGCGCGAGATCAGCGTCGACGACGGCGCAGGCGACCTCGACGACGAGCATGACACGGACGAGACGGATCTCGCGTCGGGCGATGACAACGCTCCGTCGCCGGATGACCAAGCCGCGGAGCCCCGCCATCTCCGCCGCGGCGTCGTCATGGTCAACGAATACTTTGCCTCGCACCCCGAGATGGTGCTGGGCACGCACGGCCAGCGCCGTGGCATCTACGGTCCTGGCCTCTTCTACACCTGTCGCCCGCTTCCCGATGCCGGTCCGCTCGAGGCGCAGCTCGACGCCGCCTTCGCACGTCTTCCGGCCGGCATCTTCACCGCGGATCCGGATGCCCTCGCCGCCGACGCCGAGGAGGAGCCCGCGATCCAGGTCGGCCGCGCGGCCGACGGTGCGACCATCAAGGAGGGCAGCTATCACGTCGGCCAGGGCGGCCGCCTCTGCCAGATCATCAGCGGCGCCTCGGTGCCGGTCGCGATCAAGACCGGCAAGACAGGCGAGGGCATCAGTTCCAAGGCCGCGAGGATCATTCGCGCCCTGTTGCCGGTCCGTGACGCGGTGCGCGACGTGCTGCGCGCCCAGGCGGCGGGCCAGCCCTAGCAGGAGGCGCAGGTCCGCCTGCGCTGCGCCTACTCGGCCTTCATCCGCCACTACGGGCCGATCAACCACACCGTCGTCACCACCATCGCCGACCAGGAGACCGGCGAGGAACGCGAACAGCATCGCCGGCCCAATCTCGCCCACTTCGCGGACGATCCCGACTGCTGGCTAGTCGCCTCGATCGAGGACTATGACCTCGGCAGCGGCGTGGCGCGCATGGGGCCGATCTTTCGTGAGCGCGTCATCTCCCCGCCCGCCACGCCAATCATTACAACGGCCGCCGATGCCCTCGCGGTGACCTTGAATGACCTCGGCTTCGTCGATCCCGAGCGGCTCGGCGAGCTGCTGGATTGCACTCCCGAGGAAGCCTTTGCGCAGCTCGGGAATGCCGTCTTCCGCAATCCGATGACGCACCAATGGGAGACCGCCGACGCCTACCTGTCGGGAGCGGTGCGGCATAAGCTCGCAGCCGCCGAGGCGGCCGCCGCACTCGATCGACAGTTCGAGCGTAACGTCACCGCACTACTCGAGGTGCAACCGCGCGACGTCCCGCCGTCCGACATTACCGCGAAGCTCGGCGCTCCCTGGCTGCCGACCGATGTCATCGAGGCCTTCGTCCGTGAGGTGATGGGCGGCGCGGTGCGCATCTTCCACACGATCGAGGTCGCCGCATGGGGTGTCGCCGGTGACTGCTTCGCCGGCACCGCGTGCGGTACGTCGGACTGGGGCACGCCGCGGCGGCACGCTGGCCAGCTGCTGCATGATGCGCTGAACGGCGCAACCCCGCAGATCTACGACACGATCATCGAGGACGGCCGCGAACGCCGCGTGCTCAACCCCGAGGCCACCGAGGCGGCCAAGGAGAAGCTGAACAAGATCAAGACGGCCTTTACACAATGGGTCTGGACCGACCCGGACCGCGCCGACCGCCTCTCGCGCCTGTACAACGACAAATTCAACAATCTCGTGCCGCGCCACTTCGACGGCCGGCATCTGACCCTGCCCGGCGCCAGCGACATCATCCGCCTCTATCCGCACCAGAAGCGGGTGATCTGGCGCATCATCAGCGCCGGCAGCACCTACGTCGCCCATGCGGTCGGCGCCGGGAAGACCTATTCCATCGCCGTGGCCGTCATGGAGCAGAAGCGCCTCGGCCTGATCAGCAAGGCGATGCTGGTAGTGCCCGGCCACTGCCTCGCCCAGGCTAGCCGCGAGTTCCTGCAGCTCTATCCGACCGCCCGCATCCTGGTCGCCGACGAGACCAACTTCACCAAGGACAAGCGTGCCCGCTTCCTCGCACGGGCGGCCACCGCGTGCTGGGACGCCATCATCATCACCCACTCGGCCTTCCGCTTCATCGCGGTGCCGGCGGCCTTCGAGAAGTCGATCATCGAGGCGCAGATCGAGACCTACGCACAGCTCGCGGAAAACACCGAGGGCGAGGACCGCATTACCCGCAAGCGCCTCGAGGCGATGAAGGAGCGCCTGGCCGAACGGCTGGAGACCATCGCCGAGCGGCGCGACGACATGCTGACGATCCAGGAGCTCGGGATCGACCAGGTCGTCGTCGATGAAGGGCAAGAATTCAGGAAGCTGTCATTCGCAACCAACCGGACAAACCTGAAGGGCGTCGACCCGGACGGCTCGCAGCGCGCCTGGGACCTCTACGTCAAGACGCGCTTCGTCGAGACGATCAACCCGCGGCGGGCGCTGGTGCAGGCCTGCGGCACGCCGATCACCAACACGCTCGGCGAATTGTTCACCCTGCTGCGGTTTCAGGACGAGGGCCTGTTGTACGAGCGCGGCGTTCACGAGTTCGACGCGTGGGCGGCCGCTTTCGGCGACACCCGCACCGAGCTCGAGCTGCAGCCCTCCGGCAGCTACAAGCCGGTCGAGCGTTTCTCGCAGTTCGTCAACGTCCCCGAGCTGATCGACATGCTCCGTACCGTCGCGGATGTCGTGCTCAAGGATGATCTGCGGGACTACCTGAAACTGCCTCGCATCAGGGGCGGCCAGCGTCAGCTCATCACGGCCGAGGCGAGCGACGCGTTCCGGGCCTATCAGAAGTTATTGGCCAGACGCATCAAGGAGATCGAGGAACGCACGGGCAGGCCACAGAAGGGCGACGACATCCTGCTCGCCGTCATTACCGACGG
>DATEQV010000498.1:0-4980 GCA_035272265.1 Acidisphaera sp. | reverse complement strand
GAACTTCGCTTTGTAGGACGGCAGCCACCACTCGACTGGTTTCGCTTCGCGGGCTTTGGCTGCACTCGGCTCGGGAGGCACGCGCGTACAAATTCGGGGGTTGGGACGAGTGTCTTCGCCGTGGAGGTCGCCGTTTCACCGCACACGCGGCAGGCTTCTTGGGCGCGGAGCCGCTTGGCATAGTCGGCCCGAGCGGGCGGACGTGGCAAGCCACGCGGGTCCTCCTGGCTTGGATCGATAACGAAAGCAAATAAGCGCTTTGTCATACTCTGACTTATCCTTACCCTTGAACGCGCAACCCAGCCACAGCCCCCGCCGGCCACCGGGCGCCGAGGTGCGTTCGATTGAGTCTTCGCCAACGGCGAGCGCGCTCAAGCTGTTTCACCCCGCCGTCGCGGCGTGGTTCGCGGACGGCTTCGCGGCGCCGACCTCGGCTCAGGCCGAAGCGTGGCCCGCGATCAAGGCCGGCCAGCACACGCTGATCGCCGCACCGACCGGCTCCGGCAAGACGCTTGCCGCTTTCCTGGCCGCGATCGACCAACTGATCCGCCAGGGTCTTGAGGGGACGCTGACCGACACGACTCAGGTGGTCTACGTCTCACCGCTGAAAGCCCTGTCGAACGATATCCAGCGCACCCTGGAAGCGCCGCTTGCCGGCATCCGGGAAGAGCTCCGGCGGAGCGGGCTGCCCGATGTCGAGATCCGCACCTGGGTGCGAACTGGCGACACGCCCTCGGCCGAACGCGACCGGATGCGCCGCCGCCCGCCGCACATCCTGGTGACGACGCCGGAATCGCTCTACGTTCTGCTCGGCTCGGAATCCGGGCGCAAGATGCTGGCGACCACCCGCGCTGTGATCGTCGATGAAATCCATGCCATGGCGCCGAACAAACGCGGCGTCCACTTGGCCCTTTCGCTCGAACGTCTGGCCGCCTTGTGCGGTGACCAGCTGTTGCGTATCGGCCTATCCGCCACGCAGAACCCGATCAGCACGGTCGCCCATTTCCTGGTGGGTGCCTCTCCGGACGGCGCGCCAGCGGCGGACGTGGCAATCATCGATACCGGGCATCACCGTGCGCGCGACCTCCAGCTAGAGGTTCCTGATTCGCCGCTGGAAGCGGTGATGTCGGGCGAGGTCTGGCAGCAAGTCTACGACCGGCTCCTGCATCTGACCAAGGCGCATCGCACCACCCTGGTCTTCGTCAACACGCGCCGCATGGCCGAGCGCATCGCGCGCGAGCTGTCGGAGCGGCTCGGCGAGGGGGCCGTGACGGCGCATCACGGCAGCATGGCGAAGGAGCAGCGCCTGTCCGCCGAGCAGAGACTCAAGCGCGGTGAGCTGAGGGCGCTGGTCGCGACCGCCTCCCTCGAACTCGGAATCGATATCGGCGATGTGGATCTCGTCTGTCAGCTGGGTTCGCCGCGCTCGATCGCAAGCTTCCTGCAGCGCGCCGGCCGTTCCGGCCACGCCATCGCCGGCACGCCGAAGGGCCGGCTGTTTCCGCTGTCGCGCGACGATCTGGTGGAATGCACCGCCTTGCTCGACAGCGTCCGACGCGGCGAGCTCGATCGGCTCGCCATCCCCAATCGGCCGCTCGACGTGCTCGCGCAGCAGATCGTCGCGGAAGTGTCGGCCCAGGATTGGCCGGAAGCGGCGCTCTACGACCGGTTTCGCCGTGCCTGGCCGTTTCGCGCGTTGGCGCGGGCCGATTTCGACGCGGTGGTCCGCATGCTGGCCGATGGCTTCGCGACCCGTTACGGACGGCGCGGCGCGCTGATCCATCGCAACGCGGTCAACCAGATGCTGCGCGCCCGGCGCGGCGCGCGCACGACCGCGCTCACCTCCGGCGGCACCATTCCCGACACCGCCGACTATCAAGTGGTGCTGGAGCCGGAGAATCATGTCATCGGCACCGTCAACGAAGACTTCGCCGTAGAGAGCATGCAAGGCGACGTGTTCCAGCTCGGCAATGCGTCGTACCGCATCCAGCGGGTCGAACGCGGGACCGTGCGGGTCGAGGACGCTCATGGCCAGCCGCCCAATATCCCGTTCTGGCTGGGCGAGGCGCCGGGCCGCACCGACGAGCTGTCCGCCTCGGTCTCGCGCCTGCGGAGCGACATTGGGGCGCGGCTGCGCTCCGATCCATCCGGCAAGGGAGCGTTGTCCTGGCTGATAGATGTCATCGGCATCGAGGCGGCCGCCGCGGAGCAGCTTGTCGAGTATCTCGCCGCCGCCATTGCGTCGTTCGGCTGCATGCCTACGCAGGATACGGTGGTGCTGGAGCGCTTCTTCGACGAGGCCGGCGGCATGCAGCTCGTCGTCCATGCGCCGTTTGGCAGCCGCATCAACCGCGCCTGGGGCCTGGCGCTGCGTAAGCGCTTTTGCCGCAAGTTCAATTTTGAGCTGCAGGCGGCGGCGACCGAGGACAACATTGTGCTGTCGCTCACGACGGCACACAGTTTCGAGCTTGCCGACGTCGCGCGCTATCTCAATGCCAGAAGCGTCCGGCAGGTGCTGATCCAGGCCATGCTGACGGCGCCGATGTTCACCACACGTTGGCGCTGGGTGGCGGGCGTGGCACTTGCTCTGCCGCGGTTTCGGGCGGGCAAGAAAGTGCCGCCGCAATTCATGCGCATGCTGGCGGAAGACCTGATCGCGGCGGTGTTCCCCGACCAGATCGCCTGCGCCGAAAACCTCGTGGGCGAGCGCGAGGTGCCCGACCATCCGCTGACCAACCAAGCGATCGACGATTGCCTGCACGAGGCCATGGACATCGACGGGCTGGAACGGCTGCTCACTTGTCTCGAAGCGGGCGACATACGCGTTGTTGCCTGCGACCTGACCCAGCCGTCACCCCTCGCGCTCGAGGTGCTGTCGGCGCGGCCTTACGCCTTCCTCGACGACGCGCCACTGGAAGAGCGGCGGACGCAGGCCGTCATGGCAAGACGCTGGCAGGACCCGCAGAGCGCGTCGGAACTCGGACGTCTCGATCCCGAGGCGATCGCCAGGGTCCGGGCCGAGGCGTGGCCCGATGCTGCCAACGCCGAGGAACTTCACGACGCGCTGCTCTGGCTCGGCTGCCTGACCGAGGAGGAGGCGCGAGCCGTGCCGGACTGGAACGGCTGGCTCGCCGCGCTCGCCGGCGAGAAGCGCGTCACCTGCCTGAGGACGCCGCGAACCACGCTCTGGATACCCGCCGAGCGGCTGGCCCAGTTCCAGGCTGTCTGGCCGGACGCGCGGCTGCAGCCGCAGATCGCACAGCCGGCGGACCAGGCCCGGACCCTGTGGGATCAGGACCAGGCCGTGGTGGGGATCCTGCGCGGCCGGCTGGAAGGTCTTGGCCCGGTCACGCAAACCGCGCTGGCCGTGCCGCTCGGGCTGGAGCCGGACGCGGTCGCCGGCGGGCTGGCGGCGCTGGAGGTCGAGGGAACGATCCTGCGGGGACGGTTTATCCCCGGCGCCAATGACGAACAATGGTGCGACCGCCGCCTGCTCGCCCGCATCCATCACTATACGATCCGACGCCTGCGCTCGGAGATCGAGCCGGTCGCCGCGCGCGACTTCCTCCGCTTCCTGTTCGCTTGGCAGCACGTGTCGGAGGAGACACGGCTGGAGGGGCCGGAGGCGCTTCCGCTCGCGCTCGCCGCGCTGGAAGGGTTCGAGGCGCCGGCCCGGGCGTGGGAGACAGAGATCCTGCCGGCGCGCCTCGCGGATTACGAACCGTCCTGGCTCGACGCCCAGTGCCTCGCTGGCCGGTCTTCCTGGGCGCGCCTTGCGCCGCCATGCGCCGCGAACGGCCGGGCGCGTCCGGTCGCACCGATTGCCCTGCTGGACCGCCGGCGGGTGCCGCTCTGGATGTCGCTGGTGCCGCAAGCTGATGCGGCGCTGCCGAGCCCGCGTGCCCGCGCCGTGCTGGAATGCCTTGCCGCGCAGGGCGCCCTGTTCTTCGAGGAGCTGGCCGAGGCAGCGCATCTGCTGCGGCCGCAGGTCGAGGAGGGACTGGCCGAACTGGTGGCCCTCGGGCTGGTGACATCGGACAGTTTCGGCGGATTGCGTGCCCTGCTGGTGCCGTCGGGCCAGCGCAAGCCACTCAATGGTAGCAAACGGCGCGGGCGGGTGCTCGCCTTCGACATGGAGAGCGGCGGGCGCTGGGCGCTGATCCGCCGCACTCTGTCCGGCCGGACCGACGAGCAGGCCAGGGACGCGGCCGTCGAGCACGTGGCGCGCAGCCTGCTGCGCCGCTACGGCGTGGTGTTCTATCGCATGCTCGCGCGGGAGGCCGGATGGCTGCCGCCATGGCGCGACTTGCTGCGCGTCTACCGCCGCCTGGAAGCGCGCGGAGAGGTCCGCGGCGGACGCTTCGTCGCGGGCTTGTCCGGCGAGCAATATGCCTTGCCCGAAGCCGTTGGCCTTCTCCGCGGGACCCGGCGGCAGCCGTCCTCCGACCAGTGGGTGTCGCTCTCCGCCGCGGATCCGCTCAATCTGATCGGAATCCTCATACCCGGATCCCGGTTGGCGGCGCTGAGCGGCAATCGTCTCGTCTATCGCGACGGTCTGCCGGTCGCAGCTCTGTCGGGCGGCAAGGTGCAGTTCCTCACCGCCGTCGACGGCGCGGACCGATGGCAGGCGGAGAAACGGCTCGTGCGGTCGGCCGCCAGGGGCGTGCTCGCCGACCTCGCTTGATGGACGCCTCAAGCACAGCGACCCGAAACGCAATTCGATGAAGCGCGGGCCGATCATGCTGTCGCCCGCGCGCTGATCCGACGGCGACGCTCGATCTGACGAGCACCGGCGAGTGGGGGGAGTTTCCGGGCGTTCGCCATTTGAGTGGCCAGACCGGGAGCACTCTATGCGGTTGCGGATGGTGAGGTTCGCAGGAGCTACATCAGGGTGGCATTCGCGTGAATGCCGCTGTACTGGCTCAGGCTTCTCGGCAGCGGACTACCGACGATGATGGCAGGTTCACATGTCGTGGTCGG
>DATEQV010000497.1:0-9283 GCA_035272265.1 Acidisphaera sp. | reverse complement strand
CATGATCCCGCGCGGCCGCGGCAAGATCATCAACGTCGCGTCCTTGCAGAGCGAGGCGAGCCGCTTGTCGATCGCCCCGTATGCCGCCACGAAGGGCGCGGTGAAGATGCTCACCAAGGGCATGTGCACCGACTGGGCGCGCTACAACATCCAGATCAACGGCATCGGCCCAGGCTACTTCGCCACACCCCTGAACCAGGCGCTGATCGACAATCCGGAATTCGACGCCTGGCTGAAGAAGCGCACCCCGGCCGGACGCTGGGGCCGCGTGGAAGAACTGCAGGGAGCCGCGATCTTCCTGGCCTCGGCCGCGTCGGACTTCGTCAACGGGCACATCGTCTACGTGGACGGCGGCGTCCTCGCGACGCTCTGACGCTCGGATGGAGTAGGACAGCGTCATGACACAGACCGCGCCGAGGATCGGCGTCATCGGCATCGGCGTCATGGGATCGGCGATTGCGACGCGACTGCTTGCGCAGGGCGGCGCTGTTCACGTCCACGACCGGGATGCGGCGAAGGTCGCCGCAGAGGTCGCGCGAGGCGCCGTCGCGCATCCGACACCTGCCTCGCTGACCGAAGCGGTCGACACCGTGATCCTGAGCCTGAACACGGCGGGGATCGTCGAGCAGGTGGTCTTCGGCGCCGACGGCGTGGCGGCGGCGGCGTCTGCGGACAAACTGCTCATCGACATGTCGAGCATCGAGCCGGACGCGACGGTCGAGATGGCGCGCCGTCTGCACGCGATGCGCGGCATGGGATGGGTGGACAGCCCGCTGTCGGGCGGTGCGCCTGCGGCCTCGCGCGGCACGCTGACCCTGATGCTGGGCGGTTCGGACGCGGATGTCGAACGGGCGCGGCTGGTTCTGCGGCATCTCGCGGCGAACATGACCCACATGGGCGCGTCAGGCACCGGCCAGGCGACGAAGCTGATCAACCAGGTGCTGTGCGCCTGCAACTTCCTCGCAGTCGCCGAGGCCACGAATCTGGCACTTGCCGCCGGCGTGGATGCGGCGCGCATTCCGGCGGCGCTGGCGAACGGACGCGCGGACTCCCGCATCCTGCAGGAGTTCATGCCGAAGATGGCGGCGTTCGACTACACGCCGACGGGACGGATCGACAATATGCTCAAGGACCTGGAGGCGGTGCAGCGTGCGGCCTTGCGCCTGCGCGCGGCGATGCCGCTCACCGGTCTTGTCACCGAGTTGCACCGCATGCTGGTGGCGGCGGGCATCGGCGCGGAGGACAGCGCTGCCTACATGAAGCTGTTCGATTTCGGGCGCGGCAAATCCGCGCGTTGACACGCATCGCCCATGGGGCGTCGAAGCCGCGCCGAAGCGGCAAACCGAGGAGACGGACGATGATATTTGGTCACTTGAGTCATGCCGACCGGATTCTGCCGACGCTGCCGGTTCCGTTGCAAACGGCAGTGAAGCATCTGCAGGCGACCGACTTTGCCGCCTTGCCGGCCGGCAACTACGACCTGCAGGGCAAGGACATCTATGTTCAGGTGATCGACCTGACCACGAAGCCGGTCGAGGAGACCAGGCCGGAGGTGCATCGCAAATACATCGATGTGCAGTTCCTGTGCCGCGGCCGCGAACGGATCGGCGTCGCCGAGGACACCGGCCGGAATGCGGTGGCCGAGGACGCGATGGCCGAGCGCGATATCCGGTTCTACGAGGGCATGGAGAACGAGTCGACGCTGGAGATGGTCCCCGGCAGTTTCGCGGTGTTCTTCCCGTACGATGCGCATCGCCCGGGCTGCCAGGCCGGCAAGCCCGACGCCATCCGCAAGGTCGTGATCAAAGTCGCCGTGGCGTTGCTGGCCGCCGGGCCGGTTGCCGCCGGCTGAGCCGGCATCACCAAAACACCCGTCTCTGGGGGGATTGTCCGTGTCATCGAATGCAGGTCTCGTCGAGAAGGCAATCCCCACGCCGGCCCGGATTCCGAATGGGCGATGGTTTCACATCATCGTTCCCATCATGGTACTTTGCATCATTTCGTACATGGACAGGACAGCCATCGCCTTTGCCATCCCCGGCGGGATGAGCAAGGACCTGGCGCTGTCGTCGTCCGCCGCCGGCCTGGCTGCCGGGATCTTCTTCATCGGTTACCTGTTTCTGCAGGTGCCGGGCGGCGCCTTGGCGGCTCGAGGCGCGGCCAAGCATTTCCTCACCGGCTCGATTGTGACCTGGGGCGTGATTTCCATCGTGACGTCCTATGTCACGAGCGAGTGGCAACTCGTGTCGCTCCGGTTCCTGTTGGGCGTGGCCGAGGGCGGCATGCTGCCCGTGGTGCTGACCATGGTGGCGAAATGGTTCCCCAACGAGGAACGCGGGCGCGCGACGGCCGTGGTCATCATGTTCGTGCCGATCGCCAACATCATCTCGGGTCCGTTGGCGGGTGCGATCATCCAGAACTTCGGCTGGCGCGACCTGCTACTGTTCGAAGGTATCTTCTCGTTCGTGCTGCTGGTTCCCTGGATCCTGATGGTCGAGGAGGAGCCGGAAAAGGCCAAATGGATCTCCCCGGTTGAGAAGGCCTATATCGTTGACAATCTCAAGGTGGAACAGGAGGAGTTGGCCAAGACGCCCGCGGTGCGCAACGCATCGTTCCTGCAGGTCATGGGTAACGCGGCGATGTGGAAGCTGATCGTGCTGAACTTCTTCTACCAGACCGCGATCTACGCCTTCGTCATCTGGCTGCCCACCGTCATCAAGAACCTGACGCAGACCAACATCGGCCAGGTCGGGCTTCTGTCGACGCTGCCCTACATCGGCACCATGATCGGCATGTACGCCTTCGGCCGGCTGTCGGACCGCTCCGGCAAGCGCAAGCTGTACGTCATTCTGCCGCTGCTCGGCCTGGCGCTCAGCCTGTTCGGATCGGTCATCTTCAAGGAACAGATCTGGCTGTCGTTCTCCTGCCTGGTAATGGCCGGCGCGTTCCTCCAGTCGGCGGCCCCGGTGTTCTGGACCATTCCGCCGCTGCTGTTCACCTCGTCGGTCGCCGGCCCGGCCCGTGGCGCCATCAATGCCCTGGGCAATCTCGGCGGGTTCCTCGGGCCGTTCCTGATGGGATGGCTCAAGGACGTGTTCGGCGGCACGGACTACGGCATCTTCACCCTGGTCGGCTTCCTGGTGATTTCCGCTGTTATCACGGCCACCCTGGCGGTCCCGGAGAAGGCCCGGACGAACGCAACGGCCTGACCCGGCAGACGAGGCAGACTGCGCGCCAGCGCGCGGACGCGGTCTTGACCGGCCTGCCGAGCTGTCATAAATTTCTGTCATGACAGAAACGCCAGCCGGACCCAGGCAGCTTCCCGCGGCCGTCCAGGAGTTCGTGCTCCGCTGGGGCGACCTGGGCGGCCAATGGGGCGTCAACCGTTCGGTCGCGCAAATCCAGGCGCTGCTCTATCTCGCCGATCGGCCGATGACCGCCGAAGACATCGCCGAGCAGCTCGGGCTCGCCCGCTCGAACGTCTCCAACAGCCTGCGCGAACTGATCGGCTGGAAGCTGGTGCGCCGCGTGCCGCTGCTCGGCGACCGGCGGGACCATTACGAAGCCGAGGCGGACCTCTGGCAGATCCTCACCCGCATCGCGCAGGGGCGGAAGGAGCGCGAGGTCGATCCTGCCGTCGCGGCCATCCGCAAGGCCGTCGAGGCGGCGCACGGCGATCCCGCCGTCAGCAAGGTCGCGCGTGCGCGCCTGAACGAGATGCAGTCTTTCCTGACCACGCTGGACGCCTGGTTCGGGCAGATGCTGACCGTTCCGCCGAGCACGCTGATGGCCCTGATCAAGCTCGGCACCCGCGTGGTCAAGCTCGCGGGTCTCGCTCGCGGCAAGAACGACAGACAAGCTGCGGAGTAATTTTTTTCGCCATTTCATTCTGTTGCTACAGAAATGTCAATCAGGACGGCACGGAGGGACCGAAGTTGGTGGCCCAGTCAGCGCTCCCGCTCGAGGCTCGAGACGATCCGCCGGCGCCGAACCCAACCGGCCGCGTCCTTCACGATCTTCGCTTCCGCGCGTTGCTCGGCGCCGAGGCGTGGTCGCGCCTGCCGCCGCCGGTCCGCGCGCGGTTCAGCAGGCGTCTCGATGCCGGCGGTTCCGTGACCTACGCGGGGATCATCGTGGAGAGCCGCAAGACGCGCCTCGGCAAGCTGCTCGCCGGGCTCTGCCGCGTCATCGGCGCGCCGCTCCCGTTGCACGAGGAGATCGGAACCGCAGCCGTCGTCACCGTCACCGAGGACGGTGCGACAGGCGGCCAGTTCTGGACCCGCATGTACGGGCGCAGGAGCGGGTTCCCGCAGGTCATCCACAGCAGCAAGCGCTTCGATGGGCCGACGGGCATCGAGGGATATCTCGGATGGGGCTTCGGCATCGCGCTGACGGTGAGCGTCGATGCGCGCGCGCTGCACTTCCACAGCGACCACTATTTCCTGGCGCTCGGCCCGGTCCGGTTGCGCTTGCCGCGATGGCTGGAGCCGGGCGCCCTGACGATCAGCCACGTTGACCGGGCTGACGGTTGGTTCGCCTTCGTCCTGAAGCTTCAACACCGGCGGTTCGGCGAGCTCATCTACCAGACCGGACTGTTCCACGAACGTCTGCCCCGCGATCCCGAGGAGACTCTCCAATGAGTGACGTGATCTGGGCTTTCGTCCTTCTCCAGGTGGCGATGGGCGCTTTCGACACCGTCTACCATCACGAGTTCACCGAACGTCTGGCGTGGCGGCCCTCGCAGCGTGGTGAGCTCAAGCTCCATGGCGTCCGCAGCCTCGCCTACGCCGTGGTGTTCGCCGTACTCGGCTGGACCGAGCCGCACGGCGCCGCCGCCATCGCCCTCATCGCGCTGATGCTGGCCGAGCTGATCGTCACGCTGTGGGATTTCGTGGAAGAGGACCGCACGCGGCGGCTTCCCGCGAGCGAGCGGGTTCTGCACACGCTGCTGACGCTGAACTACGGCGTCGTGCTGGCCATGCTCGTCCCGGTCCTCGCGCGCTGGGCCGCGCTGCCGACGTCGCTCGGGCTGGTCCATCATGGCGTCTGGAGCTGGTTGTTCGGCACCGCCGCGATCGGCGTCGCTGCGTCAGGACTGCGCGATCTCGCGGCCGCACGCCGCATCGGCCGCATCGTCCCTACCGAGGCCGCGCCGCTCGCGGCGGCGCTGACCGGGCGCCAGTCAGTCCTGGTCACCGGCGGCACCGGCTTCATCGGCAAGCGGCTCGTCGCCGCACTCGCCGGAGCCGGCCATGAGGTGACCGTGCTGGCCCGATCATTCGCGAAAGCGGCCGACTTGCCCGCGCCACTTCGCGTCATCACGTCGCTCGATCACATCCCCGACCACGCGCGCATCGACGCGATCGTGAACCTGGCCGGCGAGCCGCTCGCCGACGGCCTGTGGACCATGCGCAAGCGACACCGGATCCTTCGTTCCCGGCTGCAGGTCACGCGAGGAGTCGTCACGCTGATCGGGCGCCTCCATACCCCGCCGTCTGTGCTCGTCAGCGGCTCGGCGGTCGGCTGGTACGGCCTGCGCGGCGACGACGTGCTGCACGAAGCATCTGTCGGCACCGACTGCTTCTCGCGCCATGTCTGCATGCGTTGGGAAACCGCGGCGATGGCGGCGGAGGCGCTTGGGGTTCGTGTCGTCCGCCTGCGCATCGGCCTCGTGCTCGCGGCCGAAGGCGGCGTCCTGTCGCGCATGTTGACGCCGTTCGAGTACGGGCTCGGCGGTCCGTTCGGTGCCGGTCGGCAGTGGATGAGCTGGATCCATCGCGACGATCTGGCCCGCCTCATCGTTCACGCGATCGCAAACCCGGCGATGACCGGACCGGTGAACGCAACGGCGCCGGCCCCGGTCACGAACGCCGCGTTCGCGGCGGCCTTGGGCCGCGCGCTGGGCCGCCCTGCGAAGCTCGCCATCCCGGGCGCGCCGCTCCGCCTGATGCTCGGCGGCATGGCCGAAGAGCTTCTGCTCAGCGGTCAGCGTGTCATTCCGCAGGCCGCACTCGCGAGCGGCTTCAGTTTCCTCTATCCGGAGATCGACGCCGCGCTCGCCGGGATCGCCGGCGCGCCGTCACCCGCACGGAATGCGCCGCGCGTGCGTGCCGCGCCGCAGCGCAGTACGTCCCTCGCATGAAGGAGCCGCACATGCCCTACATCATCGAGACCTGGGACAAGCCCGGCCACCAGTCGGTCCGGCAGGCAAATCGCCAGGTGCATATCGACTACCTCCGCCAGCACGCCCACACGCTGCTGGCCTGCGGGGCGAAGCTGAACGACGACGGCAGCGATCGCGGCGGCGGATTGTACATCATCGACACGGACTCCCGCGGCGAAGCGGAGAGCTTCATCGCGCAGGACCCGTTCTCGAAGGCGGACCTGTTCGAGCGCGTTCACATCACGCGCTGGCGCAAGGCGTTCGTCGACGGCAAATGCTTCCTGCCGCCGTCGTGACGTGCACGACGACAAGCGTCATGCGCGACGACGCGCGCGGACCGTCGGCCTGAACAGGCGTCAGGCGACCGGCTCGGTCCGTTCGCACCGCAGCGCTTCGTGCGTCCCTCCTTCGAGCAGGAGCTGACGCACGGCCGACGAATCGAGCGGCCTGTAGAAAAAGAACCCTTGCACGAGGTCGCACCCGAGCCGGCGAAGCTCGGCGACCTGGGCCAGATCCTCCGCGCCCTCGGCGACGACTTCCAGGCCGAGGTTCCGGGCAAGATCGATGATCGAGCTGATGATGCCGCGGCTCTCGGCGCTCTCGACGACGCCGCTGACGAACGAGCGGTCGATCTTGAGCACGTTCAGCGGGAACCGATGCAGGTAGCTGAGCGAGGAAAAGCCGGTGCCGAAATCGTCGACGCTGAGCTGCACGCCGAGCGCTTTCAGCTCCGACGGCAGCGCCTCCGACTGCTGGCCGTCGCCCATCGTCGTGCTCTCGGTGATCTCCAGCTGCACGCGGCGCGGCTCGACGCCGGTCTCCTGCAGCACGCGCGCGACCTGATCGACGAAGCCCGGATGGTGGAACTGCCGCGGCGACACGTTCACGCTGATGTTCAGGTTCGGACGGTCCTGCAGCGCGCCGTTCCAGACGCACAGCGTCTGGCAGGCCTCGCGCATGATCCACTCGCCGAGAGGCACGATCAGCCCGGTCTCCTCGGCAACCTGCAGGAACCGTCCCGGGCTCATCAGCTCGCCGGAGTTCCGCCGCCAGCGGACCAACGCCTCCGCACCCACGATGCGGCGCGAGGCCAGCGAGACGATCGGCTGATACAGAAGCTGGAACTCGCCGCACTGCAACGCGCGCCGCAACTCCGCCTCCAGCGTCAGCCGCGCCATCGCGGCTTCGTGCATCGCGAGGTTGAACACCTCGCTGCGGTTCTTGCCGAGGGCCTTGGCGCGATACAGCGCCAGATCGGCGTCCCGCAAAACGGCCTCGCTCGAGTCGTAGCCGGTCGAGCTGAGCGCGATTCCGATGCTCGCGGCGGTGTAGACCTGCTGGCCGGCGATGGTGAATGGCGCCTGCAGGGCGCGCTGGATCCGATCGGCCACGCGCATCGCATCGGCCGGCCCGCTCATGCCGCGCAGCAGGATGGTGAACTCGTCGCCGCCGACGCGTGCGAGCGTGGTGTCACCCTCGCCCGATGCGGTGCAGGACGACACGGTGTCGCTGCCCCGGAGGCCGTGACGCAGACGTGCCGCGACCTTCACGAGCAGATCGTCGCCTGCCAGGTGGCCCAGGCTGTCGTTGACGACCTTGAAGCGGTCGAGGTCGATGATCAGCACGGCGAAGCCGACAGTGGGATCGCGCTGTGCGACCGCGATGGCCTGCTGCAGGCGGTCCGCGAACAGCACGCGGTTGGGCAGGGACGTCAGCGAGTCGTGGGTCGCGTTGTAGACGAGCTGCGCCTCGTTGCGCGCCCGCTCCATGACCCGGCTCAGCTGCATGCCGGCCTGGGCGATGATGTTGCGATGCGACTCGTCGATCACCACCGGGGCGGCGGAGGCGAACTGCAGCACCGCGACGACGTCGGTGGCGAGCGCGACGGGGAACGCGCAACGCCACACTGGGCCATGCGCCCACTGCGCCGTCCCGCTCCTGAAAGCCTCCCGCGCCAGTGCCACGCCGTCCAGCACGGCCGCGGGATTGGCCATGTTCGCGCCGACGGCGCCGTTCCCGTAGAAGACCGACGGCGCTTGCAGCGACCCGTTCTCGATGAACGCCGCGGCGCCTTCCTGCCAGCCCATGTAGCTGCACAGCTCGCCGAGGGCGTATTCGAACGCCTTGTTGACCGAGTTGCTGCGGCTGGCCGCGTCCGAGATGCGCAGCGCCAACTGCTGGCCGCGCTCGTGCTCGCGCACCGCGTCGGTCGCCTTGCGGACCTCCTCCGCTAGCCAGCGCCCGCGATCGCGCTGCTCGAGGTAGGACCGGCGGAGCGCCAGCGCGTTCTTCAGGCGCGCCCGTGTCTCGAACGGGTCGATCGGCTTGGTCAGGAAGTCGGCCACACCCAGATCGAGCGCCTCGCGCTTGATCTGCCGCTCCATCGTTGCGGTGATCATGATGATCGGAACCGCATCGGCCTGCGGCAGCTGGCGGAACTGGCGCACGAAATCCAGGCCGTTCAGTCCCGGCATCATGTAGTCCACCGCGATCGCGTCCGGCATCTGGTCGCGACAGGCCTGCAGCGCCGCATCCGCGTTGAGGAAGCGCACCGGCTTGAGCTGCGGGGGCTGACCTTGCGGACGACCGTCTCGACCAGGTCGAGGTTGACGGGATTGTCGTCGACGAGATGGACGGTCATCGCGGCGTCGTCGAGCAGGCGATCGGCGGCGGCCGGAGCTGCGGACGCCAGGGTCATGCTCATATCGCGGCCTCCGCCATCGCGGTTTCGTGCACGGCCGCCTGATTCGGCGCGGCCCCCGTGTGCGGCTCGGGCTGCGGCGGAGATCGGACTTCGAGTTGCGCCGGCAGCGTCACCCGGAAGCAGGAGCCCTTGCCGTATTCGCTCTCCGCGGAGATGTCGCCGCCCAGCATGCGGCACAGGGTGCGGCTGACCGCGAGGCCCAGCCCGGTGCCGCCGAACCGGTGCGACGTCGAGGATTCCGCCTGCGCGAAATCGGCGAACAGCCGCGCGAGGTTGGCTGTGTGCTGGGCATGTCCAGCAGCCTGGGGGTGAAAGTCCCCTGTGCAACCTGATGGAGGTGAAGCACGAGTGAAGCACAAGGGCGGAACCGCGAGGGACCGTCTGAAGGAAGTGTGGAGCGAAATCGCGTCCTGACG
>DATEQV010000496.1:0-8471 GCA_035272265.1 Acidisphaera sp. | reverse complement strand
AATGCGAGCACCAGAGTGGTATTGAAGTGAATGGCGACGATAGGTAATGACACTGTGTTCGGCACGTCTTTTCTCCATGCCTTGGTTACGACTGCCGGAGTTTATTGATCCGGCTGCCCCTGCGCCATCATAGGATCTCGGGACGGCGATTTTCGCAGTGCGCGCATTCCCACGCCGCTGGCCTAGCCGCCGCAGCCAAGCCCTGCCTTTTCGGTCCTGCGCCGGCCCGCGAAACGCTGCCACAACGGGCGGATGCGAACGCCTTTCTGGCTGCCAGTGCTGCTCGGCTTTCTCACCGCCGTTGGGCCGGTCTCCACCGACATGTATCTGCCGGCCTTCCCCGCGATCGAGGCAGCGCTCGGAGTGCCGGAGGGCTCGGCCCAGATCACATTGGCGACCTGGTTTGCCGGGCTTGCCGTTGGACAGGTCACCCAGGGCACGCTGTCGGACCGGTTCGGGCGGCGCGGCCCGCCGGTCGTGGGGACTCTAGTCTACACGGCTGCGTCTGCCGGCTGTGCGCTGGCGCCGGACCTGCTCAGCCTGTCCATCTGGCGAGCCGTCGCCGCCTTCGGCGGCTCGGCGAGCATGGTCATCCCCCGCGCAGTGGTGCGCGACCTCGCGGACGGGCATGCGGCGGCGCGGCTGATGGCGCGGCTGATCCTGGTCATGGGCGCCGCGCCGATCCTGGCGCCGACACTCGGGGGGCTGATGCTCGCCCGCACCGGCTGGCAGGCGATCTTCTGGGCGGCGACCGCTTATGGCGCCGTGTGTTGCGTGCTGGTCTGGCTGCTGTTGCCGGACACGCTGCCGCGTACGGCTCGGGTGCGGCTGGGAGCCGCGGGGGTGCTGGCGCGTTTCGGCGTCATCGTACGCGAGCGCGGGTTCATCACCCACGCGCTGATGGGCGGGGCGGGGATGTTCGGCATGTTCGCCTACATCAGCGGCTCGCCGCCGGTGTACATCCAGATGTTCGGGCTCAGCCCGGCCGAATACGGCATGATCTTCGGCCTGTGCGCGGCGGGTTACGTGACTGCGGCACAGCTCAATTCGCCGTTGCTGTCGCGCATCGGCACAGGCCGCATCCTGAACGCGGCAAGCGCCTGCTACCTGGTGGCCGCGCTGGCACTTTGCGGGGTGGCGTTCGGGCGCGTCACCGTGTTGCCGGCGGTCGTCGTGCCGATCTTCTGCGCCCTGGCCTGCATGGGGCTGATCCTCCCCAACGCGGCCGTCGGCGCGCTGTCGCGCCACGCACCGCACGCGGGCAGCGCGTCGGCGCTGATGGGCACGCTGCAGTTCATCCTCGGCGCGTCAAGCAGCGTGCTCGCGGGCTGGCTGACCGACGGCACCCCGCGCGGCATCGCGGCGCTGATGCTTGCGGGGGCGGTCGGCGCTGTGATCGCGAATGCGCTCAGGCCGCGAGTTTCGCCGCCATCTCCTTGATGTCGCGGAAGACGAGCGTGGGGTTCATCTCCTCGGTCCGGCGCATCATGAACGGGCTGGTCGCCAGGAACACCGGATCGCCGTCCACGTCGTCCGCCATCGCGCTGCGGTTTGACGCCGCGAATGTGTCGATCGCTGCGCGGTTGGGCGCGGTGATCCAGCGCGCGACCGCGTAGGGCACCGGCTCGAACCCGATCCCGACGCCGTACTCGTTTGCGAGCCGCGCCTGCAGCACGTCGAGCTGCAGCACGCCGACCACGCCCACCAGCGGCGCCGAGCCGTCTTGCGGGCGGAACAGCTGCACCACGCCCTCCTCCGCCAGCTCCTGCAGGGCGTTGCGCAGCTTCTTGGCCTTCATCGCGTCGTCCAGCCGGACGCGGCGCAGGATCTCGGGAGCGAAATACGGCACGCCGACGAAGTTGATGTCGGCGCCCTCGGTCAGCGTGTCGCCGATCCGCAACGTGCCGTGGTTGGGAATGCCGACCACGTCACCGGCGAAGGCCTCCTCGGCCAGTTCGCGCTCGCGGGCGAAGAAGAACTGCGGCGCATGCAGCGGGATCAGCTTGCCCGTGCGCACCTGTTTCAGCCGCATCCCGCGCACCAGCCGCCCCGAGCACACGCGGGCAAATGCAATACGGTCGCGGTGGTTCGGGTCCATGTTCGCCTGGATCTTGAACACCAGCGCGGTCAGCTCCGGTTCGGTCGCCTCGACCGTGCGGGCGTCCGCCTTCTGCGCGCGCGGCCGGGGCCCGAACTCCGCCAGCGCGTCGAGCAGGTCGAGCACGCCGATCTCCTTGATCGCCGAGCCGAAGTACACCGGGCTCAAGTGCCCCTGCATGAAGGATTCCAGGTCCCATTCCGGCAGGGCCGCGCGCACGAGGTCGATCTCCTCGCCGAGCGTGATCATGCGAGCGTCGCCTTGCGCAACCGGCGTGGTCAGCCGCATCTCGCGGGAACGCACGTCGTAGGTGCCGATGAAGTCCGCCGCCCGCCCGACCGGCCATGTCAGCGGGGCGGTGTCGAGCGCGAGTGTGCTCGCGATCTCGTCGAGCAGCGCGAACGGGTCCTGGCTCTCGCGGTCCATCTTGTTGATGAACGTGACGATCGGGATGTCGCGCAGGCGGCAGATTTCGAACAATTTTCTGGTCCGGGCCTCGATGCCCTTGGCGGCGTCGATCACCATCACCGTGGAATCCACCGCGGTCAGGGTGCGGTAGGTGTCTTCCGAGAAGTCCTCGTGCCCCGGCGTGTCGAGCAGGTTGAACACGCAGCCCTTGTGCTCGAACGTCATCACGGAGGTGACGACGGAGATGCCGCGCTCGCGCTCGATCGCCATCCAGTCCGAGCGCGTCTTGCGCTGCTCGCGCTTGGCGCGCACCGAGCCGGCGAGCTGGATCGCCCCCGCGCTCCGCAGCAGCCGCTCCGTCAGCGTGGTCTTGCCCGCGTCAGGGTGGGAGATGATCGCGAAGGTGCGGCGGCGGGCGATCTCGGTGGCGGGGTCGGTCATGCGCTCCCCTCGGGTCCCTCAAATGCGACGACGCCGGGCGGAGACCGCCCGGCGCCGGCAGGCATATGGGTCGGATCGAACCTCAGCGCGAGTAGAACTCGACCACCAGGTTCGGTTCCATCTGCACCGGGTAGGGCACGTCGGTCAGCTTCGGCGCGCGGGCGAAGCGGCCGCGCATCGCGCGGTGGTCCACCTCCAGGTATTCCGGGACGTCGCGCTCGGGCGACTGGGCGGCGTCCAGCACCATCGCGAGTTGCTTGGACTTCTCCTTCACCTCGATCACGTCGCCGTCGCGCACCAGGAAGCTCGGGATATTGACACGCTTGCCGTTGACCAGGACGTGGCCGTGGTTGATGAACTGGCGGGCGGCGAAGGGAGTGATGGCAAACTTGAGGCGGTAAATGACCGCGTCGAGGCGGCGCTCCAGCAGTTCGATCAGCTTCTCCGAGGTGTCACCCTTACGGCGGACGGCTTCCTCGTAATACTTGCGGAACTGCTTTTCGCTGATGTTGCCGTAGTAGCCCTTGAGCTTCTGCTTGGCCATCAGCTGCACACCGAAGTCGCTGGGCTTCTTGCGGCGCTGGCCGTGCTGGCCGGGCCCGTATTCCCGCTTGCGGATCGGCGATTTCGGCCGGCCCCACAGGTTCACGCCCAGGCGGCGGTTGATCTTATACTTGCTCTCGACGCGCTTGGTCATCGTGCGCGCTGCCCTTTCGGTTCTGTGCCCGCTGGCTGGTGGCCTTGGCGTGGCTTGTTGCACCGGTAGGCCGACGCAAAAAGCGACGGCGGGGCGAGACAGAGCCTCGTCCGCGTTCCCGGCAGTGGGCGGGGGTTTAGGCGGGGGGTGGCCTAGTGTCAAACGCCTGGCCGTGTGCCCCTGCGGGCCGGAACCTCGCAAGAGATCAGCAAAGGGCGTCCACCACGCATCCAGCCGCCGGCCGGCTGCGCGCGGCGGCGATCGCTGGCACGGCGGGCGTGCCGATCTCCACGTATGTGCATCCGGGAGGTCGGTGCGCACGTGATGCGCGTCAGCGAAGGCGCGCACTGGCTGGATGGGACGACCCGTTCGTGAGCCCGCCCTACGAGGTGAAGGATGCCATGGTGCATATCCCGGACCGGCCCGGCACCGGGCTGGAATGGGACGAGGAAACCGTCGCCGCTCACCTCATCGACGTTTAGGCGGAAGCCGCAGGCCGGTGAAGCTCTTCACACCTGCCGCCGGAAGCAGCACTGTATAGAACAGCCGTGTTCGACATCAGGGGGAACGGGACATGAGCGGCACGAGCGTATCGTCCGAGCAGGACGGCGGCTACTTCAGTTTCTACGGGCGGATCTCGCGGAAGACCTACTGGCTCAACTACTTTCTGCCGATTCTCGTCCTCGACATAATCGGGTCCGGCATCGACTATGCGGCCGGCACCCAGTTCGTCGCAGCGGTGGTCTCGCTCCTCACGTTGGTGCCGAGCCTCGCGAGCGGCGTGAAGCGCTGTCATGACCGCGACCGAAGCGGCTGGTTCCTTCTGGTGGGTCTGATTCCCATCGTCGGCGGCATCTGGCTGCTGGTCGAACTCGGCTTCCTGCGCGGCACGCCTGGTCCCAACCGCTTCGGCAGTGACCCGCTTGCGGGGACCGCGGGCTACCAGCCGATGGCCGCCTGACCAAACAACTCGGGACGCTGGCAACACGCGCCTTGGCGCGTGTTGCCAGCCTGTCTGTTCACAGGACTTATGGCGAAGACGACTTCCCTCGCTTGCCGAACATCTCCTGCGCCGCCACACCACCTCCATGGTGACACGAGGCGACATCCTGTGGCTCGGCATCGCGGCCGGCGTCGGGGGCGGATTGATGGGCGGGCTCATGCTCGGGATCGGCATGGACCTCGTGGTCAACGGCCAGGAGCTCGGGCTTCTGCTGGTTTTGCCGGGCGCGCCAGCGTCCGCCCTGCCGGGGTGGATCATGGCCCGCCGTCTCGCGCAGCAACTGACGCAGGGCTAGAAGCGGCCTCCGACCACTCGTTCCGCGAGCCGCCCGCGGTGCCATGCCATGCTGGAGCAGACACCGCAACCTAACGTCCTGTCCGGCCGCGGATCACGGCTGCCGTGGGAGTTCTGCGGACTTGTCGTCGTCACCGCGCGACCGCTGCCGATTTTGCTCGCGCGGAGCCGCCCGGCCCTATCGGCCTCGGAACACGAACTTTCGTTTCGCCAGAAACGCTTCCGCAGCGCCCTTGAAGTCTTCCGTGTCGGCGAATGCGTTAACCGAGCGCTCCTCCTCGTCAGTCACAGGCAGAGGGCCGCGCAGCTTGCGGATTGCCGCCTTGTGAAACCGCGCCGACAGCGGGCTGCCGGTGCTGATGCGCTGGGCGAGCGCGATCGCTTCGGCCTCCACCGCGTCGTCGTCGACCAGTCGGGACAGCAGGCCTTTCTCGTACGCTTCGCGGCCTGTGAAGATGCGGCCCTCGATCAGGATTTCGGCCGCGACGCCCGTTCCGGCCAGTTCGATGATCGGGTCGATCTCGGAATAGGGATACCAGATGCCGAGATTGCGCGCGGTGATGCCGAAGCGCAGGCCGGGGCCGCCGACGCGGAAGTCGCACATGCTGGCGATTCCTGCCCCGCCGCCGACGCAGTAGCCCATCAGCATCGCCACCACCGGATGACGGCACAGCCGGATCGACTGCATCGAGTGATGCAGCACGTCGGCGTAGATGTCCTCCTTCTCGCGTGAGCCGCGCTCGACGGCGAAGGCGGAGATGTCGGCGCCGGCACAGAACGCCTCGGCGCCCGCGCCGCGCAAAACGATGCAGCGGAGGTCATCTTCGGCAGACAGAGCCTCCATTGTCTTCTGCAAGGACCGCCACATCGCAAGGTCCATGCAGTTGCGCACATCGGGACGATTGAAGGTCACGGTCGCAATCACGCCGTTGCGAGTGACCGGCATACGAGGGTCGAACATGCGCGCTTGTCTCACGCGGCCGGAAAGTCGTCCATCGCCGGACGGCCGGTGACGAAACGCCAGTGGTGCCACAGCAGCCGCGCGGCGATGGAGCGCGCCGGCCGCCAGTGCTCGGCCATCGCCCGCATCGCCCGCTCGGACGGCCGGGCGTCGAGGCCCTTGAGGTGCGCAATCGATGCCTGCAGCGCGACGTCACCGGCCGGAAATACGTCCGGCCGGGCGTGGGCGAACAACAGATAGACCTCGGCCGTCCAACGGCCGAGGCCGCGCACCGACGCGATGGCCGCAACCGCCTCCTCGTCCGGCAGCGCGAGGATGGCGGGGAAGTCGAGGCGGCAGTCCAGGCATGCCGTCGCGAGTTCCCGAGCGTGAGCGATCTTCGGCCGTGACAGTCCAGCGCCGCGGAGCGTCTCGTCGGCCAAGTGCAGGAGGCCAGCGGGGTCGAGCGCACCGTCGATGACCCGCAGCCGGGCCCAGATCGCCGCGGCTGCCTGGTTGCTGATCTGCTGCGCGGTGATCGCCTGGAGCAGGCCGGGAAAGCCGGGCGTGCGCGTGCGCCACACCAATGGACCCGCGTGCGACTGGATGCGCCCGAAGTCCGCATCGGTGGCACAGAGGCAGGCGATGAGGTCTCGAACCTCGGCGGGCGGAGCGGTCACGCCCTGGTATGGCGCGACACGCGCGATCCGGGAATGGAGTCAGTCGATGCGTCCGGGCCCAACGGAGAAGGTCGAAAACCCGGTCGCAGGCTGGCCGCCGAAGTTGCGGTACGCCGAATTGGCATACGGCGGGGCCACCGGCGCGTCTATGCCGACCGGCGCGCCCAGCACGCTGAAGCTGGGGTTCGGCGCGACCGTGGTCATGGACTGGCTTGGGTTGGCCGGGAAGGCGAATCGCCTGTTATCGGCCTGCTCTGCGTGCGCGGCCGCACCGTTGACCAAAGCCGTGAGCGCCGCGAATGCGGCCGCGAACATCGTGATCCGGTTCATGAAAGCCTCCTGTCCTGATGCGTGATCTACGCATCGGAGGTGATGCGTGCTTTACGCATCGGAGCGCGAGGCGATCGGGCTTTGCACGATCAACCAAGCGCGATCAGTCAAATCAAACTGCCGCAAACGCGAGAACTGCCCGCCATCAATCCCTGTCGCGGCGCCAGTTGAGCAGCTGGTCGCCGCTACGCTGGGGCTGGCCGCCGAAGTTGCTGTAGGCCGAATTACTGTACGACGGCGCAACCGGAGCGTTTATAGTCACCGGCGAGCCGAGAATATTGAAACTCGGCGCCGGCGCCTGGCCGGTGACGCTTGGGCCTTCCGGCGCAGGCTGGCTCGTCCCCGGCGCGGCCGCCGTCGCGCCGAACTGGTCCCCCTGCGCCGCACTACCTGACGGCTGGCCGGGACTCGGCTGGAGCGGTGCTCCGGACGGTGTCGGTGTCGGCTGCTGCTGGGCAAACGCGGCGGGGAGCATCAGCGCCGCCGCGGCGGCGTATGCCAGAACGAGCGGACTGCGGGGCATGGCCTATCTCCTGCGGCGGTGCCGCCGTTTGCGCCTTGCAGCCTTGGTCGCCGAAGAGCCGGGGACAATGAGGAAAATCAAGGCCCACGAAGAAGTGCAACCAAGTGCAACGGCCGCTGCACGGACGCGCCTGTTACAGTATGTTCCCGCCATGGAACACCCGCCGCACATCCTCGTGGTCGACGACGACCGCGAGATCCGCGACCTGCTCGCGAAGTTTCTCGAGCGTCACCGGATGCGCATAACAGCCGTGCGCGACGGGCGGGAGGCGCGACGGGCCTGGACCCAGGGCCATTACCAGCTCGTCGTGCTCGATCTGATGCTGCCTGGCGAAAGCGGGCTCGATCTGGCGCGCTGGATGCGCAGCCAGTCCGACATCCCGATCGTGATGCTGACGGCCATGGGCGAGGAGACCGACCGCATCATCGGCCTGGAACTCGGCGCCGACGACTACGTGCCGAAGCCGTTCAATCCGCGCGAGCTGCTCGCCCGCATCCGCGCGGTGCTGCGGCGCGCCGGCGAGGTGGCTGAGCGCCGCGCCGAAGGGATGGCCAGCAAGGCCCTGACGTTCAACGGCTGGATGCTGGAACCGGCGCGCCGCCGTCTGCTCAATCCGGAGGGCGTGGAGGTGCCACTGACGGGGGGCGAATACGACCTGTTGCATGCGCTGTTGGAGCGGCCCAACCGCGTGCTGACGCGCGACATGCTCCTCGATCTGTTGCGGGGGCGGCAGGCGGGGCCGTTCGACCGCGCCATCGACGTCGCCATCAGTCGGCTGCGCCGCAAGCTGGAGGACGACGGCCGCAACGCGCAGCTGATCAAGACCGTGCGCGGCGGCGGCTACGTTCTGGCGGCGACGGTGGAGCGCGAGTGAGCGCGCAGTGAGCCAACGCACGTGAGACTGAGCCCATGGCCCCGCAGCCTCGCGGGGCGAACCGCGCTGATCGTGCTGACTGGCCTCGTGCTGGTTCAGGTGGCCGGGCTGACGATCCATGCGTTCGACCGCATCGACCTGCAGCGCCTGGGCGAGGCGCGCGATGTGGCCGTGCGCATGATC
>DATEQV010000495.1:0-6939 GCA_035272265.1 Acidisphaera sp. | reverse complement strand
AATGCGAGCACCAGAGTGGTATTGAAGTGAATGGCGACGATAGGTAATGACACTGTGTTCGGCACGTCTTTTCTCCATGCCTTGGTTACGACTGCCGGAGTTTATTGATCCGGCTGCCCCTGCGCCATCATAGGATCTCGGTCCGGTCATGTCCGCGCCCCGGTCATGGCCCCAGCCCGGCCGTTTCAGTCGAGATCGAAAGCGAGATCGAGATCGTTATCGTCATCGTCATCCGCATCGGGATCGACACCGGCATCGCGATCGAGCTCGGGGAATTGGTCGACCAGCGGGAAGATCAGCGTGTCGGCGACGAGGGCGGCCAAACGCTCGATCGCCTCGGTGTAGCGCACCCGGGTCGCCGCGTCGTCGATGACCTCGACGATCATCTCGAGTTCGACGATCGCGTTGTCGAACGAATAGGCGATGTCGAGAATCTCGCTTGCAGTGTCCTTGTCCATCATGACCTCACCCATTGTTCGCCGGGTTGATGCCCCCTTGGCCCCAGCCGGCCCGGCTGGCGCACTATAGGCCTTTGGTCCTAGGACCGCAAGCCTTTTCTGCCGACCCTGCCGCGCCCGGCGTGAGTGTGAGCCGTCGGGCTCCAGCGTGCGTCTTCGTAGGTGGGCTTGTGGTGACCCTGGGCCAACGGCGGATGCAATCGGCCATGCAAGTCGCTCAGTCGGGCCAGTCGTCGTACAAAGGTACCGGGTGCCCGCTCAGGCCAGTGACACGGTGGCGGAGCATCGAGCATCATTCCGGCCAATCGTTGTAGAGCGGGACCGAATGCCCGATGGCTAGTCCAGGGAGGTGCGCACGGACACGCGCGTACTCGGCTGTCCCGGGAGCGTATCTTAATTCCTCTTCGCCATAGCCCTCGCCTTCCGGAAACCGAATCCGCAGAACGATGACGCCGTCCGGCAACATCAAGGCGTCGCCTATTTGGTGAATCTGCGTCTCCTGCACCGTGATCGCGGCGGTCATAGGCTCCCAAAATACGATCACTTTCGGTTTTCCGGTCGCTCGGGCCAGTCATTGAATACGGGCACGGAATGCCCCACTGCCAGATCCGGCAAATGGCTGCAGATGTAATCGTAGTCCGGAGAGCCCGGCGCGTAGTGGGTCCTGCTTTCAGCTATCCACCCGTTCTGGACACGCCGAAGGACCATGATGATGGTGCCGTCCGGCTCCATGACCGCCATGCCTATGTACTCCTTGTCGTCGACCGTTTGCGGCGCGATGACCGTGGGCGGGAGTACAAACGGGATCATTGACCGCCTCCGTTGTAGAAGTCGTCCCAATACTTCCAGAGATGAGGGTATTGTGCCTTCATCGTCACAGGATCGGTGGCGTACTCCGCATGGGATTCGGCGAAAGCTTCATCCCGAGCGGCGTCCGCCGGGTCGGACGAGGTGGGCGGCGATCCCGTGCCGCTGCTGCGTGTCGGAAGGCGATTATCCGGCTTGTGGCGGATAATCGCCTGTCGGAAGGGGTGTCGTTAGCAGCCAAGAGTCGGTTGTGGCCGCGTCGTGACGAGCGTTTCGCTGCGCTCGCCGATACAGGATCCGGATAAACTTCCCCGGATACATGTCGCGAAACCCGGATGTAGCTGCGCACAGGGTCCGAGAAGCGATGATTGCCCGCAGGTACGTCATCCGCCTGCTCGCCAAGGCCGCCCCCCGGCGCCTCGCCGCCGACCGCATCATGCACGCCGGCCCGGTCGATCCGGCCGTCGTCGGTTTCGTCGGCCTCCGCTTCGGGCGAAGCGGCCGGCACGAACCTTGCCCTGATTCTGATATGATCAGGCGGCGGCGCTTCGAGCGCCTCGGGGGAGCCGTCCGGGATGAAGCGGAACGGCAGAACCAACTTATCGAACACCGCAAAGCCCCTACACACACACGCGGATAAGCTTCTAGGCCGCCTTTCCTCAAGAGGCAAGCATATTTTCCTCCGGCCGCCTGCCCGCCTCGATCGAAACCGCCCCTGGAGCCCGGCGAGCCAGCGCCTATACTCCCCGTGTGCCCTTCGATCTCACCGACTTCCCCGGCGCCTCGCCGGAGGACCGCGCCGCGGGCCGGTCGTCGCGGCGACTCGTGGCCGCGTGGCTGCTCGGCGTCGCCGCGCTGATCTGGGCCATGGTCGTGCTGGGCGGCGCCACGCGGCTGACCGGCTCGGGCCTGTCGATCATGGAATGGGACCCGATCGTCGGCGCGCTGCCGCCGCTGTCGCAGGCGGAGTGGGAGCGGCTGTTCGCGCTGTACAAGCAGATCCCGCAATACGCGCTGCTGCACGCGCATACCGGCTTCGAGCTGGCCGACTTCAGGCACATCTTCCGGCTGGAATGGGCGCACCGGCTGCTCGGGCGGATCATCGGCGCGGCGTTCCTGCTGCCGATGCTCGTGCTGTGGGCCGGCGGGCGGATCGAGCGGCGGCTGCTGCCGAGGCTCGGGCTGCTGTTCGTGCTCGGCGGGCTGCAGGGCGCGGTCGGCTGGTTCATGGTCGCCTCGGGATTCTTCCCGGACAGCACCGCCGTCGCGCCCGCGCGGCTGGTGATCCACCTGGTGCTCGCGCTGACCTTGTTCGGGGCGATCCTGTGGACGGCGCTCACGGTGCTGCGGCCGTCGCCGCGGCGCGACGCGTCGGCTTCGCTGTACTGGCTGTCGCGGCTGGCGCTGGGGGCGGCGGCGCTGACCATCGTCGCCGGCGGGTTCGTCGCCGGCACCCATGCGGGGCTGACATACACCACGTTCCCGCTGATGGACGGGCAGATCGTGCCCGAGGGGTACGCCGCGCTGCACCCGTTCGTGCTGAACCTGACCCGGAACATCGCCACGGTGCAGTTCGACCACCGGGCGCTGGCCACCATCACGGCGGTGCTCGGACTCGCCGCGTTCGTGGCCGGGCTGCTCGATCCGAGGCGGCCGGCATTCGCGGTGACCGCGCTGGGGGCGGTGACGCTGCTGCAATACGCGCTCGGGGTCGCGACCTTGCTGAACGTGGTGCCGGTGGGCTTGGCGGTGGCGCACCAGGGCGGCGCCGTGGCCGTACTGGCGGCGGCGATCCTGCTGGCGCACGCCACGCGAAATCCGCTCGCCTTGAAGACCGCCCCGATCGGCGACACCTCAGTCGGCACGCCGGCCAAGCCGGCGTCCCCGTGACGCCCCATTCGTGACGCCCCCAACACGTTAAGGAACCTCCATGAGCCTAGACACGCCGCTTGCGGTCACCGACCGCCTGTTCTTCGAGCGGGCGGACGCCACCCTCGATCGTACCGCGGCCGAACGGATCGTCGCCGACGCGCTGGCCCGCGCCGACGACGGGGAGATGTTCCTGGAATATAACGAATCCGAGAACCTGTCGCTCGAGGACGGGCGCATCCGCAGCGCCGGCTACGACACCTCGCTCGGCTTCGGGCTGCGCGCCGTCGCCGACGAGGCGACCGGCTACGCCCATGCCGGCGAAGTGTCCGAAGACGCGCTCAAGCGTGCCGCGGAGAGCGTCAAGGCCATCGCCGCCGGCCACTCCGGCACACAGTCGGAGGCGCCGCGCGCCACCAACTCGCGCCTCTATACCGACGCCAACCCGCTCGCGAGCATGAGCTTCGAGGCGCGCGCCGCCCTGCTCGCCGACATCGACGCCTACGCCCGCGGCAAGGATTCGCGGGTGGTGCAGGTGATGGCGTCGATCGCCGGGCAGTGGCAGGCGGTGCAGATCATCCGCGCCGACGGGGCGCGCGTGGCCGACCTGCGGCCGCTGGTGCGCATCAACATCGCCGTCGTGGTCGAGAAGGACGGACGCCGGGAGACCGGCAGCCACGGCTGGGGCGGCCGGTTCGGCTACGACCACGTCGTCGGCGCCGCGCAGTGGCGCGCCGGCGTGGACGAGGCGCTGCGCCAGGCGCTGCTCAACCTCGACGCCGTCCCGGCGCCGGCCGGCGAGATGGAGGTCGTGCTCGGGTCGGGCTGGCCCGGCATCCTGCTGCACGAGGCGATCGGCCACGGGCTCGAGGGCGACTTCAACCGCAAGAAGACGTCCGCCTTCTCCGGGCTGCTCGGGCAGCGGATCGCCTCGCCCGGCGTCACCGTGGTCGACGACGGCACCATGCCCGACCGGCGCGGCAGCATCACCGTCGACGACGAGGGCACGCCGAGCGGGCGCACCGTGCTGATCGAGGACGGCATCCTGGTCGGCTACCTGCAGGACCGGCTGAACGCCCGGCTGATGGGCATGCGGCCCACCGGCAACGGACGGCGGCAGAGCTACGGCCACGTGCCGATGCCGCGGATGACCAACACCGTGATGCTCGCCGGCAAGAATACCGCCGAGGAGATGATCGGCTCGGTCAAGCGCGGGCTGTACGCCGTCAATTTCGGCGGCGGGCAGGTGGACATCACCAGCGGGAAATTCGTCTTCTCGGCGTCCGAGGCCTACCTGATCGAGGATGGCAAGGTCGGCGCCCCCGTGAAGGGCGCCACGCTGATCGGCAACGGGCCCGACGCGCTGACCAAGGTGACGATGGTCGGCAGCGACATGGCGCTCGATCCCGGGATCGGGACGTGCGGCAAGAACGGCCAGGGCGTGCCCGTCGGCGTCGGGCAGCCCACGCTGAAGATGGCCGGGCTGACGGTGGGCGGGACGGCGGCCTGAGCGGTCGTTTCGTCCGGTTTCGCCCGCTGCTTGTTGCGTAGCGGGATTGCGATCCAGGGGGCGATCCACGGCCTCGCTGCCGGCGTCCGGCGCGCTGCCCTGGGTTGCTTCGTCCTGCCACGCCTGCGGCTCGCCGTCCTCGCGACGCCGACTTCGTTGCTTTTTTGACGACAGCGTTGCGGCGAGGTCGGTCAGGCGTTCGCGGCGGCGCTGGGTCTCGCGGCGGAGGTGGCGGGCGTGGGCGCGCACGAGGTCGCGCTCGACCGCGCGCCGGTCGCGATGGTGCCAGGAGTCGAGCGAACCGCGATGGGCGATCATCGGCCATAGCTCGGGCTCGAACTGCGGCGGCATCGGCTCGGGGCCGTTGCGGGCGACGTGCTCGCGGTGGCGCGCCCAGAACTGCCGGCGGCTGTCGCGGTATTCCCGCCGCTCGGCGAGCAGGCGCACGGCACCCCGGCGGGCGAGCTTGAAGAGCGCGCGACCTCGGCCTTCCAGTCGGCGTTGTCGCGGGCGGCGACGTAGTGGGCGCGGGCGGTCTCGCAGTGGTGGCAACGAGGCTTCCGGCGGCCGGTCCACGCGTTGGGCTTGTCGCACCACGAGGTGAGGTCGCGGCGGGCCGGGTTGTGGCGGAACAGCTGCTTCGGCGGCGGCCGGTGCTCGCAGAAGGCGTCGTAGGCGATCTCCAGCCGATAGTGCCGCGTCTGGCCGGAGCAGCGTGGCGCCTCGTCGTCCGACGGCAGCTTCCGGGGGCGGGTCGAGCGGGCGTAGGGGATGGCCTCGGCGAGGCGGCGGTAGAGGCGTTGCAGCGAGGCCGGGAGCCAGCGCAGCACACGTCCCGGTTGGTCCGCGGGCGCAGGGGTGGCGCGAGCGCGCGCCTGTCGGGCCGGTTCGGGGTCCGGGCCGTCCGTGTCGGGCGCGGGGGGTTCGTCCGGTTTGGGCGGGGCCAGGGACGGGTCCGGGTGGGCAAGGGCCCAGCGCCGGAGTTTGTCGAAATTGTGCGCCCAGACCCTCTCCATGGCCGTCGGGAACGGCGGGCGCGGTTCCTCTGCCCCGTGGGCGCGGCCGGAGCCGGCGGGGTCGGAGGCGTCGGCCGGCGATGTGTCGCCGTCGCTCATGCCCCACAGGTTAGGGCCCGGCCGCGCGGCTGTCAAGAATTAAGTCCTAGGGACTTCACCCTTGGATTGGTGTTGATAACCGGCGCGCTCGGCCTACGTCTCCAGAGATGCAGCGGCTGGTTATCCGACTGCCAGACGATCTGATGCAGCGGCTGCGGCGCCGGGTGGCGCCGCGCACGCGCAGCGCCTTCGTGCAGCAACTCCTCGAGCAGGCGCTGCCGCCGGACGGCGACGATGACGACCCGCTGTATCAGGCCGCTTTGGACGTCGAGCGTGATGAGCGGCTCGCGGCCGAGATGGCCGATTGGGATGCGGTGGTCGGTGACGGGCTACGGCCGACGCAGTCCGGGTGAGCCAGGCCGCCGGTCTGACGGCTTATCCGCGGCGGGGTGAGGTCTGGTGGGTCGACTTCGACCCGACACGAGACAGCGAGATCCGCAGACGACGCTCAGCCGTGGTGCTGACCCCGAACGCGCTGAACCGCGTGCGGCGTACGGTGATCGTCGCGCCGCTGTCGACCGGCCCCTTGCCTCGCCCGCCAATCGTCATTCCTGTCCCGTCGGCGGGATCGCAGAGCGTCGCGGTCTGCGACCAGCTCCGGGCAGTGGACAAGGGGCGCCTGACCCAATTGGGCGGACGCCTCGCTCCGCCAGATTTACGCGCGGTCCTGGACCGCGTGCGTTCCGTGCCGGCGCTTTAGACTAATACTTGACCGCCCGACTACCGGATGGAAATCCGAGCCTGATAGTGAGTGCCAGTGCAGAGCCTTTTGCCGCCCGAGACCTTTTTCAGCTCACGTGCGCAATGGTACTCTCACGGCCGCCCGAGACCTTTTTCAGCTCATCTTCCGTCAACTCGGGGCTGTCCTTCTTCACGGTTTCCACCGTGGCGGGCTTGCTTGGTTCGCTCGGACGGCTGGGCTTGTCGCTCTTGGCCATGTCGATCTCCCTCTGTGCGGCTGCCGCCGCTGGCAACGAAAAACTAGCATGCCAGGCTTGGCCAAGCCCAGTGAAAGGCTTCACATCGCGGACGATGACGAGCCCTAGCAGCCTGTCGGAGTTAGCAGTTTTGCGGATGAATATGTCGCCAACGGCCACCGGCGGATTCTCTTGTTGTGCAGAACCGCGAAGTATCGAAAGAAATCTCCGATTTGTTCGTGGTTTGTGCTTAACTCCGACAG
>DATEQV010000494.1:0-24544 GCA_035272265.1 Acidisphaera sp. | reverse complement strand
TCTTGCCAACTCCAAAATACATTCCTATTTTGGGGCTCCCCGCGGCAAGCAGCCGGAAAAGGAGGGGCCGATGTTCGACTTCCTGCCGCCCTTCCTCAAGCGGCTCTACCAAAGCTTCCGCGTCCCGTACGCCCAGGGCACCCGCGTACGTGCCGCGTCCGAGCCGGAGCCCGAGATCGCCGCGTCCATGCGCGAGCGCATGTTCAGGGTCGAGATCATCCAGGACGCGTTCTGCGAGCGCCGGCCCAGGCCCGAGCGCCTCTTCCGCAAGCCGACGGGCCATCGCGACCTCTATTCCTGGTGCGACCTGGAGGCCTCCCGCTACCCCACCACCCGCCACCGCTGCGCCCACTGCACCGACGCCCGCGACCTCTACCGCCGCGCCAACGCAGGCGACTGGCAGGCCGAATGCCGCCTGCACCGGCTGGCGACGCGCGCCTCGATGCGCCTGCTCGCCGAGCGCCGCGCCTGGGCCGAGACCCGCCGCCGCCAGCGCGCCGCCCGCACCCCGGAGCCGGGACCGCCGCCGGCGATCTGGGTCATGCTCGGCTGGAAGCGCTGGCGCGACCGACGCCGCGAATACCCTCCCGCAACCGAGCGCTGGTTCATCGTCGAACGCCGTGAGGCCGAGGCCAAGCTCGTGCGCGCGCACACCCGCACGCTGCAGCGCATGGCCCAGCGCAGCCGCGCCCGCGCGCGCGACCGCGAATTGGCGCGCGAACGCGAGGTCGCGCGGGAGACCGCGCACCACCTGCACGCTGCCGAACAGCCGCCGGACCGCGTTCCAGGGCCGGACGAGAAGATTACGCACGGAACCATTCCCTCGTCATCGCGAGGCGCGCAGCGCCGTGGCGATCCAGGGCAACGTGACAAGCGCTTGCCGCGGGGCCCTGGATTGCCACGCCGCCAAGCGGCGGCTCGCAATGACGAAGCACAAGCGGCCGCCCCATCGGCCCCGCCGGCCGACGCCGCCCCGGCCGATGCCGCGCCCGCGCCCGCGCCCGACGCCACCGCGCCGGCGCCACCAGGACCTCCCGCGCCGCGCATCGCGCTGATTCCGTACCCGCCCGGCGGCGCGACCATCATCAAGATCGGCGCCGCGCAGCGGATTCCCGCGCCGCGCCGCCATCCGCTCGCCGGCGCCACCCCCGCGAACCCCCACGCAGGTTCAGCCGCCGCCCAGCCGCGCGACGGTCGCGGTCTTCAGCCAGCTCGCGGGCATGTCGCGCACGAAACGACGGCGCAGCGCGTTGGCCTCGGCGTCGGTCAGCCCGGCCAAAGCGGGGCGGAAGAAGCGCGGATCTTGGGTGTGCATCAGATACGCCTGCGTCTCGTTGACCATCAGGTCGTCGATGCCGGTGTCGTACCCCTCGCCGCCCAGGAAGCGGCGGAAGCCGGCGCGTTGGGCATCGGTCAGCACGCTGTCCCAGAACACGCGGACGAAGGCGGCGTAGCCGGGATCGGTGAAGTAGAGCCCATGCGATAGCTCGTGGTGCAGGATGGTGGCGCGCGCGGCGTCATCGATCGGCGGCTGCGTGCCGTCGGGCGGAATCGAGATCACCGCTCCGACCGCGCCCGGCGCCAGCATGCCCTCCTGCTCGAGTAGCGCGCGCAGAACCGTCTCCTCCGGTCGCAGCGGAACGCCGTTGCGCGCGGCCGTGGCGAAAAAGCGCGCAAGGTCCGCGGCGCGGTAGTCGTGGCCGAGGTAGAACGTCGCCTCGCTGTCATGCGTGCGCGTCATGATCGCGTCCAGCTCCGCCTCCGACAGGATGCGGTCATGCGGCATCCCGGCCTTCTCCACGAACGCGGCGACCCGGTTGAGCATCCGTCCCTGCGCGAGCAGCGACGGAAACGACAGCACGAGCACATGCGGGTCGTCGGCGTAGCGGAACACCACCAGCCCGGTCGCTTGTGTTGCGAGGATCGTGCGTTCGTCGGCGGCGGCGACGGTGAAGCGGGGTGCCGCCGCCGCCGGCGGCGCCGGTGCGACGCGCTGGGCCGCGACGCTCGCCTCCGGTGCGGGCTGCACGCCCCAGATCGGGCCAGAGGTCGACGCTTGTGGCGCAGCGGCGGGCGCCCCCGGATGGCCGCGTGGCCAGACGAGAACGCCCAGCACGGCCATGACGGCGACCGCCGCGATCGCGACGGCCGCGATCAGCGGACGTGGCCGGCGTGGCGGTGGCGACCGTCGCAGGACGACGGTGGCGTCGTCGTCGCCGGCCGTCATCGGCCGGTGTTACGCGCCGAGATTGACAACCCGGACGCGACGGTTGCGTGCGTCCGGCGTCTGCGGCGGCGTCGGCACCAGCAGGTCCGTCTCGCCAAGGCCGACCGACTCGAAGCGGCCGCGGTCGAGATGGAAGGTGTTGACCAGGTACTCGACGACCGCGGCCGCCCGCTGGTCGGACAGCGTCTTGTTCATCTCCGGCGAGCCCACCGTGTCGGTGTGGCCTTCGATGCGGAACTTGTCGCCGGCCAGCTGCGGGCTGGTCAGCGCGGTGCCGAGATTATTCAGGATCTGCATCGCCGACGGCGAAAGCTGCGCCGAGCCGGTCCTGAACTCGACGTAGATATTGGCCTCGCCGCTGCCCGGCGCGCCTGGGGCCGGCGCTGCCGCTGCCTGCCGATGGTGCGGATGCACGGCGGCGGATGGCGCCCCGCCGGCGCTGGGCGCGGCCGTCCCGGTGTCGTCTGGCGCCGGGATCGCGTGGATGCCGCGGCTGGTGCCGCTGCCGCCGCTCGGCAATTGCAGCGATCGCAGCAGGTCTTGCGAGGACGTTTGCGCGTGAACGGAGAGCGGCAGCGCCGCGAGGCCGGCGGCGACGATGGCGCGGATGAGCGTGGGTCGCATCAGGCAAATCCCTCCGTGTGTTCCGTCAATCTACGATGCCGTCGCCATGCCGGAAAGCAGGCCCGCTACTGCGACGCCGATGCGGCGCGGGTCGACGTCGAACCGCCGCCCTCGCCGACCAGCGCGAACGGCGCCCAGTAATACGGGTGCGCGAGACCGGCCGCCGTCGCGCCGCTCGCGGCCCCGTGCAGGATCTCGAGTTGCGCGAGCCGCAGGCTGCCCGCCGGCCCGCCGCCGTCGCCCTCGCGCAGATGCTTGAGCGTGGTGGCGACGATGAACGTCGTGGCCCGGTCGTCGATCTCCCAGTGCGTGACGATCATCGCGCGTGCACCGGCATAGAAGAACGCGCGGGCGAGGCCGGACAGGCTCTCGCCGCCCGTCCTGTCGCCGCCGCCGGTGTTGCAGGCCGACAGGATCACCAGCTGCGCGTCCAGCTTGATGTTGACCACATCGCTCGCGGTCAGCAGCGCGCCGGTCGCGTCGGGCGACCCGGCCGGCGCCGACGTGACGATCGCCGGCTGATCCAGGCAGGCGAGGTCGGACGGCAGCAGCGCGTGCGAGGCGAAGTGCAGCACGCGCACATTCGACAGCGCGGCGTGCTGCACCGCGCGCGCGGTGTAGGCGGCCCCCAGCAGCTCGTCCTGCGGCGATCCGCCGAGCAGCTCGCGCGCCGCGTTCAGCTCCCGCCCGGTCGCCGGCAGCGGCGGCAGGCCGGCGAACAGGCGGGCGCTCTGCCGGCAGTTGGCCGACGGGAACGTGCGGTCGGCCTGCGCGAGCGTGACCGGGCGGAAGTCGCCCATGCCGAACCACGGCGTCGCGCCGGTCGCAGGACCGAGCTTGCGCAGCGACACGAAGTTGGCCGGCGCCGGCACGTGCGAGACCGACATCTGCTTGACCAGCCACGGCGCGTCCCCGAGGTGGTCCTCGGCGGCGGGACCGGTCAGCAGCACGCCGAACGGCATCGCCAGCAGCGGCCCGTTCGGCGCGACGATCAGCGCCGTCACACCAGACAGCGCCTGCGCCTGCGTACCCAGCGTCGCCGCGTACAGCGCGTGGTCGTCCTGCACGTCGAACGGCTTGCGCGGGTCTTCGGCCGTCGCCCGGATACGCGTGACGAGCGTCGCGATCTCGCCGGCGGCGACCGTGGAGCGGCCGACGGAGATGTGTCCGCCCCGCAGCACGAACGTCCAGGTGCCGTTCGGGGCGATCACGATCGACGCGAACGCCTCGTCCGGGCGCAGCAGCCGCATGATGTCGTCGCTCGTCACCACCTGCTGCACGAGCTGCCCGTATTGCGGCGCCGCGGCCTGCAGCGCGGCATCGGAGTCGGCGAGTTCCGCCTGCGCCTTCTCGATCGCCGCATCGAGGTCCGCGCCTTGCAGCACGCGGGACAGGTCGATGCCGGGCATCTGGCCGTTCGCGGCGGCGGCGCGAAGCTCGCGGTCGCGCAGCAGGTCGGCGAGCTTGAGCGCGGCATCCTGCCGGCGGCGGATCGCATCGGTGACATGCGGATCATGCGCGCCGGCGGCCAGCCTCGCGGACGCCTGCGCGATCTGCTGGCTGGTGACGCTGCCCTGCACCAACTCCGCCGCCTCGAACATCTCCGACAGCAGTCGCTGGTCGGTGCCGTGGGCCTCTGCCTGGTAGATATCCAGGCACGGCGCGAGCAGCTGGATGCTGGTGCCGATCTGCAATTGCCGCAGCAGCTTCGCGGCCTGCCGGCACGACGGCAGCGCGTCGCCGGTGTCGCCCGACGCGGCCAGCGACGCGGCATGCAGCAGCAGCGTCTCGGCGACCGGACGCGAGCCGGGCACGGCGATGTCGAAATCCGCGGCCGAGCGGGCGAAGCCCAGCTGCGCGCGGTCTTCCTCGCGCGCGGCTTCCGCCGTCGCCGCGGCGGAGCGCGACAGGCGTGCGGTCAGCGACGGCTGGCGCAGGTCCTGCGCGGTCGCGATCGCCTGCGCGTTGCGGATCATCGCGGCACTTTCCGCGTCCTGGCCCAGCCCGCGCAGCGCGATGCCCTGGTAGCGGCGGCTCTCGATCACGCCGATCAGGGCCGACTCCTGCGTCGCGTCCAGCACCGGGATGCTGCTGGACACCAGCGGCTGCAGATTGACGGGGCGAACGCCGGCCGCCACTTCGCCGCTCAGCACTTCCGGCGGCAGCTTGGCGGCGTACGTCGCATCCGCCTGCCGGAACTGCGCGAGCGCTTCTGCCCAGTGACCCTGGTCGACCTCGCCGAGCCCCTGGTCGTAGTGCAGCTCCGCCACTGCCAGCGGATCGGCCGAGCGCGGTGCCAGCGCCGCGGCCTGCTTGAACAGGCTGTCGGCTTCTCCGTAGTGGTGCAGGTTCGCCTGCTGCACCGCGAGCCGCATCATGGTCACGGCGGTGTTCGGGTTGTCGCGGCCGATCGCCTTCTGCTGCACCTGCAGCGCGGCGCGGTAGGCCTGCTCGGCGCCGACGAAGTTCTCTTCCTGGTTGGCGCGCAGCCCCGCCGCCATCAGCGCCTCGTACTGCCCGACATCGCCGCTGCTGAACGCCGCGGCGGCGAGGCGGGACGCCAGCAGCGCGTTGGACGGCGCGCGGCTGACGGCCTCCGGGCTCGACCGCCCCGACAGCACTGCGATCGACCGCTCGAGCGCGGGCAATGCGGGCGTGATCCCGTCCGCGCCATAGACCTTGCCGTCGACGCTTGCGATCAGCGCAACCTGCGGCCATCCGCCGATCCGCCGAGTGCAGGACAGCACCTCCGCCGGCACGTTGCCGAGGATCGTCGTCGCACTTGGCGCGGCGCACACGAACCGCTGATCGAGCGAGCTCCGCCAAGCCCCGGCGCTTGCCTGCGCGGCGGCAGACTCGGGGCCGCTTGGCCCCAGCACGCGGACCTCACCGCTGGGATGCTGGAACGAGCCGCAGAAGATCGCCGCGCCGCCCGCTCTGGCGAGCGCCTGCTGCGTGCACGCCTCGCCGGCGGCGTTGTTGCCGATGCCGACCGCGTGCCCCGTCAGCGCGCTGCCGCCGGTATAGGCCTGCGGCGGCGGCGTCGCGCAGGAGGCGACTGCGACAACGGCACAGACGAGCAACGCGCGGAAGGCCGTCATGCCCTGCTTCGTCCCGATTGCAGTTGTTGTCCTAGCACAACCAGCCGACTTGTGTCGCCCGCAACATGCGTGCGAACCCGTACGCGGACTTGTATGATCGGGGTGTCTCAGGCGGGGTCGCATGGACGCGAACTTCGGGCACGAACTGGTTCCCGGCCGGAGTTGCGGGTCGTGCGACGTCTGCTGCGTGGCGCTGACGATCGACGAGCCGCACCTGCAGAAGCTTCAGGGCCACCGCTGCCCGAACCTGCAGCAAGACCACCTGTGCCGTATCTACGACTCCCGGCCGCAGACGTGCCGCGCGTTCTACTGCGGCTGGCGCCGGCTGAAATGGGTGCGCGAGAACCTGCGCCCGGACCAGTCGGGCGTGCTGATCCGGGTGATCGTCGAGAGCTCTCGCAGCCGCGGCCCTCAGCTCGGCATCTGCGTGACCCTTCTTGGTCCGCGGGCCCTGAAAGCCGACGGGTTGGCCGAGACGCTCGCGGCGGCGGTGAACGCCGACATCCCGGTGCAGCTGCACGTCCCGGGGCCGCCCGGCTATACGGCGGCGGTGGCGCGCATCAACGAGGCGCTCGCCGATTCCGTCACGTTCAAGGACAAGGCGGCACTGCTCGCGGTCCTGCGACGCGCCTATGCGCAGGGCCGCAAAGGGGCCTTCAGGCCGATCGTCCTGGGCAGACCGTGCGCCGAGGCGGGCCACGCCTCGGCGGAAGACATGGCGTAGGCGGGCGTCTTCGCCGCTCAGCGCAATCCGGCCTGCAACGCCTGCAATGTTGCGTTGGCGACCGGCGCGACCGTGAGGGTCAGGCCGAACGGCGTGGCCCCCGTCAGCTTGGGCAGCACCGGGCTCGACGTCACGAACTGCTGGTAGGCGGCCAGGATCTTCTGAGCCTCCTGCGTCAGTTCCGCGCGCTTGTTCGGATCCTGCTCCTTCATCACGCCGTCGAGGACGTCGAGCAGCCGCGTGTCGAGGTTCTTCGGAATGTCGTCGAGCTGGCCCAGGGCTTTCGTGACCTCGGCTTCGTGCTCGTCGGCCTGGAAGGCCGCGGCGACCGCCGTCTTCAGCGCCTCGACCTCCGAGACGATCTTCTTGCGCGCGGCGTCCCACGCCATGCGCGACTTCTGCAACGCGGCGGGCGCCGCGCCGGCGGTGGCCGTGCTGCCGCTCGCCGGCGCGCCCTGGCCGAGCTTCGTCTCCAGCTCGTCCATGCGCGCGGCGGCCTCGGTCGGGCTTCCCGTCTTCAGCAGCGTGTTGGCCTGCTTGGCGAGCCCGCCCAGCTCGGCCTGGCGGTTCGGATCGGCGCCGGGGATGCGCTTGATGAGTTCGGCGAGCCGCTGCGACAATGCCGCAACATCGACCGGCTTGGCGGACGGGGGCGGCCCCGGCGGAGGCGGAGGCGGCGGGGCCGTGCCGACAGGCTGCGGCTCCTGGCTCTCGCTTTCCTCGCTCTCGCTCTCCAGCGCCTCGTCGACGCTGAAGATCACCTCCTTGAAGACACCCTTGACGCGCTTCGTGACGGCCCTCGGGAGCGCGGCACCCGCCGGCTCTTTGTTGACCTTGATGAGCAGCCGGTCTTCGTCGGCGTCGTCCGTCGTTGCTTTGCCGAAGCGGATGCTCTTCTCGTCGATCTTCAGACCGGCGTCCTTGGCGTCCTTGAGCAGCTGCGTGCGGAGCTTCTTGGGCTTCATCTTCTTGTCGAGGAGGATCACGCCCTCGGCGTCCTCGCCGCCCGTCATGGCGACGACGCAGCTGAGTTCCTTCTCGCCGTCTTTCCGTACCTGCTTCAGCAGCATTTTGACGGCCGCGACGGGCATGATGTCGTCGGCGCCTGGCGGCTTTTTGGAGGGGGCCATGGTTCCTGATCCTGCTCTCGGACCCCCAAGTCGTACAATGCCGCAATGGAAACTGTCCACCATTTGCGGCGCGGGGCGGGAGGAAGCGGCCCCTCGGTCAAGACCCGAGGCGGCCCCGCTCAGCCCCGTCCTGCGGCGGCCCGAGGTGAAGGGACACGCTGCCGCGTCCCGCTCATTTGTCGAGGTGGAGCACGCTCCATGTCTCCTCCGCGATCTGGACCAGCTTCGGGAGGCTTCTCGGTCGCAGGTCGGTCGTCAGCGTCTCCATGCAATATCTGACCGTCGCCTTGCGGCAGACGAACTTGAAGTCCTCCTTGACGACGTCAGCGTTGTCCCAGCCGAGATCCGTGATCAGGACCTCGAAGAAGTCGATGCGCAGATAGCCGCGGAGCGAGTCGCCGCCGATCGCCTTTCGCTTGAGGATGGAGGCGCCGAAGAGCGTCTTCGACTCCTTGCAGAGCCTGAAGATGCCCGTCGACGAGACGTCCAGCTTCTTGATGATGCTCATCTGATCGAGATTGGCCGGATAGCTTTGTTTGCCGCTTATCCCGGCGTGGCCACCCTCCATGAAGCGCGTGAATTCGGACTTCGTCGGCACCTTGTCTTTGCCTTGGCTCGCAAGGTGCTTATTGAGTGCTTCGGCCAGCTTGTCCGGCTCGCTGTCGGGTTTCAGCCCGACCGGAAAGGTGAAATCGTCGATCGCGAAATAGTTGACCTGTGCTCCCCCCACCAAACTCTGATGCTCGAAGCCGTCGGCGAGCGCGTCCTTCACGCCAAGCGTCGGGCTCGCCTCGATGACCGCGGAGCATTCCGCATCAACGCAATTCCCTTCGGTGATCTCCAGCTTCATTAGTATGTCGCGTGCGTCTTCAGCCATTCCCCGACTCCTGGCGGCCCTGGGTCTGCACGAGCTGGGCCTCGTAGCTCCAGTCGACGGGGGGCCAGCACTTCATGCCGACCGTCTTGGTCCGCGCATCGAAGGCGGTCACGCAATACTGGACCTTGATCTTGCGGAAGATCAACCTGACCTCTTCCGACATCGGCTCGGTGTTCTTCCACTGGACGTGGGTGATCAGGACCTCCGTGAAGTCGATGCGGAAGAAGCCGCGAAGCGTGTCCTCTCCGATGGTTCTGCGTTTGACCAGCGCGGCCGAATCGAGGCTTTCGGAGTTGCAGCACATCTTGAACAGGTACGGCGACATCCGATCGTAGCAGCGGGTGAGCGTGAACTCGTCCATGCGGAGCGGATACGGCTTCATGGTTTTCTGCTCCAGCTTCGACGCGATTTTCCAGTCCCCGAATTTACCGCGGCTCTTCGATTCCTGGCCGGCCTGGCTCGCGCTGCCAGTTGCAGACTGCCCGGTGGTGCCGCTTGGAGACTGGCCGACCTTGTCCTGGGTCGGGTCCTTGTCGTCGAGACTCATGCCGAACGAGAATTCGTCGACCTCGCAGAACTTGCCGTTCTTGAAGTCCTTGATCAATGGGTCGACCAACACGTCGGTCGGATCGATGAGTGTCTGGCACTCGGCGTCCAACGCCTTGCCGCCTGCCACGAAGCGCATCAATACGTCGGAACTGTCACCGGCAGCCATCCGATCACCCTCTCCGCAAGATACTCTGCTGTGCCGATTCGTGCCGCATCGCCGAAGGCCGGCGCAAGACGCCGGAGTGGAACGCGCGCGTCATCCCGCGAGCCGCGAGACGAGGCGCAGCGCGACGGTCAGGCCCTCCAACTGGTAGTGCGGCAGCAGGAAGAACTTGGCCTCGTAGTGGCCTGGCTTGTCCGGCGCCTCGACCAGCGCGATTCGCGCTTCCGCCAGCGGATGCGTCGCTTTCCAGGCGTCGCTCGACGTGTTCGGCGAGTGGTCGACATACTGGTTCACCCACTCGTTCAGCCAGCTCTCCAGCTGGTCACGCGACAGCGTGCCGCCGACCTTGTCGCGCACGAGGCACTTCAGATAATGGGCGAACCGGCAGCAGCCGAACATGTAGGGCAGCCGCGCCGACATGATCGCGTTCGTGGTCGCCGCCGGATCGTCGTATTCGACCGGCTTCTGCAGCGAGTATGCGCTGACGAAGGCCGCGACGTCGGTGTTCTTGCGGTGCATCAGAGGGATCAGACCGACGCGCGCGAGTTCCGATTCCCGCCGTTCATCCAGCGCGATCTCGGTGCAGCACCGGTTGTCGACCGCGCCGTCGGCGGTGGGGAAGCGCAGCGCCGGAAGGCCCTCGACGATGCCGCCCGTCTCGATGCCGTGGATGCGCGAGCACCAACTGTAGAGCGAGAACGAACGGGCGATATTGCCGGCCATGGCAAACGCGGCGTTGGTCCACGCGTAATGGGACGCATCCGGACCCTCGACCTCCTCCTCGAACGCGAAGCCGTCGACCGGGTCGGTCCGCATGCCGTATGGCACGCGCGTCAGCATCCGCGGCATGCACAGGCCGAGATACCGTGCATCCTCCATCGCGCGCAGCGAGCGCCAGGCGGCGTATTCCGGCGTCTGGAAGATCTTGGTCAGGTCGCGCGGATTGGCGAGTTCCGCCCAGCTGTCCATCTGCATCAGCGACGGCGCCGCACCGGCGATGAACGGCACGTGCGCGGCGGCGGCGATCATCGCGATGTCGGACAGCAGCTGCACGTGCTGCGGCTGATGGTCGAAGTAGTAGTCGCCTACCAGCACCCCGAACGGCTCGCCGCCGAACTGACCGTATTCCTCCTCGTAGATCTTCTTGAAGATCGGGCTCTGGTCCCAGCCGGTGCCGCGGAACTTGCGCAGCGTGCGGGCGAGTTCGCGTTGCGAGATGTCGAACAGGCGGATCTTCAGCTGGTCGTCGGTGGCGGTGTGGCGAACCAGGAAGTGCAGGCCGCGCCAGCTCGACTCCAGCGCCTGGAACTCGGGATGGTGCAGGATCAGGTTGATCTGCGTGCTGAGCAGCAGGTCGATCTGGGCCTTGATCGCCTCGATCAGCCGCCGCACGCCGGTGGGCGTGCCGTCGCAGCGCGCCACCATCTGCGGGCGAGCCAGCGCCTCGGCCGCCAGCACCGCCAACGCGCGCCGCAGCGTCGCCGGCCACCGCGCTTCGATCGCCGCGGCGACGTCGCCTTGTTCCTCCGCGACGGCGACGGTCCCCGCTTCGGCCGGCGGAGGCCGTTGCAGGAGTTCCAGAAACTCGCTCGGGGCCATGCGACGCGTCCGTCAGTTCAGCGAGATGGGGTTGCCGGTCGCCGTCAGCGGGCCGGCGGAGGTGACCGTGATTCCGGACGTACTGATCGCGATGCTGTTGCCACCGACCGTCAGTGTGATCGACTGCCCCGCCGTGATGCTGACGCCGCCCGCGGAGACGCTGACCGTCATGTTCCCGGTGGAGACGGTGTGACTGTCGCTGCCCTGGGTGACCGTCACGCTCCGGTTCCCCTGGCTGACGGTATGGCTGTCGTTGCCCTGGCTGACGGTGACCGAGCGGTTGCCCTCCTTGACCGTGGTCGTGGTGTCCTTGGTGATGTTGACGGTCTCGTTGTTCAGCACCGTCTTGTCGTAGTCGTACTGCGCCTGGAAGGTGACCTTCTCGCTGCCCTTGGTGTCGTCGAAGGTCAGCTCGTTGTAGCCGCCGCCGCCCTTGCTCGAGTTGGTCTTGAAGGTGGACAGCACCTTCTTGTCCGGCAGCGTGTTGGGCACCTTCTGGGTCGCGTTGTAGACGACGCCGGTGACCAGCGGCCGGTCAGGGTTGCCCTCGAGGAATTGGACGACGACCTCCATGCCGATGCGCGGGATGACGATCGAACCCCAACCCGTGCCGCCCCAGGACTGGGCGACACGGATCCAGCACGAGCTGTCCTGGTTCTTCTGCCCGACGCGATCCCAGTAGAACTGCACCTTGATCTGGCCGTACTCGTTGGTGGTGATCTCCTCGCCGCTGTCGCCGACGACGAGCGCGGTCTGCGGCCCGCGAATCATCGGGCGCGGGGTCACCGCATCGAGGCGGAACTGCGTGGTGCCGACGATCGCCGCGAACTCCACCCGCTGGCTGTCGATCAGGTTGCCGCGCGTATCCGCGGTGCCTTCGGCCGCCGTCAGCGTCGTGACCGCGCGGGTGATGAGGTATTCCTGGTTCCATGTCTTCTCGACGAATTTCGACAGCGTGAACTTCTTGCCGCTGCGAAACTCCCGGGAGTTCGTCTTGCCGTGGAACAGCTGGACGCGCGCGGTCAGGTTTTGCATCCGCACGTCCGCCAGCTTCTTGCCGTCGTCCGGGGTGCCGTAAAAGCCCGGGTATTGGTACACCTCGAAGTTGGCGTACTTGCCGTCGCCGGGCTTGCTGGACTTCGAGGTCAGGTCGGTGGACGGCGTATGGAAATTGTAGTCCTGGTAGGTGTGCGCGCCGGACTGCAGGTAGACGTTGGCGTTCCATTCCCAGATGTGATCCTCGACGGCCCGCTGCTCGAGCTGGCTGAAATAGAACGGGATCGACTTGGTGATCGCGGTGTGCGAGCCCGGATCGTCGGCGAACACGAGCGTGTGCTCCTTGTCCGTGTGCTCGAAGTAGTAGTAGATTCCGAACTCCTCCATCAGCCGGGTGACGAAGTCGAAGCTGGTCTCGTGATACTGGACGCAGTAATCCAGCGTCACGCTGCCCGACTGGTTCTGGCGGTTGTCCTTCAGCGCGCTGAAGTCGGCATCCTTGAAAACCTTGTTGATGATGTCCCAGGCCGACATCTTCTGGAAGATCTTGCAGTCCTGTTTGCGCGTCAGCAGCCAGATCCACGGCCGCAGCTCGGCGCGGTAGCGGTACACGCCGCTGACCCGGCCGATATAGTCCATGCGCGTGATGATGCCGTTGAAATACGTCTTGTTCTGGTTGGCATCGGTCATCGTCACGGTCGCCGAGCTGCCGAGCATCTTCGAGGTGTCGGTCTTGACCTTGTCGCCCGACATCTCGAGCACGAACAGGAAGGGACGGCCGAGCTCTTCGGTCGCGTGCATCGATTTGAAAAGAAACTCGACGCCGCTGTCGGTATCGAAGGTCAGCGTGATGTAGGTTTCGCCTTGCTGGGAGCCGCTGCCCGAGCCGGATTGCGACGAGGTCTGGGAGGGGTCCGAGAAGGTGCTCGACATTAGCGTCCTGGCCCTGAGGGATACGGTTGCTCGCGTTCGCAGGCTGACGGTCCGCCACCGCCGGTCGCCTCCTGACACATTCGCAAGCTTGTCACGCCCGACCCACTAGAGCGTCGGAGGACAGCGGAACGCCCGCAGCGCCGTCAAGGTGAACGGGTTGCGCACGCTGCTCGCGTTCAGGTCGAACGTCGCCGTTCCGGCCGGCGAGGTGAAGATCAGCCGGAACTTGTCCGGCTGCCCGGACGGCACGACCTTCGCCGTGTCCAGCAGGCGGAGCAGGGCCCAAGGTCCGTCCTTTTCCACCTCGGTCGCATTGCCGCCCGCGGTCGGCGTCATCGTCTCGCGCACCAGGGTCTTGCCGCCCTGGCCCGGCCACTGGAACGCCATCGATTCGGTCGGGCCGTGGTTGTAGGTCAGCGTCTGGCCGGCGATGTCGAGCGAGATCTGGCCCACGCCGGGATCGAGGTTGACCGGCACCAGCGTGAACTTCACCAGGATCTGCTGGCCGCTGAACAGGGAATCGCGGATCGTGGCGGCGTTCTCGAACTGCGCGAGCGTGCCGGGCTGCAGGGACAGCTGGGCGTTGTTGGCCGCCTGCCATTTCCACGGCTTGCTCGTCGTGTCGACGAACGGCTTGAGGTTCTCGCTGAAGAACGTGTCGATCAGCCCGCCCGGCCCGAGCAGCTTGGTGAAGTCGTCGATCGGCACGTCGGTCGTGCTGGCAGGCGCAAACGGATAGCGGTTGAGGAAGGCGTCGTCGCACAGCGGCAGCACCTTCGCCTTCCACGCGTCGGTGAGCGCGTGGCTGGCGCCGGTGGCCGCGACGGCCGTGCTGCTTTGCGAGACCGTCTGCAGCATCCCGGCGACCGGTTGCGGCACGTTCTTGGCGAGATCGGCCAATTGCGCCGCGGCTGCCGCCGACGCCCCGCCGCTGGTTGCTCCGCTGCCGCCCGTGCCGCCGCCGACCAGCCCCGCGATCAGCGCCTGCCCCTGGTTCGGCGAATTGGCGACCTGGGTCATGTTCTGCGCGATCGTGCCGATCTTGGCGATCGCCGCTTCCAGCGGCGTCTGGGCGCCCTGCTCGGCGTTCTTGGGGCCGGCGACGAAGTCGTGCAGCGCACGGAAGTGCTCGTCGACGCGCGAGGCGGGATCGGGCGGCGGCCCGGCGCCGGGCGTGGCGCCGAATGCCTCTCCCAGGATTCCGGCGATCTCGGCCTGGCTGAACGACAGTCCGGCGCTGGCGACGACGCGCCCCAACCCGGCGGCGCGCTGGCCCACCTTCGCGGCGCGTGCCTCCGCCTGGGACTCCGCCGTCTCGGTCGCTGCCTTGTGGCTGAGCTGCGTCTGCGCGTCGATCGACTGCAGCAACGTGCGCAGCGGCGAACTCGGTCCGCTCATCACCTGAAGCTCGTCGACCGCTTCGTTGACGTTGGTGAAGTGCTTGACGGCGATGTCCTGCAGCAGCCGGTCCCAGCGGCGGACGTATTCGTCGAGATAGAGGTTGACGACGTCGCGGCGCAGCCGGTTCACCGCCGCGAGCGTCTGCGCGACGCCGGCCGCTCCGCCCGGGCGTGCGCGGCCGAGCACCCAGGCATCCTCCTCGATGTCCTTGGTCACTGTCGGCATCAGCGGCAGGAAGACGTTATGATAGCTCGCCCAGGTGAAGATGCCCGGCATTCCGGTGTTGAGCGACTTGCCGGAACGCAGCACGAACACCTTGTCGCTGGACGGGCCGCCGTTGTCCGCGATGGTCCATTCCGGCAGCGACGTGACACGCGGGCTGCGCATGATCCGGTTGTAGCTGTATTCCGCGACCGGCTCGCGCGTCAGGATGTCGCGCACCTTCGCCACCAGCGGGCCGTTGAGCGCGATCTGGGTCAGTGGCCGCTGCACCATCGCCTCGATGTTCTTGAGCAGCGCTTCGCGCTCCGGCGCCGCATCGTCGCCGGCGAAGTTCGCGTTGAAGTCGTTGGAGAACCACACGAGGATGTGGTCGGGGTCGATCGGACCCTGCCGGCCCAGGATCAGATAGACCTTCAGCGCCTCGTACAGGAAGTCCGGCTTGTCGAGATTGGCCGCGAGCTGGGTCTCCAGCCGGGCTAGCAGCCGCGGCAGCAGCAGCGCGTTGAGCGCCCGGTAGTAGGATTCGATCGACGCCGTGGTGATCTTGTCGCCCTGATACAGGCCGAACGTCAGCTCGATCGGGGTGTCCGCCTCGCGCTGGTCGTAGCCGCCGCGCATCGTGCGCAGCGTGTCCAGCGGCGGCAGCACGGCGAGCAGGTCGGTGTCGTTCGGGCCGCGCTTCATCAGCTCGGCGATCTGCGCGTTGTACTTCTCCGCCGCGCCGTGCGCCTCGTCGATCATCAGCCGGTTGCCGACGTAGCTGTTCGTCCAGCCGGCGGTGAGCAGCAGCAGCAGCACCGCCGCGCTCGCGTAGGCGCCGCGGTAGATCCACTTGGTGCGGCGCTCGATCTTCTTGTCGAAGCTGACGAGGGAAGCCTCGCCGAACACTACCTCGCGCATCAGCCGCGTGAGGAAGTAGCTGCGCCCGGCGCCGCTGAACGCCGTCACCGCCTGGCGCGGCAAGCCGAACTGGCCGGCCATCACGCCCAGCAGACGGTCGATCGGGGTTCCGTCCTGCGTGCCGGAGGTGAAGTAGACGCCGCGCAGCAGCGGCCGTTCCTCGAGCCGGCTCGGGCGGAAGATCTCGGTCAGGAAGTCGGTCGTCAGGTCGCGCAGCGACGCCATCTGCTGCGGGAAGCCGTAGATCAGCCGGCGGCGCTGGATGTCGCTCTCCTGGTTGACGCGCTCCAGCATGCGGTCGTTCAGGCGGGCGAGCAGCAGGTCGAACTCGGGCCCGTAATGCCCGACCGCGCCGGCTTCTTCCTTGCCTTCCTCGAGCGGCAGCGTGACGCCCCAGACCTGTTCGCGCTCCTCCTTGCCGAAACTGTCGAAGAACTCGATGAAACCCGCGATCAGGTCCGCCTTGGTGAAGACGACGTAGACCGGCACGCTGACGCCGAGTTCGACCTGCAGCTCGCGGATGCGCTTGCGCATCGCTCCGGCGTGGGCGAGGCGCTCGGATTCCGGCAGCGCGGCAAGATCCGGCAGTCCGATGGCGAGCAGCACGCCGTTGAGCGGCTGGCGCCTTCGGTGCTTCTTGAGCAGGCGCAGGAACCCGACCCAGGCAGCCGCATCGACGGCGGCCTGGCTGTCCTGCGTGGTGTAGCGCCCGGCGGTGTCGATCAGGACGGCTTCGTCGGTGAACCACCAGTCGCAGTTGCGGGTGCCGCCGAACCCGCGCAACGCCGCCGGTCCCTTCGCGTCGGCGAGGGGAAACTTCAGTCCCGAATTCACCAGCGCGGTGGTCTTGCCGGCGCCGGGCGGCCCGATGAACATGTACCACGGCAGCTCGTACAGCCGCCGCCGTCCTCGCCTTCCGCCGGGCAGCTTCTTCAGCTGGTGCAGCGCGTCCTTCAGCCGCTCGGAGAGCAGCGCCACCTCTTCGGCCGAAGCCGTGGCGTCCTTGTCGGGCGCCGCCACCTCCTCGACCATCTTGGTCTCACGCTTGCGGCTGCGCAGCGTGTGCACGACGTTGATGATCACCCACAGCACGAGCAGCACGCCGATCGCGATCAGGCGCACGAGCTCGCTGTCGAACGGGTGAACCTGGCCGATCGCGAGCAGCGGGCCGAAGAACCAGATCAGCACCGCCAGCAGCAGCACACCCAGGAAGGTGTTGAACCAGCGGCTGCGCAGTATCTTCGCCAGGAAGGGAGGGACCATCGCGTCAGCCCTGTCGTTGCACGGGGATCACGGCGAATTGGTCTCTTTCGTGAGCACGATCTCGGTCCGGCGGTTCGCCTGCCGGCCCTCCGGGGTGGTGTTGGGCTCGAGCGGCTCGGCGTCCGCCTTGCCGACCGAGGTGACCCGGCTCTTGTCCGTGAGCTTCGCCTTGATCAGGTCGGCGACCACGTCCGCGCGCGCCTTCGACAGCTCGAAGTTCGACGGGAAGCGCGGCGTGTGGATCGGCTGGTTGTCGGTGTAGCCGTTGACCACGACGTGGCCCGGCTCGTCCTGGATCGCCTCGCCGATGCGCCCGACCAGCGGAAGGTAGCTCGAGTTCAGCGTCGCCTGGCCCGAGCCGAACATGTTGCGGTTCGTCAGCCGCACGGTGACGGACTGCGCGTCCTCGAGCACGACGACGAGACCGGCCTTGATTTCGGGCTCCAGGAACTTGTGGATCCGTGCGGCGAAGCGGCTCGGCGCGACCGGTGCCGCGGGCGGCGGCGGCGGGTTGTGGGCGGCGGCGACGGCAGCCGGCGAGCTGTCGACCGGAACATGCACCATCGTCGGCGCGCCGCGCGGCGGCAGGCCGTACAGCTCCGCATACGCGACGTCGGAGCTGTCCGACAGCGCGAAGTTGAAGCCGAGATAGATCAGCAACGCGAGCGTCACCGTGCCGAGCGCGATCGCCCACAGCGGCACGCGCTGCAACAGCGGGCGGTGGCTCATGTCCAGGCCGCGCCAGTGCGGCGACAGCTCGCGCTCGAAGTCGCCGCGACGGTTGCGGATGACGCGGTAGACGGAGTCGCGCAGTTCGTTGAGCGCGGCGACGCCGCGCGGCATCACGCGGTAGCGCCCCTCGAAGCCGAGCGAGGTGCACAGATACATCAGCTCGACCACCTCGCCGTTGCGGCCGAGATCCTTCTGCATCTGTTCGAGGATGTCGAAGAAGCGGTCGCCGCCGATCACCTCGGTGTGGAAGATCGAGGTCAGGCTCTGCTGCGCCCAGGTGCTGGCCGCACCCCACGGCGTGCTGAGCACGAGGTCGTCGATCGTCGCGCACAGCGCGTAGCGGGCCGCGCGCAACGGGCGCGTGTCCATGCCCGTCGCCAGCGCGTTCTGTTCGAAGCGCCGGACCTCGGCGACCAAGCCGCGGCGCAGCAGGTCGGCATCGGGATTGCCGCCCCGGCCGGTGCTGGCGATGCGGATCGCCGCCGCGAGCAGCGGGGCGGCGATCGCGACCAGCGGGTTGGTGCCGATCGTCGGCACTGACGTCAGGTCTGGGCCCGGGCCCAGTTGCACCGGCCGCGGCGGCGGCTCCGCTGCCGCCGCGCGCGTGCCGCCCGGCCTGGGCCGGATCATCGTCCGGTCCGGATCGGACGGTTCAGCGAAGGGGTCGTCGCTCATCCGCTCATCCCCGGATCGCCCAGCACTCGAGTTCGAGCCCCGGCAATTCGCCCGTCACATGGATCGCGATGCCACCGGAGCGCGCGAGCGCCGCCCAGTATGGACTGGTCCGGTCCAGTTCGAAATAACTCGTTCCGGCATAGTAGGGAAGTTGCCGCGGGGCCACCGGCAGCGCGCGCGCCGGAATGCCCGGCAGCGCCACCGTGATCAGCTCGCGGATCTGCTCGACGGGGCCGATCTTGACCAGGTTGGGGAAGTTGCGCCGCAACGTCTCGACCGGCATCTGCGCCTTGACCGCCAGCACCCACGTCGCCTCGGTGACCAGCGAGCGGTCCAGGATCGGCCCCACGCGGATGCCGAACTTGCGCTCCTGCAACGGGATGGCCACCGCCGTCTGTTCCAGCACGGCCGACAGCGCCTGACGCAGCGCCGCCATCACCGGGCGGAACGTCGCCTGCAGGTCGTCGTGCTTGTACAGCGGGAAGGCGGCGGGCCGCTTGCGGCTGTCGGTGAAGGTCGCGAGCTCGCCCGCGAGACTGACCGCGATCCGGTAGAACGTCTCCGGATGCAGCTGCTGCACGATGCCGGCGAGATGCGTGAACAGCGGCTCGTAGGTGTTGCAGACCTGCAGGAGCAGCAGGTCGGAGATCTCCCCCGCGCCGCGCGTCGCGGTCTCCGACACCCGCCCGGCCAGGGCCTCCGCGCGGTGGTGCAGCAGTCCCTGCAACTGGCTAATGAAGCCGGCGACCACGCTCGATGCGTTGCACGTCAGCAGCGGCGGGATGAACCCCTCGTCGAGCACCGTGCTCTTGTCGGCCCGCACCTCGACGATGCGGGCGAGCCCGACCGCGGTGAAGCCGGACCGCGCCTCGTGCTCCAGCGCGTAGCGCAGCCGCAGCTTGCCGACCGGCAAGGTGGCGGAGCCGATATAACCGGCGTTGATGTCCACGGCTTCCAGCTCGTCGGTGACGTAGCGCGCCACCGTCTCGGTGATCTGCTTCGGCGCCGTCTCCACGCCGCCCATCTGGCGCGTCGGCAGTTGCAGGAACACCTGCGCGTTGCGCGTGGATTCCGGCAGGTCGATGGGCGCCGGATGGTCGACGTCCTGCGGGATGTTGAACGGCGTCCCGTCGGGCAGGGTGCCGGCGGCCGAGCGGACGGCGAACTTGCCCAGGGTGAGCATGTCGGTGTCCAGCGACAGCTCGGTCAGTCCCCAGGGAAACGGGCGCAGGCCCATGGTGCTGTTGCGCACCAGCCGGTCCACGTAACGGTCCTGCTGCTGCAGGTGCTGCGGCTGGAGGAACAGGCCTTCGGTCCAGACGACCTTGTTCTCCCAGCTCATCCGGTGCGTCCCGCTCCGGCCGGCGGCGACGTGACGGCTCGGTTCATCCTACGAGGCCGGCTTCGCCGGCTGCGTCTGGACCTTCAGGGTGATCCCGTTGCGTCCGGCCGTCACCGTGATGTCGGTCGTCTTGTGCGGCGGGATGTCCGTCGACGCGCGCCAGGTCGCATGCTGGAAATCCCGGTAGGCGCCGAAGATGGCGATCGCCGTCACCGGCTCCTTCGGCTGCAGCATGTCGGTCTTGGTGTCGCCCGGCGGCATCAGGAAGTCGTCGCGCTGCACGATGTCGCTCTTCAGCGTGGCGGAATCGGAATTGTACAGCGGGAAGAACTCCGCCGCGTTGAAGTTGGCGGCCGAGGTCAGCTGATAGACGCGCAGCGCCAGCGGCGCGGCGGCGCCGCTCGGCGTCGGGTTGACGTCCGGCCCGGTCTTCAAGGTGATGTTGACCACGGTCGGCGGCGGCGGGGGCGGCGGAGAGCTGCAGCCCGCCAGCAAGGCGACCCCGAACGCGCCAGCAACATTCAGCCAACGTGTCATGCGAGATCCCCCGGTGAAGAGTCGTTCTTACCCCCGCAAGCACGCAGGACGGAAGTCCCGTCCGCGCGGCGCGCGCATTGATTGACGTTCACCCCGCGCGTGCCAGGATGGCCGTGCCGTGCCGTGCCGTGCCGTTCCGCCCCGCCGCGATGCGCTCCCGCGCCCCGGGCTGCGTCAGACCTTGCGGACCTGCGCGTCGTAGGCGCGCACGAACTCGCGGCCGAAGATCGAATGGAAGTCCTCCTCGGCTTCGGCGGCGATGTCCTTGTAGGTCGTGCAGAACAGCTCCCAGAAACGCGCCTTGCGGGCGGCGGGCAGGATGCTGTCGAGCATGCCGCGCTGCAGCCGCGTCTCCAGCCCGGCAGGATCGAACCGCTTGAGCAGCGCGATCAGCGCGGTCTGCATCCCCGCCATCACCGCCATCTCGTGCACCCGGATGTCGTTGAAGGCTTCCTGCACGGCATCCAGCGGCGGCTTGTAGCCGGGCCGGTCGGGGTGCAGCAACGCGGCGGCCGCATCCTGCGACGACAATGAGAACTTCAGCACGTTATTGTCGCGGGCGCGAATCATCGTCCGTTCCACGCGCATCTCGTGCTTGACCTCGGACCGCGACATCAGCACGTCGCGCGTGCCGCTGACGAAGGCGGCGAACAACGCGCCCATGGCGCGCATCGCGGCCTGCGGGTCCTGCGCGCCGAGCGCATCGGGCGGCAGGCCCGCGCCGTCCAGAAACGCGGCCACCAGCGCGGCAGCCCCGGGGCTCGCCGACGCGGCGGCCGGCGCCGGCCTGGCCGCTTGCGGCGCCGGCTCGTCGAACGGCGAGGGGGCGGCGGCGGGCATCTCGGCCCGCACCGGGGCGGCAGGCGGCGGGGGCGGCCGAGCGGCCGGCGCGGCCGCTTGTGCCGATGGGGGCGTCGATGGCGGCGCCATCGGGAAGTCGCCCAGCAGGTCGTCGATGGACCGCGCGAGCGCCTCCGGCACGGGTGCGGCAGCGGGCGGCTTCGGCGCCGCCGCCGGACGACCGCCAGGCGACGGCGGCTCGTCGCCGATCAGCGCGTCGAAGTCGACCTCGTTGAGGTTGACCGGATCGATGGGGCGCCGAGGGGTTCGGGCATAGGCTTGCGACCCCGGCCCACCGGACTCGCGCATCGCCGGGCCTTGCCACGGCTCGGCCTCGCGCTTGCCGCGGAACAGGTCGGAGTCGGTGTCGTCGACGGGGCGGCGCCGCCTGTCGTGCTCGGCCGCGTCGAACGGATCCTCGGTGCGCAGCGCGGGCGGCGGGGCGCGCAGCGGATGCTGGAAGCTCTCGGGCGGCGGGCGGCCGAGCGGATCGTCGAGCGGATCGACGTCGAGCGGACTGCCTGCGTCGGGGGCGAACGGATCGGCGCGCGGTGCGACGAAGCTGCTGCCGCCCATCGCCGGCGACGGGCCGGCCGCCTCCTCGGCCTCGGCCACCTCGAGGATGTAGCCGCCGAGGCGCACGCTGTCGCCGTCGGTCAGCACCACGCGGCTGTTGCGCTTGGTCGGCTCCTGCGCGCCGTTGATCAGCAGCCCGTTCGTGCTCAGGTCGGTGAGCACGTAGCGGCCGCCTTCGAACGCGACCATGCAATGCGTGCGCGAGAGATGAAGTTCCGGATCGGCCAGGACCCAGTCGTTGCCCGAGGCCCGGCCGATCGTTAGTGTTCCCTTACCGAGCGTTCGAATCTGGCGATCGCCGCGACCCTGGGCCGGCTTGATGGTCAGAATCAGCGGCATCGATGCGCGCCTCGGCTCGTGCAACGGCCGACGTCACCAGGGTTGCCACAATCGATCGTCCGGGCCGGGATCAGGGAGTATCGCATGGCGGATATCACACTGGCCGAATTCCGAGGACGGGTCTGGCTGGTCGGCGGCGAGCCGTTTATCGGAGACCTCCTGGCAAATACGCTCGCCGACGACATTAGCATCGAACTGGTGCCCTGCGAAAACAAGTCCGAGGTCATGGGGCTTTGGACGCAGCTCTGCGGTCCGCAGGAGACGCTGGGCGACCCGTGGCTGATCCATCCGGCCATCGTGGCCCGGATACGGCGCAGCTTGTCGACCAATTCCTCGATCTTCTTCGCCGAGTGGTCGGCGCTGCTCGATCGCGACGCCATGACGAGCATCGCCTCCGTCGCCGCGTGGGCGCGCGAGAACCCGGAGGCCAGCCTGGACGTCATCGAGTTTCTCGATCCCGCCGGGCCGAAGGCGATCGCCGACCTCTCGCGCCTGCGCGCGCAACTGGTCGAGGACGCCCTGGTCGAGGCGGGCGTCGCGCGCGAGCGGATCGGACGCGGCACGCGCGGGCTCGAGGACGTGGTCGGCGTGGCCACGGAAAGCCAGCGCATCGACATCTCGACGAGCATGCCCGAACCGGCGGCGTAACCGCGACCGGCGCCGCCGGAAGAGACGGCGCGTCTATTTCAGCGACGCGAGCAGCGCATCGAGCTCAGCTTCGGTGGCGTCGGGCTCGGCCGGCGGCGGCGGCGCATTGAGGCTTGCCAGCAGCGCATCGAGCTCGTCGACCGCGGCGTCCGCCGCCGGTTCGGGCGCCGTTGCGGGCGCGGGTGCGGCCGCCGTCGCATCGAGGCTCGCAAGCAGGGCGTCGAGGTCGGCCATCTCCTCGGCGGCCGGCGCGGCCGCCGGTTCGGCCGCGGCCTCGGTGGGTGCTTCGCCGGCCGCTTCCGGCGCGGCTTCTTCGGCCGGCGCGGCGGCGGGCGCCGGCGCAGCGGGTGCGGGCGGGGCGGGCGGGGGCGCGGCGGGTTTCGGCTTGATGTCGGCCGGCGCCCAGAAGCCCGCGAGCGGTGCGCCGCCGAGCGCGTTGAAACCGGCGAGCCGAAGTTCCGGCCGGCCGCGCAGGCTGACCAGCGGCATCACGCCGAAATTCGCCACGCCGACCGCCTGCTTCTCGGTGTAGAGGCGTTCGGTGCAGGGCAGCGCAATCTGCTCGCCGTCGGTGTCGGTCATCACGTAATAGGCGATGTCGCCCACGCCCATGACCTTGCCGAGCTGCATCTTCTTGCCCTGCTGCGCGAACGTCTCGGCGAGCAGCAGCGCCGGGATCAGCGCGGGATGGCCCCACAGCATGCCCGACAGGCCGCCTTGGCGGGTGAACTCCTCGAACGCGAAGGCGTCGATCGGGTCGGACTTCTTGCCGTACGGCATGCGCAGCAGAAACCGCGGCGTGGCGAGGCCGAGATAGGCCGCGGCGGGATGCTCCCGCAGCGCCGCCCATGCGTCCTGCGTCAGCGGATGCTGCTCGTGCATCGGCGTCTTCAGCGGGTCGGGGGCGATGCCCGCGATGAACGGCGCGCCGGCCGCACCGGCGACCAGCGCGACGCGCCCGAGCAGGTCGGCATGCGGCGGCATCAGCTCGAACGTGTACAGGCCGATGACCGCGGACAGCGGGCCCTGATGCGCGTCCAGCGCCGGCTGCTCGACCAGCATGCCGTACAGCCCGCTCTGGTCGAGCGCGTCGGTCGCCGCGACGTCGGCCGCCAGTTCCTCGGCGGAGACGTCGTACAGCACGATCTCCATCGCCGCACCGGTTTCGATGCGCCGGACCAGGAACTCCAGGCAGCGCCACATGGCCTCGGCGGTCTGGAAGTCGGGGTGGTGCAGCACGCGGCGCATGCTCGCCGACAGCGCCTCGTCCACCCGTGCCGTGAGCTGGTCCTGGCGCGCGTCGCGCGCGGGCACGATGAAGGGGCCGACCAGCCGGCGGATCAGCTCATCGGCCGAGCTCTCCGCGGCTTCGCGCGTGCTCGGCCGTCCGGTCAGGCGGGCGAAGTCGGACAGCTTGCGGTCGGTCGCGATCGCCGCACCGGCGGCGCGCCGCGGCGGCGGCGGCAACGCCTCCTCGCCGCTCCACGACAGCACCTCCTTCGCGGCGCGGTCGAACGTGGCCTTGTTGCCGAGGTTGCGGCGCAGGGTGCGCAGCTGGTCGAACAGCTCGACGTTCTCGACGATCTGGTCGGGGTGGAAGTCGTCCATCGACCCGACCGGCACCGTCACGGACGCCTCGTCGCCGTCCAGCGTCAGCGCGAGCTGGATCTTCATCCGCTCGAGCACGGTGTCGAGATTGTCGACGTCGACCTTGATCGGCTTGCGCGTCGCCAGCGCCTCGCCGGTCTCGAGCTTGCCGGCGTTGGCGCGGCCGGAGAAATCGCCGAGCAGGGCGAGGCGGAACTTGGTGCCGGCGGACGGCGCTTTCGGCGGCTTTCCGCCGATGGTTCCGAAGTTGACCTCGTACCGCATCGGCTGTCTCCCCGGCGCTCGTTCGATCTGCGTGCCGCACGAGACTACACCAGCGCGCCGATGACCGGAACTCGCCGGCCGCGTCATGGCAGGGGAATCGCATTTGGAATTTGCTTGACAAGCTGATGTTGCGGTTGCCCGGCTCGGGGCGAATCGATTCTACCCCTTGGTGTTGGTCACAGGGGGCGGCGATGGATGGTTTCACGGCCTGCTTTGAGGGTTTGGACGATCCTCGGACGGGCAATGCCGGACGGCACGATCTGCTTGAGATGCT
>DATEQV010000493.1:0-9017 GCA_035272265.1 Acidisphaera sp. | reverse complement strand
TGAGTGCCGAGGAAGGCAAGGCTGCGCCGGCGTTCACGATGCCGGCGACGGGAGGACGGTCGGTCAGCTCGAAGGCGCTGAAGGGCAAGCCGTACGTGCTGTATTTCTACCCGAAGGCCGACACGTCCGGCTGCACCAAGGAGGCCTGCGCGTTCCAGGAGACGCTGCCGGAGTTCGGCAAGCTCGGCATCGACGTGATCGGCGTGTCGAAGGACCCGATGAAGGCGTTGGAGAAGTTCGCCGAGAAATACGGGCTGACGTTTCCGCTGGCGTCCGACGAGACGACGCATGTCGCCGAGGACTACGGCGTGTGGGTGCAGAAGAGCATGTATGGGCGGACGTATATGGGGCTGGAGCGGTCGACGTTCCTGGTCGATGCGAAGGGCAAGATCGCGAAGGCGTGGCGCAAGGTGAAGGTCGACGGCCACGCGGCGGCGGTGATGGACGAGGTGAAGGCGCTGGAGTGATGGCGGATCGATCACCCGTCGGCTTGGCGACTACGATGCCTTCGATCTTGTTCGCGGACTGATACCAGCGAATGCGCGGATTGACTTGTTCCACGGTTCACCGTCATCGCGAGGCGCGCAGCGCCGTGGCGATCCAGGGCGGCACCGCCGGCGTTTGTCACGTTGCCCTGGATCGCCACGCCGCCAAGAGGCGGCTCGCGATGACGAGTCAAGATCGGGCACTCGCCGGCATGAGACCGCTGCCGCGCTGCTGAGGCGGCCGGCCAAAGCGTGTCAGCCCAACGCCTGCTGTTTACGGCGGCAGTAGGGCGTCCACCAGTGCCTCGATTTCGGCGGCCACACCGTCCGCGGCGAGTGCGTTGCGGATGGCGCGACGCTTCGCTACGAAATGCTGCGACTCTTCGAGCGGTACGGATTTCGCCACCTCCTCAGCGTGGACCGCTGCTGCGGCGAGATCGCGGTGCAGTACCTCGGTGTCGTCGTATTCGGGGATCGGCAGCGTCCAGACGAGATTGTCGAAGTGCTTTTTCGTTCCAGCTTCACCGATTACCTGGAGATCCGAGATTCTACTGACTATGGTTTCGCTGTTGAGGATTGCTGAGAGATACGTTGCTTCGGTTGAGGTACGTGCACTCGCCCAGTATGCACCGTGCTCAACAATCGCGTCGTCATCGAGCAGCCTTGCGGCGCTGAGTCGAGTGCCCGACGCGGCGTAAACGACCCAGCTTGTGGCGGAAGAGCCATGCTGGCAGGAAAGCTTCCTCATGTGATCGATTTGGGATGACAACGACATGCGCGGCTTGCCGTCCGCGCCTTTGTTGGCGTGCTGCGCCCACTTGGCCTCGATGTCGGTCAACCACGCGGCGAGGTGGCGATTGCCTGCGGCACGCGCTGTGACTGAAGTTAAGACCTGGGCACCGTTGATCGGAATCACCGCCGTTACCGTCTTCAGCATCCGGAACGGCGCGATGGTTTCGCCTAAAACCAACTGACGCAGAAATTGCGCCTCAATCGGACCGCGCGGTGGCTCAACCTCCGTCCACGGACTTTTGTCGAGACGCCCGGCCCGACCCTGCATGATCGGTGCGTGCGCCGAGCGGCCGATCCTGCTGGCGGGTGCTGGTTCCACGACGAAGAACCGACGCGGCACGATCGTGGCTCCCTGACGGAACCGAGTACGGTACGGGGAGACCCCGACCAAAGTTCTCGCTCGCGGCCAAGCAACACGACTGTGAATCAGCGAGCGCGCGGCCTCCGCCTCGTGGGCGTCGCGGCGCGGAAGGCGCCCTTCCCAGCGGTCGATCTCGGCCGGATGTTCACCGGCCATCTGTTGACGGCCGAACAGCACGCAGGTGCTTGTCGTGCTGCTGCCTGACTGCGCGCCGAAGATCGGCCAGACACGCTCCAGCGCCCAGGCGCCCGTCAGGCGCACCCGCGCCTCGCCCATGCGTCCCGCACGCAGGCCCGCGAACACAGGCGCATTCAGCACCGCATAGGGCATCACGAACGCGATCCGCCCCCGTGGCTTGAGGTAACGCTCCACCCCGCGCGCCCAGAACAGCGCGCACATGTCCTGCTGCGTTGCCAGAGTGCCGCCGACCCATAAGTCGTAGCCGCGCAAGGCCTCGCGCAACCGGTCCTTCATGGCAGGACGCAGATGGCGATACACGATCCAAGGCGGATTGCCGACCAGAACGTCCGCCCGCTGTTCCGCCCGCGACAGCCACACCGGGCGAGCGAGGTTACGGAACACGAACGTCCAGATGCTGTTGCGGCCGGTGCGATACAGCGCCTGAAGCTGCGCGAACGTCTCTGCCAGCGCATCCGCATCTTCCGCCGAGGCACCCTCGATTCGTCGCAGCGCCTTGGCCATGTCCTCGGGCGTATCGTCGTCCGCGAGACCCCGGTTGAGTTCGTCGAGCCCGGCTTCGAAAACGGCCTGCTCCTCGGCGAAGCCGAGAGGGATGCGCAGCGGCCTGACTTCGCCCGGCACCTCGATCGCAACGTCCGCCCGATCGACAAAGCGGCGCAGGTTCCATTGCATGGCGTCGCCCAGGAAGACCGGCACGGTCAGCTTCGGCGGCCGCCCGTAGAGCAATCGCCCCAGCGCCAGCAGCCACGTGATCCGTGCGAGCGTCACGGCTACCGGGTGGACATCCATGCCCCGCACGTGCGCCGCACACGCCTCAACGATGCGTGTCTCGTTCCAACCGGCAGCTTCCCCCGCGTCGATCAGCCGGCGCAGCGCGTGGAACAGAAAGGTGCCCGAGCCGCAGGCGGGGTCCAGCACGCGCTCGGTCAGCGGCTTTTCGACGGCCTTGGCCACGACGCGCCCGGCAAGCCAGTCCGGGGTGTAGTATTCCCCAAGGTCGTGCCGCTCGTCCGGGTCGACGAGGCTTTCGTACAGGACCTTGAGAACGTCGGTCTGCACGTCCCTCAGCCTGAAGCGCGCTGCCTCCGCAGCCACTTGCCGTATCAGGTCGGCGCCGGCCGGCAGCTTCAAAGGCCAGTCGAAGAAGTCCGCTTCGACGGCGCCGAGGATGCCTTCGTCGGCCAGGCCACGGCCCGACAAGAGCCGCTGCGGTCGTCCACAGGCAGATCGAGCACGCGCGCCGCAACCGCCTTTACGACGGCCGTCAGATACGTGTGCTGAAGGAACAGCGAATCGCTGCCGACATCCTCGCCGTACGCCTCCCGCAGCAATCCGTCCCACAGGTCGCGCTTCAGCCGCACTTCCGGGTCGTCCTTCAGCGACGCCCATAGCGTGTCGAGGGTCAGCCGGCTGCGGCTGAACGTGAGGCTTTGCCGCCCGAAGACCTGCACGACGACGCGAGCTTCCGGGACGAGGTCGGCCCGCTCGGAGAGCAGCGGCTCCAACCACGCGAGAAGGTCTGTCGGGCGCTCGGGGTCGGTCGCGTAACGCCTCAGCTCGGTCAGGCGGCCATCCACAAGCTGATAAGCGATGCAGGTCGCCCCGTCCGTCGCTATCCCGGTCACCGGCCGCGGGTTGCCGGACCGGCGCGCGGCATCGGCCAGATAGTCGGGCATGCGGGCTTCAACATCCGCGTGCTCGCGCCGCAGGTCGGTCTTCAGCTCGATGACCGTCGCGCCCCACATCGTATCGATGCGCCCGCTTTTATCGAGCAGATAGGTCTCTTGGCCGATCTCGTCGTAGCGCGCCCCGAACCCCTCGCGCAGGAGCTCCGTCACGAAGCCGCGCAAGGCCTCGTGACGGGGACGGCCGGCCATGGCGCGGACGATTTCGGGAAGTTTGTCGCGGCGCCAGCTCACCGGCGCATGATGCCCGCATGGTCGGGCCGCACAAGCCTATGACGACTCGCAGGCGTCTGCTAACCGAGTCGCGATGAATCCAGGTTCCGATCAGCTTGGCCTGTTCGACGCGGAGCAGGAGTCCGATCCGGCGCAGGTCGCGGCAGCGCGGGCACGCATGCGGCAGATGATCGATCGCCTGAGTGCCGCCGCCGTTCCGCCTTGGAAGGACCAGATGGGTGTCATCCTGGACGACGGCGCCTTCCAGCGCGCTATGCGGCTGGTTCCCCCCGACGAGGCTCGGTCGCTATGGGCCGAGTTCGACACGCATATGGAACGGCTCTACGCGATGTTCAGCCGCACCGATCCGGCGCGGGAAGACTGAATAGGCGGTTCCCGCCTCCGTTTCTCCAGGCTGTCGTTGCGCCGACCCTGCACGGACCTCGGCTGGCGTTCAATCTTGCGGGTGCGAACGGACCGTCAGGCCACGGACTTCGCGGGGCTGAGCTTGGTCGGGCGCGGCGTGCTGCGCGACGCGATGCGGCGCACCGCGACGAACAGCGTGACCGCGAGCCCGGCCATGGCGACCCAATCCGCGGGCCGGATTCCGTATCGCGGGTTGAAGTTCGCCATGAAGACGCGCGTCGCGTCGATGTGCGTCGCGATCGCATACCACGCGAATTCGATGCCGACCGTTGCCACCGTCGCGATCACGGCGAGCAGCAGGAACACGCCCGGGCTGCGGTGCCAGCCGCGCGGGATGCGGCGGAACAGCATCAGCCAGACGAAGCAGCCGGCGACCAGCACGGCGGGGCTGACATCGGCCTTGGCCTGCATGAAGTGATGCAGCAGGCCGAGCACCGCACACACGTACACGATCCGGTGCACGCGCTTCCATGTGCGCCCCAGCCGCTTGATCATCGCGTCGCTGCTGGTGATGCCGAGCACCGTCAGGCCAGTCAGCGCGGTGAAGCCGATCGCGAGGTAGTAGCGATGCAGGATCTCGCTGGCGACCGTCAGCAGGTTCAGGTTCTGGTCCCAGATGTACAGGCTGAGATGCGTGCAGCCGTAGCCGAGCGCGATCAGCCCGAACTGGCGGCGCAGCGCCATCACCTTCGCGCTCTCGGTCAGCATGCGCAGCGGCGAGACGGCGAGCGAGATCAGCAGGAAGCGGATCGTCCACTTGCCGGTGAAGTGGATCGCGGCGGTGAGCGAGCGCGCCCCGAGTTCGTCCGCCTGCCACCACCAGATCAGCACCAGCGCCGGCAGCAGCCCGGCGATGAACGCGACCAGCTTGAGCGGCACGAAGCGCCCGTGGCGGTCCGCCCAAGGGATCCAGCGCGGATGGATGGCGACCTGCATCCGCCTACCCGCCGAACGGGTTGATCCGCCGGTAGTCCGCCGGCACGGCGAACGCGGCGGCGTCCTGGCGGCCGTAGGCGACCGTCCTCGCCTGCAGCACCGTGCGGCCTTCGGCGCGCAACCGCAGCATCACGCCGTCATCCGTCATGCAGATGCCGACCCGGCGTCCTTCGGTGTCGGTGGCCGCCCATTCGGTGCAGGCGACGCCAGAGACGTCGTCGCGATCGCCGCGCGCGAAGCCGGTGCCCGGCACGGCGCCCGGCGCGCCGGGGATCGAAGCGGCCGGCGCCGGCGACATCGCCACCGAATGCTGTGCCAGGCTGACGATCGCGATGCTGTGGCGCTTGTAGTCGGCGATCATGTACACGCCCGGGGTCGGCGGATCGACGCGCAGCAGCGCGTCCGCCACCGACCAGCGCATCCGCTCGGTCGCCGCCTGTCCTCCGACATGCATCTCGTAGGTCACGTCCACATCCCGCGTCGGCATCGTGCGGGGCGACTCCGCCCTGGCGGCGTTCGTGACAGCCGCCGCTGCACAAACGATGATCGTCGGGAGAGAAAGACGCGCCTTCACTGGCGGGAGTGCATCGCAGGCATGGTGGGCAGCGTGGGCATCGCCATCGTCTTGTAGCCGGCGGGGATGGCGAACACGTCGTCCGGCTGCGGGCCGTAATGGATCGACACGGCCTGGATGCTGCCGGTGCCGGCATGCCCGTCCGGCGCCTCGCCCGAGGCCGCGCCGTGCAGGATCACGCCGTCGTCGGTCACGCAGGCGGTGCCGTCGCCGAACGGCCCGCTGACCTTCCACTCGGTGCAGGCCACCCCGAGGATGCGGTCGGTGCCCAGCCGGGCGAATTTCGCGCGGTCGCTCAGGATGAAGCCACGCCAGCGATCGGTGTCGAACGGCAGGTCGAGCACGCTGCGCTGCCGGTCCATCACGATATGCGCGGTCCGGGCTTGGCCGTCGATGATCAGGTAGGTCGACTGACCCGCCGCCTCGGCGCGCAGCCGCTCGGTGCCGGCGGAATACAGCACGTGGATGTTTGTCGTGCGTCCCGCGGCGGTGGCGCGGTAGTCCACCGCCACGTCGCGGGTCGGCAGCAGGGGCGGGCGGTCCTGCGCGCGCGCCGCACCGCCGGCGCCGGCCGATGCCGCCGCCATCACGCCCATCAGCACCAGCCGCCGCATGCGTCGATCTCCAGCCCCGGGTCCGTGCGTGACCTTGTGCGGACCGCCCGCCTCGTCAACCAAACTCGTGTCCATCAACCAGCCGCCGCGAGGGCCTTGATCTCCGCGGCCAGCAGGGCAGGGTCCGGATCGGCGACCCAGAACGCCGGCACGTCCACCGCGGCGGCGAGTCGTTCCTTGTAGGCGTCGCGCGGCACTTCCTCGGCGCCGAACTGTGCGAGGTGCGTGGTGACGAACTGCGTGTCCAGCAGCCGGAAGCCGCCGAGCCGCAGCCGCACCACGAGATGCACGAGCGCCACCTTGGAGGCGTCGCGCACGGTGCTGAACATGCTCTCGCCGAAGAACACGCCGCCCATCGAGACGCCGTACAGGCCGCCGACGAGGCGGCCGTCCTCCCAGGTCTCGACCGAATGGGCGTGGCCGCGCCGGTGCAGCTCGATGAACAGGTATTCGATCTGGCCGTTGATCCAGGTGTCCTCGCGCCCCGGCGCGGCCGCCGCGCAGCCGCTGATCGTCTGCGCGAAGGCGGCATCGACGGTGACGCGGAGGCGGCCGGAGTTGATCGTGCGCAGCAGGCGGCGCGGCAGGTGGAAGCGTTCCAGCGGCAGCACGCCGCGCTTTTCCGGGTCGAGCCAGTACAGCCGCTCGCCGCGGCGGGTCTCCGCCATCGGGAAGAGCCCGTGGCGATAGGCCCGCAGCATCAGCTCGGGGGTGATTTCGACCAGCCTGCGCGACACGCTGCTCAGTTTGGTCCGGCCGGCGTCATTATGGAACTCCCGTTCGCGCGCGCGGATCAATCCGCCGCGACGAACCGTTCCAGCCAGTGGATGGTGTAGTCGCCGGCGAGGAAGGCCGGCTCGTCCACGATGCGGCGGTGCAGCGGGATCGTGGTCTGGATGCCGACGACGGCGAACTCGTCCAGCGCCCGGCGCAGGCGCGCGATCGCCGCCGCGCGGTTCGGGGCATGAACGATCAGCTTGGCCACCAGGCTGTCGTAGAAGGGCGGCACCGTGTAGCCGGCGTACAGCGCGCTATCGACCCGCACCCCCAGGCCGCCCGGGGCGTGGAAGGCGGTGATCCGGCCGGGGGTGGGGATGAAGGTGTCGGGGTCCTCGGCGGTGATGCGGGCCTCGATCGCGTGGCCGGAGAAACTGATGTCGTCCTGCACGTAGCCGAGGGGCTCGCCGGCCGCGATCCGGATCTGCTCGCGCACCAGATCGACGCCGCAGATCATCTCGGTGACCGGATGCTCCACCTGCAGGCGCGTGTTCATCTCGATGAAGGCGAAATGCCCGTCCTGATAGAGGAACTCGAGCGTGCCGACGTTGCGGTAGCCGAGGTCGCGCAGCGCCGCGGTGACGGTGGCGCCCAGCGCGTCGCGCTGCTCGGGCGACAGCGCCGGCGACCCGGCCTCCTCCAGCACCTTCTGGTGGCGCCGCTGCAGGCTGCAGTCGCGCTCGCCGAAATGCACCACGTCGCCCTGCGAATCCGCGAGGATCTGCAGCTCGATGTGGCGCGGCCGGTCGAGGTATTTCTCGATATAGACGGCATCGTCGCCGAACGCCGCGCGGGCCTCGGCGCGGGCGAGGCGCAGTGCCTCGTCCAGCCCCTCCGGGTCGGTGGCGACCTTCATGCCGCGCCCGCCGCCGCCGGCCGCTGCCTTGACCAGCACCGGATAGCCGATCTGCTTGGCGACCGAGCGGGCTTCGGCCACGTCCGAGACCGCTCCGGCCGATCCCGGCACGAGCGGCACGCCGAGCCCGGCCATCGCCACCTTGGCGGCGATCTTGTCGCCGAACATGCGGATATGCGCGGGCGAGGGGCCGATGAAGGTCAGGCCGTGCGCCTCGGCCATGGTGGCGAAGTCGGCGTTCTCGGCCAGGAAGCCGTAGCCCGGGTGGATGGCGTCCGCCCCGGTGATGCTGGCCGCCGAGAGGATCGAGGCGGCGTTGAGGTAGCTCAGCTTGGCCTCGGGCGGCCCGATGCAGACGCTCTCGTCGGCGAGGCGCACGTGCATCGCCTCGGAATCGGCGGTGGAGTGGACGGCGACGGTCGGGATCCCGAGCTCGCGGCAGGCGCGCTGGATGCGGAGCGCGATCTCTCCGCGATTGGCGATCAGGACCTTCCGGAACATGCGGTCGGTCCCCCGGTCACTCGACGACCAGGAGGACTTCGCCGTACTCGACCGGCGCGCCCGACGCGACCAGGATGCGGGCCACGGTGCCTGCCTTGGGCGCCTTGATCTGGTTGAACGTCTTCATCGCCTCGATCAGCAGCACCGTCTGTCCGGCGGAAACCTGCTGTCCGGGCGTGACGTAGGGGGGCGCCCCGGGTTCCGGCGAAAGATACACGACGCCGACCATCGGGCTGGTCACCGCGCCGGGGTGGCTGGCGTCCTCGTCCGGCAGCATCGCGCCCGGCGAGGTCGGGGCCTGCGGCACCCCGGGTGCGGGCATCGGTCCCATCGACGCGGGGCCTGCGCCGATGAAGGTGGTCACCGGCGCGGGCTGGCGGGCGACCCGGATGCGGCTGTCCTTTTCGGCGATCTCGATCTCGGTCAGGCCGGTATCGGACAGGATGTTCGCCAGCGCCCGGATCGCCTCGGGGTCGAAGCGGATGCCGCCGTCACCGTCGCTCATGCGGGCCTCTCGAGCAGGAGGTCGGCGATGCCTTGCAGTGCGAGCGCATAGCCGCGCACGCCGAACCCGCAGATCACGCCGCGCGCGGCGA
>DATEQV010000492.1:0-30906 GCA_035272265.1 Acidisphaera sp. | reverse complement strand
GGCCGAGTTACCGATCTTTGCCGGGACTTTCGGGATCGTATGAAAATGAGGGGAGTCGTGAGCTGCCGACCCGAAAGACCCCAAGGACTGGCACGAGCGGCTTGTTGAGCACCGCGTCGGAGAGGCACTGGCGGGCCTTGTCGAGATAGCGCGCCGCCTCCGGCGTCACAGATCGAGCCCGTCGTCGCGTATCTCGTGCATCAGGGGCGAGCGTTCCGGATACGCAGCAGCCGGGAACGGCTTGGCCGAGATCACGGCACCGGTCTCGTCGAGAATGTCCGTGGTGATGTGCGCCAGCGTGCCGAGCTCGTCCCAAAGCTCGCCGGGGTCCTTGAGAAACACGGCGATGTCGTAGTCGGAGTCCGGCCGCGCCTCGCCGCGCGCGCGTGAGCCAAACAGCACCACGCGCTCGAGGCGGTCGCCATACGCCTCCGCCACCGCCTTGCGGAAGCGGGCGAGCACGGGATCGTCGGGCAGCGTCGAAGCCATGGTCAGCTCACACAGGGGCAGGAGCGGCGTGCAGCATAGCACGTCGGCCGGAGGCAGCGGAGCGCAGTCCGCGATCTCGGCCCGCCGACGAAGGCGGTGCAATGCGCGCTCCGCGCTCTTGCACCCGGCGCGACCGCTCGACTCGCCGAGTCCTTCCCCTCGGGCTCACCTTTATCATCAGGATTTGCCTTATGGCATCAACTCTGATTTTGCGCCGTCAATGCATTCCAGGCCGCGAGAGAGTCCATGTAGTCTCTCCAGTGCGCGATCTTCCGGTTTTCAATCTTGATGATTGAGCAGAACCGATTGTCGTATCTCGCGCCTGTCGCGAGGATGGTCCCATGGACCTCGTATTCGATGACGACAACACGGCCGTCGTCTGTCTTGTGGGTAAACAGCTTATCGGCGGATTGAACCGCGATGTTGTCGACATAGCCCCTGAACTGGGCCATCAGGGCGGCTCGCCCTTGGATAACGCGAGGCCAACCGGGGAAGTCGTAGAGAACCTCGTAAACGACGTCGTCGGTGACGATGTCGAAGAAGTGCTCGCCATCAACAAGGTCGCCCAGCGCCCCTCGAACAAGGTTGAAGTAAGGGGCGGCGCCATCGTAGGCAGCGTATTTCGGATTCGGCATTCTGGACTCTCCGTGCGCTTCGCAAGGCTGCTTACAAACGGAAAGCTACAAGGATAATTGCCCGGCAACCCGTCAAAACCTCTGCGCAGGGGGCTGGTGGCCAAAATACCTATCTAGGAAATCAGTCTTGACACCGGTGCGGTCATCCGCTACCTGACGCGGGATGACCGACGGCGACGCACCGCCAACCGACGCCTCCGACCCCGCCGGCTCCGGCCGCGCCCACGGGGCGGGAGAACCGCGCCCGCGGACGGTCATCGAGGCGATCTGCGCCCAGGACTTCGAAAAACTCCGGCGCTGGGCGCTCGCCCACCCGGACCCCTACATCGTCCGGCCCGAACCCGCCGACCGGGCGCCCGAACCGGAACCCGAACCGGCCAAGCCCAGGCCGCGCGCCCGCGCCACCCCGAACGCGCCCGCCGACCACCCGGGCCGCCTGCTGCGCTGGCTGCCCGCCCGTCTGGCGCGCCTCTACCGCGGCCTCGCCCAGGGGCCGTCCCATACGCCCGCCGCACCCGCGTGCGCGCCACACCCGAGCCCGAGCCCGAGATCGCCGTCGGCATGCGCGAGCGCATGTTCAGGGTCGAGGCCATCCAGGACGCCTTTTGCGAACGCCGGCCCAAGCCCGAGCGGCTGTTCCGCAAGCCATCCGGCCATCGCAGCATGGAATCGTGGTGCGACCACGAGGTCTCCCGCTACCCCACAACCCGCCACCGCTGCGCCCACTGCACCGACGCCCGCGACCTCTATCGCCGCGCCTGCGACGGCGACTGGCAGGCCGAATGCCGCCTGCACCGGCTGGCGACGCGCGCGTCGATCCGCCTGCTCGCCGAGCGCCGCGCCTGGCAGGACGCCCGCCGCCGCCAGCGTGCCGCGCGGACACCCCGCCCACCGCCAAGCCCGGCGGTCTGGGCCACGCTCGGCTGGGCAAGCTGCCGCGCACGACGCGCCGCCGATCCCGGCCGCTGGTTCATCGTCGAGCGGCGCGCGGCCGAGGCCACGCTCGTGCGCGACCACACGCGCAAGCTGCAATACCTGCTTCAGCGCTGCCGCGCCCGCCTGAGCGAGCGCCCGGCCGCGCGGCAGGTCCCCCGCGCCGACGCCTCAGGCGTCGGGGAAGTCGGCCGACAGGCTGAGCTGCTCCCAGGCGTCGACGTCCCTGGCGACGTCGGCGAGCTTGCCGCGCACCGCCGCCAGCGCCGGCTTGCCCAGCACGAGCCGCAGCGGCGGGTTCGGCGCATCGACGATGGCGATGATCGCCTCGGCGGCCCGCACCGGGTCGCCGGGCTGCTTGCCGCTGTAGGAGGGGAGCAGCCGCTTCCGCTCGCCGGCGGTTGCGTCGTAGTCGGCGATGACGTGCGCCTCGATCTTCAGGCTGCGGCCGGCGAAGTCGGTGCGGAACGGGCCGGGCTCGATCAGCGTGACCTTCACGCCGAGCGGGCCGATCTCCTTCGACAAGGCCTCGCTGATCGCCTCGACGGCGAACTTGGTGGCGCAGTAGTAGCCGCTGGCGGCCAGCGAAACGATGCCGCCCTGCGAGGACAGGTTGACGACGTGCCCGCTGCGCCGCTCGCGCATGCCGGGCAGCACCGCCTTCAACATCTTCACAACGCCGAAGACGTTGGTGTCGAACATCGCGCGGATCTCGCGCTCGTCGCCCTCCTCGACCGCGGCCATGTAGCCGTAGCCGGCGTTGTTCACCAGCACGTCGATGCGGCCGAACTCGCGCAAGGCGATCCCGACGGCGTCGCGCACCTGCGCGTCATCGGTGACGTCGAGCGCCACGGCGCGGACGCGGTCGCTCGCGAGGTCCTTGATGCTGTCGGTGTGGCGCGCGGTGACGACGGCGCGCTCGCCCCGCTCGCGGACGCGCTCGGCGAGCGCCCGGCCGAAGCCGGTCGAACACCCTGTGATGAACCAGACCCGGTCGGAAGCCATCCGCCCCTCCTGCACTTGTCCAACACGGAGTTGGGAAGCGAGGAGGGGCGTTGCAGCCTCTCAGCCGGTCACGGCTGTGCTACGCCCGGATCAACGCTCCAGGCACATCGCGACACCCATGCCGCCGCCGACGCACAGCGTCGCGACACCCTTCTTGGCGTCGCGCTTCTGCATCTCGTACAGCAGCTTGGTCAGGATGACCGCGCCGGATGCGCCGATCGGATGCCCGATCGCGATCGCGCCGCCGTTGACATTGACCTTCGACGTATCCCAGCCGAGGTCCTTGTTCACCGCGCAGGCCTGCGCGGCAAACGCCTCGTTGGCCTCCACCAGGTCGACGTCCCCGATGTTCCAGCCGGCCCGCTTCAGCGCCTTGCGGGTCGACGGGATCGGACCGGTGCCCATCAGTGCGGGATCGACACCGGAGGTGGCGAAGGCGGCGATGCGCGCCAGCGGCGTCAGCCCGCGCTTCTTTGCCTCGGCCGCACTCATCACTACCAGCGCCGCGGCGCCGTCGTTGATGCCGCTCGCATTGCCGGCGGTCACCGTGCCGTCCTTGTCGAAGGCCGGCCGCAGCTTCGCCATGCCCTCGGCCGTCGCGTCGTGGCGGATGTACTCGTCGTCGGCCACCACGGTGTCGCCCTTGCGGCCCTTCACCGTCACCGGCGCGATCTCGTCCTTGAACCGGCCGGACTTCTGCGACGCACTGGCCTTCTGCTGCGACGCCAGCGCAAAGGCGTCCTGCTCGGCGCGGGTGATCTGATACGCCTTCGCGACGTTCTCCGCCGTCACGCCCATGTGATAGCCGTGGAACGCGTCCCACAACCCGTCACGCAGCAGTGTGTCGACGAACTCCACGGCGCCCATCTTGGTGCCGCTGCGCAGGTACGCGGCGTGGTGCGCCTGGCTCATGCTCTCCATGCCGCCGGCCAGCACGATGTCGCTCTCGCCGGTGCGCACCTGCTGCGCCGCGAGCGCGACCGTACGCAGACCCGAGCCGCAGAGCTGGTTGATGCCGAACGCCGTCTTCTCGTCCGGAATTCCCGCCTGGCGTGCCGCCTGGCGCGCCGGGTTCTGGCCCTCGCCGGCCGCAAGGATCTGGCCGAGGATCACCTCGTCCACATCGCCGGGCTCAAGCTTGGCGCGTTCCATCGCGGCCTTCAGCGCGACCACCGCAAGCTGGTGCGCGGCAAGCGAACCCAGCGTGCCGTTGAAGCTGCCGACCGGCGTGCGCGCCGCGGCAACGATGACGATGTCGTCCATTCAGGCTTCTCCTAATTCTAAGTGCCATCGGACGGCGGGCTCGCCGCCCGCCGTGGAACCTAGCGAGGCCGCCGCTTACTGGCCAGTGTTGCCAGCCATGCGCGCAACGGCTGCCACAGCACGGCCTCGGCCGATGATCCCGCTACCATCCCGACATGCCCGGCCTTGGGCTGGTGCAGCACGGCGCCGCGAATGCCGAGCGCGAGCGGCAACGCGCTGGCAGGGGGAACGATGCGGTCGCGGTCCGGAACCGCGACAAAGGCCGGCATCCGTATGGTTTTCGCATCGACCGGCGCGCCGGCGATGCGCCAGCGTCCGTGTGCGGGATCGTTGCGTCCGTACCAACTCTGCAGGCACTCGCGGGCGACGGGGCCGGCCAGCGGCACCCCGTCGTTCAGCCAGTCCTCGAGTGCCACGAACAGCCGTGCCCGCTCGCCCTCTGGATCGAGGTGCGAAAAAGCCGCGTATTTGTGCACCACGCCGAACGGGTCGAGCAGCGCGAACAGCGTCTGCAGCGCGTCGATCGGCAGCGTGCCGGTCGCCGTCATCATCGGCTCCAGCACCGGCAGCAGGCGGGCGAGTGCCGCGCCGTCGTTGCCGGTGTGAAAATCCCAGGGTGTCGCCAGCAACGCCAGGCCCCGCACCAGGTCGGGCCGCCGCTGTGCCGCCGCCAGCGCGAGGTCGCCGCCCATGCAGTAGCCGATCAGCGCCACCCGCTTGCGGGCCAGCCGACGCGCCACGGCCAGCGCCCGCTCGAGCCGTCCGGCGACGTAGTCGGTCATGGTGAAGCGCCGCTCCGTCTCGCCGGGCCATCCCCAGTCGAGCAGCAGCGGCCGGACGCCGGACTGCGCCAGCCAGCGCAGCATCGAATGACCCTCCGCCAGGTCGAGCACGCTGGCGCGGTTGACCAGGCTCGGCACCACCAGCGCCACCACCTCCGCGTCGCCCACGCCGTAATCGAGCAGCCGGCTGCCGCCCTCCTCCCAGACGGCGGGGGGATCGGTCAGCCGGCGGCGGTGCGGGTGGGCGCGATAGGCGGCGATGCCGTGCAGCAGGTCGGCGTTGCGGCCGACCGCCTCGCGCAGCAGGGCTGCCGGAAACGCCGCCTCAGCGTTTCCGCTTCGCAATGCCGCCGCGATCCGCTCCAGCCGCGCCGCCGGCGACGTGATCGGACTTCCCAGGGGACTTCCGGGCGGACTTCCGGGCGGCCTTGCGCCGCCGGGGCTTGCGTTCGAGTTCGGCGATGCGGGCCTCAAGCGCTGCGAGGCGGCGAGCGAGCTCGAGGCGCTCAGCGTCGCCAGCATCAGGTGCAGCACCACCGGCCGCGGGCCGCGCCGCGCCTCCTCCGGCGCCGGCGTCACCGGCGCCACGCAGCGCCGCCTCGACGCCCCGCGTCCACAGCGCCAGCAGTGCGGTCCAGGTCTCCTGTGCCTCGCGGTCCGTCATCCATCCGGCCAGCTCGCTTTCGACGAGCGCGATCCAGTCCCGCGCCAGGGCGGCCACGTCGGCTTGCTTGCCCTCATTGGGCCATTCGTACGGGGTGCCGTCCATACTGCCAACCCGGCTTGCAGACGCATGGAAATAGGCCGGTCGGGCCCGCAGGGGAACTGTGGGGCATCGCACCGCTTGACCGGGTTGCAATGCAGCGTCAGACCTTCGACTCTGCGGCAAGCGAAGTTGCGTCGCCGCGTGACGCTGACAGGGGTATGCCGATGTCCGAGACCGCGCCGGCTGCAACGCCAGCCGCCGCATCGCCGCCCGTGGTGGTCAAGAAATACGCCAACCGCCGGCTCTACAATACGGAAAGCTCCAGCTACATCACGCTCGACACGCTGGCCGACATGGTGCGCCACGGCCGCGACTTCGTCGTCTACGACGCCAAGACCGGCGACGACATCACCCGCAGCGTGCTGACCCAGATCATCGTCGAGGAGGAAGGCAAGGGCCCGGCCATGCTGCCGACCGCCTTCCTGCGCCAGCTCATCGGCTTCTACGGCGATAGCCTGCAAAACCTCGTGCCGCGCTACCTGGAGCACGCGATGGCGGCCTTCGGGCGCCAGCAGGAGAACATCCGCCGCACGATGGAGAAGACGGTGGGCAGCTTCTTCCCGTTCGAGGAAGTGGGCCGGCAGAACATGGCGATGCTGGAGCGCGCCATGAACCTGTTCACGCCGTTCTACCGGCCGCCGGACAAGGACGACGAGTCGGCGAGCCCCGAGGTGCAGGCGCTCCGCCACGAGGTGGAGGCGTTGCGCGCCGAACTCGACCGGCTGCGTGCCACGCCGGCAGCTGAGCCTGCGCCTCAGCCGGCATCCGCCGAGTCCGGACCCGAGCCTCCGCCGCCACCAGCCGCCTGAAGTTCCCGGATCGCGAAGACGTGTCGAGCCTTCTCCCAGGGTTTTGGGCGACAGTGCGCCATTGACGTGCAATAGTTACCCGGTCCATCAACCGTTCATTGGGGCCAAGGGGGTGCTAGGTGTCAGTTGCGGTTGAACCCACGACCAGGAAACGGCGCGAAGCTGCCGAGCCGTCCGACGACGACCGCCCGAGCCCGAGCCCGAGCCCGCGCGCCAGCGCCGCCGACCGCCATGTCGGCGGACGGATTCGCGAGCGCCGGATCATGCTCGGCCTGTCGCAGCAGCAGCTCGCGCAGATGATCGGCGTGACGTACCAGCAAGCGCACAAATACGAGCGCGGGCTCAACCGCATCTCCGCCGGCCGGCTGTTCGAGATCGCGCAGGTGCTCGGCGTTCCGGTGTCCTGGTTCTTCGAAGGCTTGGCAGGCGAGGTGGTGCCGGCCGAGATGACGCACGGCCAGCGCATGTCGCTTGAGCTCGCCCGCAACTTCGCGACGATCAAGAACGAGAAGCACAAGGAAGCGCTGAGCCAGATGGCGCGCGTGCTGGCCGCCGCCGCAACCAACGGCAGCGGCGAGGCCTAGCCTCCGGCCGCCCCGCGGGCGTTGGCGACGAAGGCGCGGATGAGCGCCGGGTCCTTGCGGCCGGGCTGACGTTCCACGCCTGATGAGACGTCCACCATCGGCGCGCCCGTCGCCGCGATGGCGGCGGCGACGTTGTCCGGCGTCAGGCCGCCGGCGAGCACCCACGGCGCGGGCGGACGCCAGCCGGCCAGGATCGACCAGTCGAACGACGCAGCATTGCCGCCGGGGCGCGTCGCACCCTCGGGCGGCTTGGCCTCGATCACCAGCATGTCGGCCTCGTGCGCCTCGGTCGGCAGATCGCTCCGCGACGCCACGCCCACCGCCCGCCAGACCGGCAGCCCGAAGCGCGCCCGCAGCCTGGCTGCCGGCACGTCGTGTCCATAGACCTGCAAGGCGTCGAGCCGCACCGCGGCCAGCGTGGCGGCGACGGCGTCGTCGGTGGGATCGACGAACAGGCCGGCGCGGGGCAGCCCGGGAGGTGCCGGCGCTGCCAGGGCGGCGGCCTGCGCCGGGGTGATCGAGCGCGGCGAGGGCGGGAAGAACACGAAGCCGATCCAGTCGGCGCCCGCCTCCGCCGCCGCCGCCAGCGCGGCGGGGTCGTTGATGCCGCAGATCTTGATCCGCACGCTCACGCGGGCTCGGGGGTGCCGATGATGGACCGCGCGATCGCCTCGGCGGCGGCGGCGGGGTCCCGTGCGGCGGTGATCGGACGGCCGACGACGATCCAATCCGCACCGGCCGCGATGGCGCTGGCGGGATCGGCGGCGCGGGCCTGATCGCCCGGCGTCTCGCCGGCCGGACGGATGCCGGGCACGACCAGGACCGGCGTCTGCCCGAGCGCGTCGCGCAGCATCGGCACCTCCGCCGCGCCACACACCAGCCCGTCCGCGCCGGCGTCGAGCGCCAGGCGGGCCAGCCGCAGCACCTGCTGCTTGATCCCTCCCGCGATCCCCACGGCGTTCAGCCCCGCGGCGTCCAGGCTGGTCAGCACCGTCACCGCCAGCAGCAGCGGGCGGTCCGCAGCGGCGGCCTCGCTGGCCCGCCGGGCGCCCTCGATCATCGCCGACCCGCCGCTCGCGTGCAGGGTCAGCATGCGCGGGCGCAACGGCAGCACCGCAGCGACGGCGCCGGCGACGGTGTTGGGGATGTCATGCAGCTTGAGGTCGAGGAACAGCGGCCGGCCGGCGATGCCCGCCACCGCCGCGGGACCGAGGGCGCAGAAGAACTCCAGTCCCAGCTTGAACAGGCCGCAATGGGGTGCGACGGTCGCGGCGAGTGAGGCCGCGCGCGCTTGGTCCGGCGTGTCGATGGCGACGATCAGGCGCTCGGCGGTCGGGGCCGCCATTGCGGAGCTTCCCCGGGGTCAGCCCTGCGGCGCGGGAAGCGGCTGCCTGGCCGGCGTGGTCTTCAGCGACCGCACCTGGTCTTCCAGCACCTGCGCGCGCAACTCCGCCCGGCGAGCGCGGGACCGCGCGCCGAGCGTGCCGAGCGAGGCGAAGAACAGTCCCAGCAGAAAGGCGACTGCCACCGGCACCAGCACCGCGAGCGACAGCGGCACCACCAGCCGGTAGTCGGTCGGCCAGAATGCGAGTGCCACGTCCTGCTTGTTCGACAGCGCGAACAGCACGAGCACGATCAGGATCGGAACCGAGATCAGCAGGCGCATGAGTCGCTGAATGGAGCAGCCGCGCGCCGCGCGCAAGTCCTGCGTGCGGTCACGTCGGCTTCCGTAAGCGCGCTATGAAAAACCCGTCCATCCCGCCCCGGTCCCGCCACATCGACGGCAAGGTCCGCACCGTGCCGTCCGTGCCGATGGCGTCCGCGAGGCCGGGCAACTCCTCGGCCCGGACCGGATCGGAAACCAGCGTGGTGCGTCCCGACAGCGCGGCGATGCGCGGCGCGCCCTCCTCGGGCTGCAAGGAGCACACGGCGTAGACCAGCCTGCCGCCCGGCCGCAGTAGGCTGGCGGCGGTAACCAGCAGCGCGTCCTGTGCGGCGCAAAGCCCGGGGATATCGGACGCGCGCTTGAGGTGCGGAATGTCGGGGTGGCGGCGGATGGTGCCGGTCGCGCTGCACGGCGCGTCGAGCAGCACCGCGTCGAACGGCGCATCGGCGTGCCACGCAGTCGCGTCGGCCACGACGATCTCCGCTGCCAGCCGCAGCCGGGCGAGATTCTCGCGCAGCCGGACGGCGCGGTTCCCGTCGCGCTCGACCGCGACCACCGACGCGCCCGCTGCGGCAAGCTGCGCCGTCTTCCCGCCCGGAGCGGCGCAGAGGTCGGCGACGCGCTCGCCGGGCCGCACGGCCAGCAGGCGTGCCGGCAGCGCTGCGGCCGCGTCCTGCACCCAGAACGCGCCCTCGGCGAAGCCGGGGAGGTCGGGAACCCGGGTGCCGGCCGGGAGGCGCGCGGTTCCCGTCGGCAGGATCACGGCATCCGGCGGCGCCGGCGCGTCCGGCCGCAGCGTCAGGTCGAGCGGCGCCTCCGCCTGATGCGCCTCGGCGATCGTCCGCGCGTCGCGGCCCCAGGCCGACCACAGCCACGCCGGGGTGTCGAGCCGCGGTCCGTCCAGCCCGTCGAGCGCCGACGGGCCCTGCGCCGACACGCGGCGGAGCACGGCGTTGACGAGGCCGGCGAACGGCGCAAGGCCGCGCGAGCGGGCCAGCGCGACGGCGGTCGCCACTGCCGCGTGCGGCGGCGTGTCGAGCAGCAGCAGCGACGCCGCACCGATGCGCAGGACATGGCGCACCGGATCGGGCGGCGCGCGGCGCAGGAAGGGCTCCAGCACGGCGTTCAGCGTGCCGAGCCGGCGCAGCACCGAAGCGGCGATGCGGTGGCCCGCGGCGCGGTCGCGGGCCTCGGCGCGCGGCAACGCGTCCAGCGCGTCGTCGAGCGCGCGATGGCGGTCGAGGACGGCGGTCAGCAGATCGAAGGTAACGTCGCGCGTCGGATCGGGCATCCCGGGCAACATAAGCACGCGCGGGCCGTGTTCGCGCCGGTCACGCCGGGGTGGTGCAGTCCTGCCACAGCCGGCGACCAGGGGTATCCCGCATTGATCCAGGTCAACGCGGCGCCGCGACGCGGAGACGTAGCGACCCCCCATGCCCGACCCAGGGCCAACACAGGCAGCCGACGCGATCGGCCGTCGGCCGCGCGGAAGGAGTCCGCCATGCGGGACAGCAACGCCCCTCTCACCATGCTCGACGAAGCCGCCATCACCGCGGCGGAGCTGCGGCACGATCCATACGATTTCGCCTTCGTCGACCATGCGATGCCGGCGCGGCTGAAGGAACAGGTGCTGGACGACGCGCCGGCGATTCCCGACCGCGGCAGCTACGCCTTGCCGCATCTGCGCTACGGCGACAACTTCGCCGCTGTCGTGCGCGACCTGCTGAGCGAGCGGTTCCGCCACCTCGTCGAGGAGAAGTTCGACGTCGACCTGTCCAAGCGGCCGCCCTGCATCGTCATGATGGGCAACACGACCGGCCACTACAACGAGGGCTACGCGCATCCCGACAGCAAGCACAAGATCATCACCGTGCTGCTCGGCTTCTCGCGCGCGTGGCCGTATGAGCGCGGGCGGCTGCGCGTGCTGCGCAGCAACGACCGCGAGGACTGCGCCTTCGAGTTCGCGCCCGAGTTCGGCCGCATGCTGATGTTCCGCGTCTGCGACCACTCCTGGCACGGCTTCCTGCCGCAGAAGGGCCAGCGGATGAGCCTGCAGCTCTGCTACGTCGATTCCGGGTGGTACGTCCGCAAGGAATACCTGCGCCACCGGCTAAGCGCGTCCGCCAAGGCGGTGCCGCTGCTGCGCAAGATGATCGACCTGGCACCGCGCCGGCTGCCGGGCGCCCGGTGATGCAGTATCCTCCGGTACCATCGCCGGATGTGATCGAGCAGCAGTTCCGCGGCGCGCTGGCTGCGGCCGAACGCGCCGAGTGGCCGTACCGGCACTGGAAGCTGCGCGAGGTGTTCCCGATCGACCTGTGCACCGGCATCCTGACCTTGCCGATCGTGCCGCCGATGCTTGGGCCGACCGACGGGACGCGCAACACCTACAACGTGTCCCGCTGCTTCATCACGCCGAAGATGCGCGACGACTTCCCGACCTGTGCCGCGCTGAGCGAGGCGTTGCAGCGGCCGGCCGTCGCGCGCCAGCTCGCCGAGACCTGCGACATCCCGGTCGAGGGGAGCTACCTGCGGATGGAGTACATGCAGGACACCGACGGCGCATGGCTGGAGCCGCACCGGGACATTCCGGAGAAGCTGTTCTCAATGGTGATCTACCTGTGCACCGGACCCGAGGCGGCGGGGTGGGGCACCGATATCTACGACGCCGAGGTGCGCTGGGTCGCTCGCTCGAACGCCGAGTTCGATTCGGCGGTGATCTTCGTGCCCGGCCCGGCGACCTGGCACGGGTTCGAGAAGCGCCCGATCGTCGGCGTGCGCCGGCTGATGGAGATCAACTACGTCCGCTCCAACTGGCGCGACCGCGAGCAGCTGACCTATCCGGACCGGCCGATCCGCTTGCAGTAGTACGAAGTCTGGTTCACCGGAGCCCGTTCGCGCCGGTATTGCGACCGCGAGCCGAAGACGTGGCGGGAAGCGACCCAGGGCAACGTCGCAAGCATCTGTCGCGCGGCACTGGGTTGCTTCGTCGCTGTGCTCCTCGCAATAACGGCGTACGTCGTGCGCTTCGAAACCGACAGCCTCAGATCGGGCACGCCCCGCTCGCGCAGTGCAGGTGGTGGTCGTCCACCCGCTCGGCGTGTTTGGCGTGCTCGATCGCATCGGTAATCGCCGCGAATTCGTCGACTGGGATCTCCTCTTCGGGCAGATACTCGTAGCCGAGCAGGTGGTCCGGCCGGCTCGGCAGGATCGCGCAGCAGCGGACGTGCGGCTGCTGCTCGGCCACCAGCGCGCGGAAGTCGTCCAGGTCGACGCGGTCGGTGAACAGCTTCAGCGTGTAGCTCACCTGGTTGCCACGCTCCGCGCCGATCCAGTGCCGCTCCAGCAGACGCAGCCAGCGATAATGCTCCTCGGGCGACGCCTCCGGCGCCGTCACGAGTGCATCGTCCAGGCCGAGGCGCAGCAGCAGCGGCTCGGTCGGGAAGCCGACGATGGTCATGCCCGGGAAGCTGTTCAGCGTGCGGATCGGATAGCCGCGCTCGGCCAGCTCCGGCAGCAGCGGATCGGCATCGGCGCACCACGCCCCGTCGGCATCCCGCGTGCCCTTGAACTGCACCCAGCGCAGGTAGTGGCGGCGCGCGGGCAGATGCGCGCCTTCGGTCAGGCCGAACAGCTTGCTCGTCGTGCCGGCGGGTTTGACCGTCGTCACCGTGACAGGCTCGGCGAGCCCCAACTCGGCGGCATAGGCCGAGCCCTCCTGCTTCGCCGCCGCCGACAAGCGGTCCAGCATCGCCCAGAACGGCGCGGCCTTGCCGGCATCGAGCAGGTCGCGGAAGGCGAGGCCGAACCGCAGCCACGCGTATTCGTGCAGCCCGGTCGGCCCGATGCCCATGCGGTTGGTGCGCGCCACTTCCTGCGCGTACAGCGCGTCCATGCGGTTCGCCCGCATCAGGAAGCGCACGCCAAGCCGCACCGCATCTTCCACGCGCGCATCCCACAGCGCAGCGACGTTCGCCGGCGGTGCGCCGGGGGCAAAGCCGTCGAAGTCCACCGGACACGCCAGCAGCGGCGCGAAGTCGGCGATCACGCAATAGCCGCCGGTGACGTGCAGCGCGATCTCGCCGCACGGGTTCGTGGTGACCGGGAATCGCGATGCGCCGGCGCGGCGCGCGAGATGTGCGACCAGTCCGGCAGCGGCGTCGACCTTGTAGCGGTCGCTGCACAGGTCGCGCCCGTCGTCATGCACCGGCTTCTGCCAGGCGAAGCGGGTGCGGTGATCCTCCAGCAGGTCGCCGTTGATGAAGCCGGGCTCGCCGTTGTGATACGCACAGCGCGTCGCCTCGGCGAACACCGCGCGGGCATGGTCGGCGATCTCGGGCGAGTCCGCCGCCTCGCCGCGCACCAGATCCCAGAACGCGCGATCGACCATCACCGAATGGTTGGCGGTCCACAGTCCGCCCTCGGTCTTGGCGCGGATGAAGCGCAGCACGCCCGGATCGCGCCACGACTTGGTGGCCATACGCGCGGCACGCCGCGCGCCGCCGACCTGGACCTCCATCGACAGATAGTGGTCGACCAGCAGCGCCTGCTCCCACGGCTGCATCGCTTCGCCGCCGAGGTCGCGCGCCCGCGCAGGCTCGATCACCCGGCGCTGGATGTTCAGGAACGCGCGCACCAGCGACAGCGGTCCCGATGACGGCCGTCCCTGCATGCCCATGATCGGGCTGCCCGCCGGACGCACGTCAGACAGATCGAGCACCAGTGTGCGCCCGCGCTCGCGGCGGAACGCCATCGCTTCCCAGATCTCGACCGCCTTGGCCCAGCCTTCGCGGCTGTCCGCGATCCGGTGCAGCACGGCGTCGGCCGGCGCGTCGGCAACGTCGTCGAGCAGCCGTTCCGCCAGCATACCATCGGCCGAGCCCGGCGCATCGAGCGTCGCGGCAAAGCGCCGCCTCGCATCGGCATCGGCGAGGTGGTCCGGATGTTCCGGCGACAGAACCAGCATCAGGTCCGGCGCGGTCGCCCAGTCCACCGCGGCTAGGTCGTCGTCATACGACCGGCCGACGCCGGCGCCGTTGAGCAGGAGGTAAAACTTGGCGAACGACGCGATGGCGGTGGCGCAGTTGGTGAACACCTCCATGTTGCGCGCCGGTTGGCCCGCGTCGCCGTGCTGCAGGTGCCGCCCGGAGGTCAGCAGCGCGCCGGTCGCGATCGCGTTGCGCAGCCGCGCCTGCTCCCGCGCGACCGCCGCGCCCCGGTGGGCGCCGAGCAACGCGACGTTGCCCTCGGCAACCCGGTCGGCCACACGACCGAAATCCTCTTCGTCGGCGGCGCGGAACACGGTCCGGCGCGCCACGGCCATCCCCATGCCCGGCTCCAGCGTCCGCGCCGGCAGCCGTGCCTCGCCGAACGAGGCGCCGGGAACGGCGCCGCGCGGCGGAACGGGGAGGCTGGAGGACGGCATTTGACGCATCGGCTCGGCCCTTCGTCGGCGAATCGGCTCTCCCACATATGGTGCCGGATAGGGCCAGGCATCACAAGATGATGTTAAAACTCACGCACCATTGACGGCCATGGTCGAGCCCGGCCGACGAGCATGAGCCTGGCCGGATAACCGCTCGTTAGCGGCGGGTCACGGCTTCCCCGTGCCGCCCATTTTCGCGAACGCCCGCCGGTCCTGGTTGTCGCGCATCAGCATCGAAAAGCTCGGGATGCTCTCGAAGCCGAGACCCTGCGGCATGCCGCCCTCGGGGTCGGCGATGATCTTGGAGTAGGTTTCGCCGGAAACCTTCTCCCATTTGCCGGCCGGCTTCTTGACTTCCAGGTTGACCACCGTCGCTTTCAGGTTCAGCCGCACGATCGCCTCCTTCGGCGACGACGGCTTGGTCAGGCTCGGGTGGCCGCCGATCATCTGCCAGCCGTTGGCGAGCGCCCAGGCGGTCAGCTCTTCCTTGGTCATCGCCCGGCCTTCCCTGACAGGTGTTCCTGCAATCGCGGCATCAGCTCGACGAGGTTGCAGGGACGGTGGCGGATGTCGAGCTGCCAGACCAGGATGTCGTCCCAGCCGTCGCGCGCGGCGCCCGGGCTGCCGGGCAGCGCGAACAGATACGTCCCGCCGGCCACGCCGCCGATGGCGCGCGACTGCATCGTCGAGGTGCCGATCTTCTGGAAGCTCAGCATGCGGAACAGCTCGCCGAAACCTTCGATGCGCTTTTCCAGCACGCGATCGAATGCCTCGGGCGTCACGTCGCGCCCGGTGATGCCGGTGCCGCCGGTGGTGACGATCACGTCGATCTGCGGGTCGGCGATCCAGCCTTCCAGCCGCGCCACGATCGCGTCGGCGTCGTCGCGTTCGATCGCGCGCGCGGCGAGTCTGTGGCCTGCCGCCGCGATGCGCTCGGCCAGCGCGTCGCCCGACGTGTCGTTCGTCGAGTCGCGCGTGTCCGATACCGTCAGCACGGCAATGTTGACCGGCACGAACGGCCGGGTTTCGTCGATGCGCGCCATGATGCCTTCTCCTCGGCAGGCCTGATGTAGGCGTGCGCGAGGCCGGGATGAAGCCTGTCAGTGAACCTGCAAGGAGGCGGCGCGGATCGGCGACGACGGCTCGTCGAAGCGGGGGAACTGGCCGTAGGCGAGCGCGTCGAGGGTCGGCGTCGGCAGATGCAGCCGGGCGGCGTAGATCCACGAATACGCCAGCGCGTGCTGCACGTACACCCGCGTGACGTCGTTCGGGATCGCCTCGATGAACAGCAGCGGGTCGCCGTAGTCCTGCACGTCGGGTCCCCAGTGCGCGAAGCTGCCCGTGCCGGTGTTGTAGCTGGCCAGCATGCGGATCAGGTCGTCGTGGATGCCGTCCTGCTCGGAGAGGAACTCCAGGTAGCGCTGGCCCAGCTCCAGGTTCAGCCCCGGATCGTGCAGGCGGGCGGCACCGGCGCCGGCGAGCGAGCGATCGTTGCCGATGTAACCAGCCGTCACCGGCATCAGCTGCATCAGCCCGCGCGCGCCGGCGCGGGAGACGACGCCGGGATTGAAGTTCGATTCCAGGCGGGTCAGCGCGTACACCAGCGGGGGATCGACGCGGAAGCCGCCGCGCGGCTCCAGGCGCGGGACCGGGAAGCGCGTCAGGTCGCGCGACAGCCCGTCCTCGCCCTGCACGTGGGTGGCGAGGTCGGCCGCGAGATCGGTCAGCCCGGCCTGCGAGGCGATCAGCATCAGCGACCGCGCGAGGCCGCGGTCGTTCTTGATTGAGGCCCACAGCGCGCGGAATTCGGCGTCGGCCCATTCCGGCTGGCCGATCTGCAGCAGGGCGAAGGCCCGCACGCCGCCCGGGAAGGCGGCGATCGCCTCCACGTCGGCGGTGCCGAGGATCTCCGGCGCCTGGCTCAGGGCGGCGTTCAGCCCCAGCGTGCGCCGCGCGATCATGCCGTAGAAAGTGCGCGACTGCTCGGCCGCGCGCTTGAGCCAGGGCGTTGCGGCGGCGGTGCCCTCGCCGAGGCGGACGATGGCGCGCGCCGTCCAGAAGGCGGCGGCGGCGCGGATGGCGGGCGAGGCGACGGGCGCCTCGGCGGCCGCCTCGAACAGGTGGCGGGCGTCGCGGATCCGATCCAGCCGCCATGCGGCGAGGCCGGCGACATAGCCCGGGTCGGCGACCTGCCGGTCGCCGCGATTGCGGCCGAAGGCGGCCGCCGCGGTCTGCATCGCCTGTGCGTCGCGGTTGGCGATGAACAGCCGGCGGGCGGACGCTGCGAGTATCCGGCCGGCGCGTGCCGCTTGGTCGTCCGGCTCGATATCCTCCGGCAGCGCGGACTCCTGGTCCGGGGCGACGATCGACTCGATGCGGACCGTCGGCTGCGGAGGCGCCTCCGCGCCCTTGGGGAGCTTGTGGACGAGCAGCTCACGGATCGTCGGCGCGTCCGGCTGGTCGGCATAGCGGGCGAGCCACGCGCGCAGCTCGTCGATCGCGGCGCTGCGGTAGCGGGCGAGATAGCGGTCGGCCAGCACGTGGCCGAGCAGGATGTTGTCCCCGAGCGCCGTGGTCTCTGCCTGCGCCTCGTCGAGCTTGCCGCGGTCCTGCAGCGCGAAGATGCGGCGCAGCCGTGCCGCGTCGGCAGCGGACAACGGTTGAGGCAACGGCACGCTGCTGCCGCTCGGCGGCGTGATCCGTGGCACCGCCATGGCGGTATCGTCCCCGCCGGACGTCTCCGCGCCGCTCGCCGGCTGAACCGGTGCGAGCGAGGCGAAGGCTCCTGCGAGAATCGCTGCCCCGGCGATGAAGGCTCTGAGAGAGCGCTTGGCCGGAGCGGTGCTGGGGGAAAGTTGAGCTGTCCCTGGCATGGCCGGGGCGCTACCGGAAACGGTCCTGAGACGCAATCCCCAGGGGTGGGATTAATCTCTACAATTGTGACGAATTACCGGATTCTCGGAGCTTAGAGGCCGAAGTGCCGGTCACATTCCCGCTATTCAGGAACCGATTCGGCGCGTCAATAGCCGCAGGGCGAACCACGCCTCCCGCCGTCGGCGGACGTCGGTGCGGCAGGCGGCGGGCGAGGGGATGACCAGCGTCGGCACCGGCTCCGCCAATCCGGGCAGGGCCAGATCCCGCCACGTGCCGGCGTCGCGGCGGGTTGCGGCGCGGCCCAGCAGCGCGGTGGCGGGAGGCCCGGCGAAGGCCAGCAGAGCGCGCGGGCGGGCGAGCGTCAGCGCGCGGCGCACGATGGGCAGGCAGGCGTCGATCTCGGTCGGCGTGGCCGGCCGGCCGCCGGGCGGCCGCCAGAACACCAGCGGCAGAACCAGCAGCTCCGCGCGCGTCAGGCCGATGCTGGCCAGCATGCGGTCGAAATAGGCGCCGTCCGGTCCAGAGAGCGGGCGGCCGGTGCTGTCGTCCTCGGTGCCCGGCGCGTCGGTCAGGACGGCGACGCCGCCCGGTGGGCCGTCGGCGAAGACGGCGTGCATCGCCGTGTCGCGCAGTCCGAGGTCCAGCGCCGCGAGCGCGTCGCGCAGGTCGTTGAGCGATGCCGCGTGCTCGGCGAGGGCGGTCGCCCGGCCTGCAGTCCCGGCCCGACCCGGGCCTTGTGGGCCGGGTGGCGCGGGCGCGGCCGGCGTCGGGTGCGCCGCCGGCGCGGGGCTGGGGGACTGGCGAGCGGCCGCGGGCTGCAGGCGATCGACCGGCGCGTCCTGCAACGCTTCGTCGGCGCCCCAGGCCAGCTGGAGCGCCAGCGCCCGAAATGCAGCAATCGAGTCCATCCGGCGCTCATCGCCCCTTTTGCGTCGGGCTGCCAGCCTCTCTAGGTTGCCCGCCGCCCATCGAGGGCCACGTCCAAACAGGGGGACCGATGTCAGACGAGCCGGCGCCGCGCGAGGCGATGGAATTCGATGTCGTGGTCGTCGGTGCCGGGCCCGCGGGCCTCGCCGCCGCGATCCGTTTCAAGCAGCTCGCGCCTGATGCCACCGTGTGCGTGCTGGAGAAGGGTAGCGAGGTCGGCGCGCATATCCTGTCGGGCGCGGTGATCGAACCGCGCGCGCTGTCCGAACTGCTGCCGGACTGGCGCGAGCGCGGTGCGCCCCTCAACACGCCGGCGGGCGACGATCGGTTCCTGTTCCTGACCGCGACGCGCGCGATCAGGCTGCCCACGCCGCCGCAGATGCACAATCACGGCAACTACGTCGTCAGCCTCGGCGACGTCTGCCGTTGGCTCGGCCAGCAGGCGGAGGCGCTCGGCGTGGAGATCTACCCGGGCTTCGCCGCGGCCGAACTGCTCGAGGAGGGCGGCCGCATCGTCGGTGTCGCGACGGGCGACATGGGCATCGGCAAGAACGGCGAGCATACCGGCAACTATCAGCGCGGCATGGAGCTGCGCGGCAGCTACACGCTGTTCGCCGAGGGGTGCCGCGGCTCGCTGACCAAGAAGCTGATCGAGCGCTACAAGCTGCGCGAGGGCCACGATCCGCAGACCTACGGGATCGGCATCAAGGAGCTGTGGGAGGTTCCCGCCGAGCGGCACAAGCCGGGCCTGATCGAGCACACGATCGGCTGGCCGCTCGACAGCAAGACCTATGGCGGTTCGTTCCTGTATCATTTCGGAGAACGGCTGGTGGCGTACGGGTTCGTGGTCGGACTCGATTACCGCAACCCATGGCTGTCGCCGTTCGACGAGATGCAGCGTTTCAAGACGCATCCGGCGATCCGTCATCACTTCGAGGGCGCGCGGCGGATCGCGTACGGCGCGCGGGCGCTGGCGGAGGGCGGGCTGCAATCGCTCCCCACCCTGGTCTTCCCGGGCGGCGCACTGATCGGCGATACGGCCGGGTTCCTGAACGTGCCAAAGATCAAGGGCACGCATACCGCGATGAAGTCGGGGATGCTGGCCGCCGAGGCGGCGGCCGCGGCACTGGCCAACGGCAAGCCGGCGGAGCTGACATCGTATCCGGAAAGCGTGCGCACGAGCTGGGTGCAGGAGGAATTGTCGGCTGCCCGCAACATCCGCCCGGCCTTCGCGAAGTGGGGCCTGTGGGGCGGGCTGGCGTATTCGGCGCTCGACGCGATGGTGCTGCGCGGCCGTGCGCCGTGGACGTTGCACCACCACCACAAGGACAACGAAACGCTGGTGCCGGCCGACCGGGCGCCGCGGCCGAGTTATCCGAAGCCCGACGGCAAGCTGACCTTCGACCGGCTGTCCTCCGTGTTCCTCAGCAGCACGAACCACGAGGAGAACCAGCCGGCGCATCTGAGGCTGCGCGACCCGTCGAAGGCGATCACGGTGAACTGGGACCACTTCCGCAGCCCGGAGACGCGCTATTGCCCGGCGCAGGTCTACGAGATCGTCGGCGCCGAGCAGGGCGAGCCGCGGCTGCAGATCAACGCGCAGAACTGCGTGCACTGCAAGACCTGCGACATCAAGGACCCGACGCAGAATATCGACTGGGTCACGCCGGAGGGCGGCGGCGGCCCGAACTATCCCGGCGGCATGTAATGGCGCGGCCATTCCGGTGTCGGTGACCGGCTGTTACCAACCGGGACTGGACATCGGCGCGGCCGGCTGGCCGGTTGCATTTCCCCGTGGCGCCACGCTTGCCCGGCGTCTAGTTTGCTTGGCTTAGCTTGCGAAAGTTGGCTGCATGATCCTCTCGTCGCGTTCGATCCTACTCGGTCTGACAATGCTGACCGCCGGTGCGCTGGCCGATGCGTCGGCCGCCGTGCCCAGGCATGCTGCGGCGCACCGCTCCGGCGGTGACGCGATGCCCCCGGGCCTGGCCAGCGACCTGCTGGACGGGCAGTTCGCGATGAGCGAGTCCGACGTCGACCGCGCGGCGGACTACTTCCTGCGCGCGGTGGCGCTGGACCCGAACAACCAGGACCTGATCCAGCAGGCCTTCGTCGCCTGCCTGATGGCCGATCGGCCGGATGCGGTGCGGCTCGCGCGCCGGCTGCCGGAGAACCCGGCGGCGCTGCTGCTGCTCGCCGATGTCGACGCCAAGGCTGGCAACTGGGATGGCGCGGAGGCGAAGTTCCGCGCGCTGCCGCGCCAGGGTGTGACGCAGTTCCTGCAGCCGCTGCTGATCGCCTGGGCGTTGCAGGGCGGCGGGCACACCGATGCCGCGCTGTCGTCGCTGCGCCCGTATGTCGAGGGCCAGCGCTTCCGCGCCGTGTATGCGCTGCACGCCGCGCTGATCGCGGACCTCGCCAACCGCAGCGCCGACGCCGCGCGTTACTACCGGATCGCACAGACCGATTTCGGCGGCACCAATCTGCGGCTCGCGCAGACGATCGCGAGCTGGCAGGCGCGCGAAGGACACACGGCTGAGGCCGAGCAGACGTTGCGCTCGGTTGCGGACAGTGCGTCGGACATGGCGATCGCGCTGCCGGCGCTGATCGCCAACGACCGCCATCGCGTCGTCGCGCATGCCACCGACGGCATCGCCGAAGCCTATCTCGCGCTCGCGGCCGCGCTGCGCCAGCAGGAGGCGAGCGATTTCTCGGTGCTGCTGCTGCGCCTTTCGCTGCAGCTGAGGCCCGACCTGACGCCGTCGCGGCTGCTGCTGTCCGACATCTTCGCGGTCAACAAGAACCCGCAGACGGCACTCGGCGTGCTGGCATCGATCGGCGCGGACGATCCGCTGGCCGGCGTGGTGCGGATGCGCCGTGCGGCGCTGCTCGACACGATGGGCAAGAGCGAAGATGCGGTGCGCGACCTCGACCAGATCGCGCGCGACTATCCTGACAGTGCCGAGCCGTGGGCGGAGATCGGCGACATCGACCGTAACAAGCATCGCTACACCGACGCGATCGCCGCGTACGACAAGGCGATCCAGCGGCAGGGCGCAACGCCGTTGCGGAGTTCCTGGCCGTTGTTCTACGAGCGCGGCGTCGCCTACGAGCGGTCGCATCAGTGGCCGAAGGCCGAGGCGGATATGGAGCGCGCGCTGCAGCTCTCGCCCGACGAGCCGTATGTGCTGAACTATCTCGGCTATTCCTGGGCCGACATGGGCGTGCACCTGACGCGCGCGAAGGCGATGATCGAGCGGGCGGCGGAGCTGAAGCCGAACGACGGGTCGATCGTCGACAGCCTGGGCTGGGTGGAGCTGCGCCAGGGCGACACGGTGACGGCGGTCAAGACGCTGGAGCGCGCGACCGAACTGGAGCCCGAGGACGCCGAGATCAACGGCCATCTGGGCGACGCCTACTGGGCCGCCGGCCGGAAGATGGAGGCGGAGTACCAGTGGCGCCGCGCCCTGACGCTCAACCCCGAGCCGGAGGACGCGGCGAAGCTCGAGGCGCGGCTGCACGACAACGGCCTGCCGCCGGTCGACAGCGCGGCGAGCGGGGACTCGCACGTCCAGTAGCGGTGGCGTCTTCGCCGTCTGACCTCGCGCGCGCCGTCGTGACGGAGCGCGCGCCGGCGAAGGTCAACCTGTTCCTGCACGTCGTCGGCCGGCGTGCCGACGGGTATCACCTGCTCGACAGCCTAGCCGTCTTCGCCGGCGCCGCGGACGTGATCGACGCGAGGCCGGCGCGCGGATTGTCGCTCGAGGTGCGCGGCCCGTTCGCTGTGGCGCTCGGCGATGGGACGGACAATCTGGTGCTCCGTGCGGCGCGTGCGCTTGCGGATGTGGCGGGACGGTCGGCCGACGCCGCGCTGGTGCTGCACAAGGCCCTGCCGGTGGCATCGGGGATCGGCGGCGGCTCGGCCGACGCGGCGGCGACGCTCCGCGGCCTGTGCCGGCTGTGGGATATCGCGCCCGGCAGCGTCGATCTGCCCGGACTGGCTCTCGGCATCGGCGCCGACGTGCCGGTCTGCCTCGTCGGCCGGCCCGCGCGGATGGGCGGCATCGGCGAGCGTCTGTCGGCTGCACCGGCGCTGCCGTCGTGCGGACTCCTGCTGGCCAATCCGGGCGTGGCGCTGGCGACCGCCGAGGTGTTCCGCCGTCGCGACCCCGCGTTCAGCGCGCCGGCCGAGCTGCCCGATGCGTGGCCGGACGCGGCGGCGATGGCGCGCGATCTGGCGCGCCTGCGGAATGACCTGCAGGCGCCGGCCCGCGCGGTCGCACCCGAGATCGCGCCGCTGCTGGAGCGCATCGCGCTGTTGCCGGGGTGTTTGCTGGCGCGGATGAGCGGTTCGGGTGGGACGTGTTTCGGCCTGTTCGCCTCGGCCGAGGCGGCCGAGGCGGCGGCGGGATCGGTGGGTCAGGTTGCATGGTGCTGGGGCGGGGCCTTATCTCCCGCCGCGGCTTTCGATTGGGGCGTCGCCAAGCGGTAAGGCAGCGGATTTTGATTCCGCCATGCGGAGGTTCGAATCCTCCCGCCCCAGCCAAGCACGCGATGGTCCGGTATGCGTCAGGGCTGCTCCGGCCCCATGCCCTTCGCGTAAACCGCATCGGCATCGCGCGCGGCGGCGATGACATCCGCTTCGTTGGCCGGCGCCTCGATGATCTCGGCATCCAGGCCGCGGAGCGCCTCCATCTCGTGATCGTAGCCGCCGCCCGCGGTGGTGAAGCTGGCGGCGGCTGGCGTGACGATTTTGAACTTGGCCATTGCGGTTTCCCTCAGCCGTTGGGGCGTCGCGCGCGCACCGCCGCTTCGTTGACCGCGATTCCCCAGCCGGGCCGCGTCGGCAGCACCAGCGTGCCGTCCTCGATCACCGGCGGCTGGTCGTAGAATTCGTCGCGCCAGGGCGCGCTGTCGATGTCGACTTCCATCATGCGAAAGTTCGGTACGAGCGCCGAAAAGTGGGCGCTGATCATGCTGCAGAGATGGCCGTAGAAATTATGCGGCGCGGTGTTGATCTCGTACACGTCGGCCATCGACGCGATCTTCAGGCTCTCGGCCAAACCGTTCCACACCACGTCGATGATCGCGACGTCCATGGCGTAGCTTTCGAAGAACGGCTTGAAGTCGCGGCGCCCGCACAGCGTCTCGCACGAGGCGATCGGGCAGGGGGCGACATCGCGGATCAGCCGGAGCGACGGCGCGTCGTGCGTGTCGACCTCGAGCCACGTCAGTCCGAACGGTGCGACCGTCTCCGCGACGCGGCGGAACCCCTCGGTCTTGAAATGGAAATTGATGTCCAGCATCAGGCCCATGTCGGGTCCGATCGCGTCGCGGATGTCCCGAAGCTGATCGTGCGCCGCGCGCAGCGTTCGGTTGTCCCAGTTCAGTTCCGGCCATCCGCCGGTGCGGCCGAATCCTGGATTGAACGAGGTGAGCGTCTTGCCGTCCGACGGGAGGATGTTGGTCTTCAGTGCGTGGAAGCCGCGCTGCTTCACCTCGGCGGCGTGCTTCGCCAGATCGTCGAGGGTCCGGAGTGGCGGGACGCCCATCAGCTCCGCGCTGCGCACGCGATAGGTGCCGAAGTGTGACCAGTAGACCGGAACGCGGGTTCGCACCGGGCCGCCAAGCATCCGGTAGACCGGCACGCCGAGCGACTTGGCCGCGATGTCCAGCAGCGCGTTCTCGATGGCTGCGATGGCCTGCTGGTTGATCCCGCCGCGCGACTGGCGGGTCTTCATCTGCAGGAATGCGACCACCTGCTCCCACGCGCTCGGATCGAGCCCGACGATCAGGGCGCCGAGTTCGTCGATGACTGATGTCAGTCCCGCGCTGCCGAAGCTTTCGTTGTATTCGGACCAGCCCTCGATGCCGTCGTCCGAGACGATCTTCAGAAACGAGAACAGCCGCCAGCCCGCGTCGGCGCGGAACGTCTCCAGTCTGGCTATCTTCATCGTCTCTCTCCTGGGGTGCCGCGGCACGATCGTGTGCGCCGCTATGCCTTCACCGCGCCGGTCAGGCTCGACACGTAGTAACGAATAGGCCGCGGGCTGGCGCGGCTCAGGCGCCGGGCTTGGAGATCCGAGTCTCCTTGGCGGTGACGAACTCCAGCAGCGCGGGCGTGCCCGCACGTGTCTGCTCGATGCCGCGGCGGAACGCCGGGACGACCTGCGCCGGATCGGTGACCCGCTCGCCATAGCCGCCGAAGGCACGCGCCATCGCGGCGTAGTCGCCGGAGATGTCGGTCGCACGATACTTTTCGGTGCTGATTGGCATCACCTTCAATTCGATCGCCATGCTGAAGTTGTTCAGCAGGATCGACAGGATCGGGATGCGTTCACGGACGGCAGTCTCGAAATCCATGCCCGTGAAGCCGATCGCCGCATCTCCCCAGACATTGATGCACAGCGCGTCGGGCCGAGCGAGCTTCGCCCCCATTGCGAGGCCCAGGCCGTAGCCGAGCTGAGTCGTCTTGCCCCACCCGATGTAGGACAGCGGCTTGGTCGCGGTCCAAAACGGCGACAGCTGATCGCGCGGGCTGCCCGCGTCGTGCGTGATGATCGTGTTGTCGAGGTCGACCGTGTGCAGCAGGTCCCACAGCACGCGATAGGGACTGAGCGGGACTTCGTCCGACGTCAGCCGCGGCATCCATTCAGCCAGCCAGTCGGCGCGCACCCGCGCGATCTCGTCAGCGACCCCGACCGCGTCGCGTCCGACCGAATGGCCGTCGAGTGCTGCGCCAACCGCGGCCAGAGTGAGCGCCGCGTCGCCCACCAGGCCGATCTCGCAGCGGACGTCCTTGTTCAAGTGCGCGGGATCGAGGGTGGCGTGAATGACCCGCTTTCCCTTCGGCATGGCGATCGCGAACGAGGTCTCGGTGAAGCTGCATCCGACGCCGAGGATCACGTCGGCGCGGTGCAGGAAGTGATGCGCCTGGCGGGAGTAGGCGACGCCGCCCGACCCAAGCGACAGCGGATGGGTCTCGGGGAAGGCGCTTTTCCCGCCAAGGCTGGTCAGCACCGGCGCGGCCAGTTTCTCGGCCAGCGCGCGCAGCTCGGGCCACGCACGCGCGTAGTGGACGCCCTGCCCGGCGTAGATCACCGGCCGCTCAGCGCCTGCGAGCAGTGCCGCCGCACGGCGCACGTCCTCTGGATCGGGGCCGGAACGTGCGCAGATCGCGGGCTGGTAGTCGAGCGGCTCGGCGATCTCCTCGTTGAACACGTCGCCTGGGATTTCGACCAGCACCGGGCCGCCCCGCCCGTTGCGCAGCTGCGTGAACGCGCGGCGCATGATGTTGGGCAGTTCGGCGGGGAGCGTGATGCTCTCGGCCGATTTGGTGACCGACGCCATGCTGATCACCGGATTGTAGTTCGGGCTGATCTGCGACAGCCGCCGCGGGTAGCCCATCGGCAACACCAGCACCGGCACGGATTCGCCGAAGCATTGCGCAACGCCGCCATAGGCGTTTTCGGTGCCCGGTCCGTGCTGCATGCAGAAGGCGCCGATGCTGCGGCCGGAACTGAGCCGCGAGATGGCATCGGCCATGTGCAGGCCGACGCGTTCCTGGCGAACGATGATGGGACGGATCCCGGCTTTCGCCGCAAATTCGATCAGGTGGTTGACCGGGTAGCCGAACAACAGTTCGACACCCTCCCGACGCAGGATGTCCGCGATGGCGTCGCCGACTTTCATGCCCGGCCACCTCCCCAGTCGCGCCCTCGTCGGTGACGCGTTGATACAAGCCTAGGGCGCGCCCCTGGGCGTGACAATCGCCAAAGCAGCACGCGGCGGACGCCGTTTGAAAACCGGACGGCGGCAGTCAGCCAAGGCGCTTCCCGCCCGACCGCCGCCGTCCGACAGGAGGCGCGGAGCACGCTCTAGGCACGTTCCGATATCGTTCCGGGCAGGCGGTAGCCGGCGTAGTGCTGGCGCAGGGTGAGCTTGTGGACTTTGCCGGTGCCGGTCATCGGCAGCGCATCGACGAACTCCACCGCGTCGGGCAGCCACCAGCTTGCGACGCGCGCGCGCAGATGCGCCAGCAAGGCCGCCCCGTCGAGCGTGCTGCCGGGCTTGCGCACGGCGATCAGCAGTGGACGCTCCTGCCATTTCGGGTGCGCCACGCCGATCACGGCGGCCTGCATCACCTCCGGATGGCTCACCGCCGCGTCTTCGAGCTGGATGCTGCTGATCCACTCGCCGCCCGACTTGATCACGTCCTTTTCGCGGCCGGTCAGCAGCAGGTAGCCGTCCGGGTCGATCACGCCGAGATCGCCGGTCGGCAGCCAGCCGTCCTCGTCGAGCACGCTTTCCTGCTTGTAGTAGCCCGATGCGATCCACGGGCCTTTGATGCGGATGTGTCCGACCGTGCGGCCGTCCGCCGGTACCGCCTCTCCGTTATCGTCCACCACGCGGTAGCGCGCAGCATAGATCGGGCGGCCGGAGCGCAGGCGGCGGATCATCTGCTCGTCCTCCGGCAGGTCGGCGTCGCCCGGGCGCAGCGTCGGCGCGCTGACGCCCAGCGCCTCCGTCATGCCGAAACACTGTAGGTACTCGATGCCGTAGTCGCGCAGCAGCCGCTCGACCAGCATGCGCGGCGGCGCGGAGCCGGATGAGAGGGTCTGGCGCAGCTTCGGCAGCTTGTTGCCGGTGCGGTCGAGCCAGTCGAGCAGGATGAGCCAGAACGTCGGCACGCCGGCGCTGGCCGTGACCTCCTCGGTCGCGAACAGCTCGTAGAGCTTGTCGGGTTCGTAGTGGCGGCCGGGCAGCACGAGCTTCGCGCCGATGTAGCAGGACACGTACGGCATATCCCACGCGTTGCCGTGGAACATCGGGGCGAGCGGCATCAGCACCTCGCGCGCGCCGTTACGCATGCCCGGCAGGAAGAAGCCGCTCGACAGCAGCATCGTCTGCAACACGTTGGCGCGATGCGAGTAGACCACGCCCTTCGGGTTGCCGGTGGTGCCGGAGGTGTAGCAGATCGAGGACGCGCTGCGTTCGTCGAAGCGCGGCCACGCATAGCCGTCGTCCTCGGCGGCGATCAGCGCATCGAAACACAGTGCGCCGGGCAGGGTGGTCGCCGGCATGCGCTCGGGCGCGGCCATGACGATCCAGTGGCGCACGCGGGGCAGGCGAGGGGCGATCGCCTCCGCGATCGGCAGGGTTGCCGAGTCGACCATTACGCACGCGTCCTCGGCGTGGTCGATGATGTAGACGAGCTGGTCCGCGTGCAGGCGCGGGTTGATCGTGTGCAGCACCGCGCCGAAGCCCATGACGCCGTAGAACGATTCGAAGTGACGGCGTGTGTTCCACGCCAGCGTGCCCACGCGGTCGCCCGCCGCGATGCCGAGGCGCATCAGCGCGCAGGCGAGGCGCTTGGCGCGGCGGTTCGCCTCGGCATAGGTGGTGCGCACGATGTCGCCTTCGATCTCGCGCGCGACGATCTCCGTCGTGCCGTGCGCGTCGGCGGCGTAGTCGATCAGTCCCGAGAGCAGCAGCGGTTCGTCCATCATCAGGCCGAACATCGCGTTCCCTCCGTGCTGCGCGTGTCAGGTGTGGTGTGCGGCGAGCCGCGCCCGCGCCTCGGCCGGCGTGGCGATGCGGCGGCCGGCGCGGCGGGCACAGTCGGCGAGCGCTTCGACGATCTGCGCATTCTCCGTCGCACGGGTGCCGTCGGGCAGGTAGAACGTGTCCTCCAGCCCGCTGCGCAGCTGGCCGCCGAGTTCGGCGCAGCGCTGGTGCAGCGGCCAGATCTCCTGCCGGCCGATGGCGGTGACCTGCCACGACGCGCCCGCCGGCGCGTGGCGCAGCAGGATCGGCAGCAGATCGGCATCCGCCGGCATGCCCGATGCGACGCCCATGACGAAGTTCACGTAGGGCGCCGGCGAGGTCATGCCGGTCTGCACATAGAGGCCGACCGAGCGGACGATGCCGATGTCGAAACACTCGAATTCGGGCACCGCGCCGACCTCGCGCATCGCCGCCAGCATCTCGGCGAGCTTGTCGGGCGTGTTGTCGAACAGCATCGGCGGCCAGGCCCAGGTGCCGTCCGCCTTCGCCTTGAGGTAGTTCAGCGAACCCGCGTTCGCCGCCGCCAGTTCCGGGCGCACGCGGCGCAGGCACGCGATCGGGCCGCTGACGTCGCGGCCCGGCGTGCCGGTGGTGGCGTTGACGATGATGTCGGGCACGGCTGCGCGGACGGCATCGACGATGGCGCCGGCCACGTCCGGGTCCCAGGAGCCGAGGTATCCGCGCCCGGGTTCCTGCCGGCGCCAGTGGATATGCGCGATCGTCGCGCCGGCGTCGTGGGCGCGGCGGACGGATTGGGCGATCTCGGCCGGCGTGACCGGCACGGGATGCGTGCGCGGGTCGGTCAGCACGCCGTTGACCGCGCAGGTGATCGTCACCGCGTCGTCGTTCATGCCGTCTCCTCCGCGATGCGCAGCCGCACGACCACCGCGCGGGCGGCGACCGTCTCGCCCTCGGCGGCGATCGAATCGACGATGCCGGCGACGGGGGCGGCGAGCGGCATGCGCATCTTCATCGCCTCCAGCACTGCCAGCACGTCGCCTTGCGCCACTGCATCGCCCGGTGCGGCGGCGACACTGCGCACGGTGCCGGCGATCGGCGCGCGCAGCATGCCGTCGGCCGCACCCGGCTCCTCGCGCGCGGGCGGCGCGTAGGTGGCGTCGACGACGGTCGCCGCGACCCCGTCGCACTGGACGTGCAGCACGTCGCCGTCCTGCGCGTAGGCGGCGCTGCGCTCGGCGTTGTCCTCGATGACGACGATGCGGCCGGGCTCGCGCGACAGCGTGCGCAGGCGGCGAGTCCAGCCGTCGCCCTCGATGCGCCAGCCGCCGTCCTCGGCGGCGGCGTGCAGGCGGTGCGAGGTGTCGGCGGCGCGGAGTGCGAGCGGATGCGCCAGCCAGCGCGCGGGCTGCCAGCGGTTGCCGTGATCGACCAGCAGCAGCGCGGCCAGCGCCAGCAGATCGGGCGAGACGGTGGGTGGGGGCACGGCAGGCTGTGCGTCGAGCCAGTCCGTCGTCACCGCGCCGTCGCGGAACGCCAGGCTGTCGAGGATGTCGCGTAGCGTGTCGCGATTGGTCACGAGGCCGAGCAGCACGGTCTCGTCGAGCGCGCGGCGCAGTTTCGCGATCGCCGCTGACCGGGTCGGCGCGTGGGCGATCAGCTTGGCCAGCATCGCGTCGTAATGCGGCGTGATCTCCTGGCCGGTGGCGATGCCGTGATCGACGCGCACGCCGGATGCCGGCCGCCACAGGGCGATGCGTCCGGTCTGCGGGACGAAGTTCGCGTCCTCGGCATAGAGCCGTGCCTCGATCGCGTGGCCGCGAAGCACGATGTCGGCCAGCATGAAGGGCAGCGGTTCGCCGTCCGCGACGGCGAGCTGGAGGTCGACCAGGTCGACGCCGGTAACCACCTCCGTGACCGGGTGTTCGACCTGCAGGCGGGTGTTCATCTCGAGGAAGTAAAAGTTTCCGGCTTCGTCGAGCAGGAACTCCACCGTGCCGGCGCCGACATAGCCGACGGCCTGCGCGGCGTGCACCGCCGCCTCGCCCATCCGGGCGCGGGTGGCAGAATCGAGCACGGGGCTTTCCTCGATCAGCTTCTGGTGGCGGCGCTGCACGGAGCAGTCGCGCTCGCCCAGATGCACGCAGGCGCCGTGCGTGTCGGCGAGCACCTGGATCTCGACGTGGCGCGCCGCGGGGATGATGCGTTCGATCAGCATGTCGGCCGAGCCGAATGCAGCCAGCGCCTCGGCCTGTGCTTCGGCCAATGCCTGCGGCAGGTCGTCGATCGCCGCGACGCGCCGCATGCCGCGTCCGCCGCCGCCCGCCGCCGCCTTCAGCATCAGCGGCGTGCCGATGCGCGCGGCGGCTTCCGCCAAGGCCGCGTCCGACTGTACGGTGCCCTCGTAGCCGGGCACGCAGGGCACGCCGGCGGCGATCATGCGGCGCTTGGCGGCGGCCTTGTCGCCCATGGCGCGGATCGCCTGCGGGGGCGGGCCGACGAAGATCAGCCCGGCGGCCGCGCAGGCTTCGGCGAAGTCGGCGTTCTCCGACAGGAAGCCGTAGCCGGGATGCACCGCGTCGGCGCCACAGGCTTGCGCGGCGGCGATGATCGCGCCGGCGTCGAGGTAGCTCTGCGCCGCCGGCGCGGGGCCGATGCGCAGGGCGAGGTCGGCCTGCTGCGTGTGCGGCGTTCCGGCATCGGCGTCGCTGAAGACGGCGACGGTGCGCAGGCCGCGCGCGCGCGCCGCGCGGATGACGCGGCAGGCGATCTCGCCGCGATTGGCGATCAGCAGCGTGCGGATCATCGCGACGTCCAGCGCGGCTTGCGGCGTTCGGCGAAGGCAGCGATGCCCTCGCGGCCTTCTTCGCCGGTCAGGCTTTCGGCGAACACGTCAGCGGCGTGGGTGATGAACTCCGGCGTCGCGCGCGACGCTTCGGCGAGCAGACGCTTGGTCGCAGCGTTGGCGCCCGGCGCGCAGCGGCCGATGCCGTCCAGCAGCGTGGCCAGCGCAGCGTCCACCGATGCCGCGTCGGTGTGCGCGGAGTCGGCGAGCCCGATCGCGACGGCTTCGGTTCCGTCCAGCCGAGCGGCGGTCAGGGCGAGGCGCTTGGCGGTGGCGAGGCCGACGCGGGCGACCACGTGCGGCGCGATCTGCGCCGGCACCAGGCCGAGGCTGGTTTCCGATAGCGCGAACTTCGCGCCCGCGCCGCAGAGGATGAAA